>NZ_JBDJNT010000008.1:0-158249 GCF_039674525.1 Stenotrophomonas sp. TWI377
TGAGCCGACTGTTGTTCGGCTGTTTTTCGCGAGCCCCCTAACGCGTCCAGGTTTGCGTCAGCCGACCAACGGTCGGCTCTACCGGGGGACCGGTGGTTCAACGGGTCTGGTGCATCCACCAGCAATCAATGGCATCCAGCACGATGTGGATCATCAGCCCGATCCCGAACAGGCGCGTCTTCTTCGGTACACACAGCCCCGCATACACCGCGATCGCCGGTGCAGTGTGCAGCGGATGGAAACCGATGCTGCAGCGGTTAGGGGCGTAGATCGGGTCGGCCAGCAGATGGTCCAGATCGATGATCCAGCCCAGCAGCATCAGCACCCAGGCGGACATGAAACGCTTGCGCCAGAACATCCACGCCAGCAGCGCCGGCACGGCCGCAGCAGGAACAGATGAAAGATCGCGCGGGCGCTCATGGGGTTTCCAGGTGCCTTGGGGGGGCCGCCAGGCAGTGCCCGACGCTACGGACGGCCGGGTGAGGCCCGAAGGCCATCACCCGTCGCCACCGGTTTACGCCAGGGGCTCGTCGGACAGGTAGGTGTAGCCGGTCAGACCCGCTTCCAATGCCTCGGACAGCTCCTGCGCGCGCTCCGGCGACAGCTTCGCCGCCGCCACGCGTTCGGCATAGCTGGCACGCAGGTCGGCCAGGCTGTAGCCCACGTAATCCAGCATCACATCGGTGGTGTCGCCGCGGCGCTGCTGGGTGATCGCGTAGCCATCGGCATCGGCCAGCACTTCCACCGCATCGGTATCACCGAACAGGTTGTGGATATCGCCCAGGATTTCCTGGTACGCGCCCACCATGAAGAACGCGATGCGGTAGCTCTCGCCCGGGTTCAGCGCGTGCAGCGGCAGCGAGCTGTCCAGGCTCTCGTTCTCGACGTAGGTCTTGACCATGCCATCGGAATCGCAGGTCATGTCGGCGATGATGCCGCGGCGCTGCGGTTGTTCGTTCAGGCGCTCGATCGGCACGATCGGGAACACCTGGTCGATCGCCCACGCATCGGGAATCGACTCGAACACACTGAAGTTGACGAAATACTTGTCCACCAGGCGTTCGTTCAACTCGTCCAGCGCCGGGCGATGGCTCTTCTCGTCGTAGCTCAGGCGCGCACGCACCGCATGGGCGATGGCGTAGAACAGGTCATCGATGCGCGCACGCTGCGGCAGGTCGATCTGGCCCAGCGCATAGCTGGACAGGCCTTCGGCATGGAAGTGCTGCGCTTCCTGGAACAGCTCCACCGCCGGGCGCTCATCGAGCTCGGCGTGGATCTCACGCAGGTGGCGGATCGCCGCCGGCTCGTCGTCGTGCTGGTCCGGCACGCGGCCTTCCTGCGCCTCTTCCACCTCGGAGACGTTGGCGATCAGCACCGCGTGGTGCGCGGTCATCGCGCGGCCGCACTCGGTGACGATCCGCGGCGGGGTCAGGCCGTGTTCTTCGCAGGCATTGGCCAGCGGCTGCACGATGTTGCTGGCGTACGAATTCAGCCCGTAGTTGATCGAGCAGAAGCTGCGCGAGCGGGTGCCTTCGTAATCCACGCCCAGGCCGCCACCGACGTCCACGTGGGTGATCTTCGCGCCCAGGCGCGACAGTTCCACGAAGTAGCGGGTGGCTTCGCGCATGCCGTTGGCGATGTCGCGCACGTTGGAGATCTGCGAGCCCATGTGGAAATGCAGCAGGCTCAGGCAGTCGGCGTATTTGGTGTCGCGCAGCGACTTCCACAGGTCCAGCAGCTGGCGCGGGGACAGGCCGAACTTGGCCTTGTCGCCGCCACTGTTCTGCCACTTGCCCGCACCCAGCGACGCCAGGCGCATGCGCACGCCCAGGCCCGGCTTCACATCCAGCGCCTTGGATTCCTCCAGCACCAGCTTCAGCTCGGACGGCTTCTCGATCACGATGAAGGTCTGCAGGCCCAGCTTGCGGCCGATCAGGGCCAGGCGGATGTACTCGCGGTCCTTGTAGCCATTGCAGACGATCAGCCCGCCCGGGCGCGACAGCGCCAGCACGGCCATCAGCTCGGGCTTGCTGCCCGCTTCCAGGCCGAAACCCTCGCCGTGGTGGCTGGCCAGGGTGCCGGCCACGCCACGGTGCTGGTTGACCTTGATCGGGTACACGGCGGTGTAGCCGCCCGGGTACTCCCAGTCGGCCTGGGCCTGCGCGAACGCGGCCTGCAGCTTGCCCAGGCGCTGGCCCAGGATGTCCGGGAAGCGCACCAGCAGCGGCAGCTTGGCGCCGGCCTCGCGGGCGGCGTCCACGATCTTGGGCAAGGACACCACCGGGCCGTCCTGGCCAGTCGGTCTCACCACCATGTGTCCTGCCTGATCCACGTCGAAGTAGCCATCCGCCCAATGCGGAATCGAGTAGGTCTTGCGGGCTTGGTCGAGGGACCAATCGGTCATTTCAGTGGGCCTGGTTGGTAAAAAAGGGGGTGCATGATAACGCCTATGTGGCGACAGCTCCGTTATCATGCGCGCCCGCGCCCGTGCTCAGGCTTCAAACCTGAACGGGCAACCCGTCCGGACGTGGCTTGCGCCACGCGGCACCGCCGCCAGCCCGGCTCCAATACCCTTCCGAACAGGACTGCTACTCCATGACTGACAACAACAACTGGTACATCGAGCATTTCGAGCGCACCGGCTCGGCCATCGGCTACCGCCTGACCGGCAAGCTGGATGAAGTGCAGTCGCCGTTCCAGAAGATCGAGATCTTCGCGACCACCGACTGGGGCAACCTGATGACCATCGATGGCGCCATCATGTTGACCAGCAAGGACAACTTCTTCTATCACGAGATGATCAGCCACCCGGTGCTGTTCACCCATGCCGCGCCCAAGCGCGTGGTGATCATCGGCGGTGGCGACTGCGGCACCCTGCGCGAAGTGCTCAAGCACCCGGGCGTGGAGAGCGTGACCCAGTGCGATATCGACGAGCAGGTCACCGTGATGGCCCGCAAGCACTTCCCGGAGCTGTGCGATTCCAACGACGACCCGCGCGCCGAGCTGATGTTCGATGACGGCGTGGCCTACATGGCCAACTGCCCGGCCGGCAGCGTGGACGTGGTGATCGTGGACTCCACCGACCCGGTGGGCCCGGGCGAAGGCCTGTTCAACAAGGCGTTCTACGAGAGCTGCTTCAAGGCGCTCAAGGACGACGGCATCCTGGTGCAGCAGTCCGAATCGCCGCTGATGCAGCTGGACCTGATCAACGAAATGCGCACCGAGATGGGCAAGGCCGGCTTTGGTTCGTTCAAGACCCTGCCGTTCCCGCAGCCGTGCTACCCGACCGGCTGGTGGAGCGTGACCCTGGCCCGCAAGGGCGAGAGCAGCTTCGACTTCCGCCAGGCCGATTCGGCTGGCAAGTCGTTCGACACGCTGTACTACACCGCCGCGCTGCACACCGGCGTGCTGGTGACGCCGCCGTTCGTGGCGGCGGCCCTGAAGGGCTGACCGGAGGCGTGCCGACCCACGGTCGGCACCTACCGGGATGTGATGCGGCAACAAAAAACCCGCGCTGGCGACAGCGCGGGTTTTTTGCGTTTCCGGTAGTGCCGGCCGCTGGCCGGCAACCCCCTGAACCCCTGGCCTCAGATCGCCCAGATCCCGGCAATCACCGCCAGCACCAGGCCCCACTTGATCACCTGGTAGGCCACCACGCTGCGCTCGCGCAGCGCCTTGGCCTTCAGCCGCACCTTGTACACGCCGCCAAACGCCTTGTTGACCCCACCGGTGGGGTCGCCCGGCAGGTTCGGCGAGGCGCCACCGGCCAGCAGCGTGGACGCCACCGCGCGGTTGAACAGGCCCGGCAGGCCGAAGCGCAGCGGGCGGGCGATGTCGCAGAACAGGATCACCCGGTCGTCGGGCGTCTCGTTGTGCGCGTGGTGGATGTAGGTCTCATCGAACATCATCCACTCGCCATCGCGCCAGCTCTTCTTGATGCCATCCACCACGATGTAGCAGCCATCGTCGTTGGGCGTGGTCAGGCCCAGGTGCAGGCGCAGCGAGCCGGCGAACGGGTCGCGGTGCGGGCGCAGTTCGCTGCCCGAGGGCAGCTGGGCGAACATTGCCGCGCGCACGTCCGGCAGCGATTCCAGCAGCGCGGTGGTCTTCGGGCACAGCGTCTTGGCCGACGGGTGCGACGGGCCGTACCACTTCAGGTAGAACCGCTTCCAGCCGCGGCGGAAGAACGAATTGAAGCCGGCATCGTTGAACGTGCTGGACGCGGCGATCTTGTCCGCGTCGCGCAGGGCCAGCGCTTCGTCGCGGATCATCTGCCAGTTCTGGCGCAGCGGCTCGAGCTGCGGGAATTCCTTGCCCGGATCCAGGAACGGCGTGGTCGGTACCTTCGAGAACGCGTACATGATCACGTTGATCGGGGCCATGAAGCTGGAGTGGTCCAGCAGCTGCCGCGACCAGCGCGCACGCACTTTGCCGCGGTAATGGATGTACAGCACGCAGGCGATGAACAGCCCTGCCAGCACGATCTTGATCATCAGTCTTCCTCCGGCATGGCCGGACCCGAAATGGTGGGGGCGATGCACGGCAGTGACCGGCATCGATAGGGCGGCAGGAGGCGGGGACGTGCCGGGGAGGGGCGGCCGCCGATGTCGCGAGCAACAGCATATGGTCCGCAGCGCCTGCGTCGCGGTCAAGCACGGGCTGGGCGATGTTCAGCGCCGGGTGACCCGTGCAACCGCCTGCTGCGTTGGACGCACGGCAGCGTTGCCTGCCCCGCACTCCCCGGTGATCGCCAGCAACCCGCTGATATAGAACGAAATTATTCCAAACGATACAAGATTGTCCGCTTCAGCGTGACGAACTGTTCCACCCCGGGCTACGACATTTCTCCGACATCATCTGGATTCGTGTACTGGCCAGTACTAAAATTAACGAAATCTTTAGTTCCCACCATAAGCAGCACCGGTACGCCTGACGCATTGCGCCGACCGCCGGGTCGCACAGACCCCTATGAACACAATCGTTGCCTCGTGTGTCGATGACACCGCCCCCGCCGAGCTGCTCAAGCGCGGCGAACGCCTCCTGGAACCCGACGTCTACCGGACCTGCCTCAACGGGCAGCCGGCCGTGGTCAAGGATTACACCCGTTACCGCGGCACCCCGCTGTCGCCGATCGCGCGCCTGCTGGTCCGCCGCGAAGCGCGCATCCTGCAGCGCCTGAGTGGCTGGAAGCATGCGCCGGCCCTGCTTGGCACCATCGGTGGCCTAGCCTTGGGCATGGAATTCATTCCCGGCCAGACCCTCAGCGCGGCCCAGTCGGTCGGCATCGAGGTCTTCGAGCAGCTGCAGTACGCCCTGACCCGCCTGCATGCCGCCGGCATCACCCACAACGATCTGCATGGCACCAACGTGATGGTCAGCGGGGGCGTGCCGGTGCTGGTGGACTTCACCTCGGCCTGGCGCAGCCCGCGCTGGCTGCCGGTGCACCCGGTCTCGCGCCAGCTGCGCCGCAGCGACATGAAGAACCTGCTGAAGATGCGCCAGCGCCTGACCGGCGAGCGCCCCAGCGCCTCCGAGGCCGCCCAGGTGGCCGACCCGCGCTGGGTGGCCGGCGTACGCGTGGCCTGGAAGCGCTTCTACCGCTGGTTCAAGGGCCACGCCTGACAGCGCTTGCCCATGCGCCCATGGGCAAGCCGGCGCGCGTTACAGCGCGTCGGCGTCCAGTTCACCGGTGCGGATGCGCACCACGCTGCCCAGGTCGTACACGAACACCTTGCCGTCGCCGATCTTGCCGGTGCCGGCGGCTTTGACGATGGCTTCCACCACCTCTTCGACCTGATTGTCGACGACGGCCACCTCGATCTTCACCTTGGGCAGGAAATCGACCACGTATTCCGCCCCGCGATAGAGCTCGGTGTGGCCCTTCTGCCGCCCGAAACCCTTGACCTCGGTGACCGTGATCCCGGTGACGCCGCGCTCGGCCAGCGCTTCGCGCACGTCGTCGAGCTTGAACGGCTTGACCACCGCCATGACCATCTTCATCCGTCTGCACTCCTGTCTCTCAGGCTGCGAGGATAACGCCTGTCCGCCGGTGAACGCGATGCGCGCGGTCAGTGCCGCCGGCAGCGTGGCGGCTTATCCTTGGCGCATACCCTGCGGAGCCGCACCATGATCGACCTCAACCACCTCGATGACCTCGCCCGCCGCCTGAGCGACATGGTCCCCCCGGGCCTGCGCCAGTCGCGCGAAGAACTGCAGGCCACCTTCAAGACCGCGCTGCAGGCCGGCCTGGGCAAGCTGGACCTGGTGACCCGCGAGGAATTCGACGTGCAGCGCGCCGTGCTGCTGCGTACCCGCGAGAAGCTGGAGGCGCTGGAGAAGACGGTGGCCGAGCTGGAAGCACGTGGCGGATCGGCTGCGCCGCGCGAGTAAGCCGGGCTTGCGCTGACGCGCGTCAGGCGTCCTGCAGCACGAACCGCTCGATCGCCAACGCCACGCCGTCCTCGGCGTTGGTCGCCGTCTCGAAGCGCGCGGTCTGCTTCACCGCCGGAATCGCGTTGCCCATGGCGACGCTGGTTCCGGCGAACTGCAGCATGGTCAGGTCGTTCTCCTGGTCGCCCACGGCCATCACGTTGGCCCGGTCCACGCCGAGGTGCGCGGCCAGCTTTTCCAGGCTCGGTCCCTTGCCGGCGCGGTGATCGAATACTTCCAGGAAGAACGGCGCGCTCTTGAGCACCGCGAAGCGATCTGTCAGTTCCGACGGCAGGCGCTGGATGGCGGCATCCAGCACCTCCGGCTCATCGATCATCATCAGCTTGATGAACTGCATCGCCGGGTCCATGTCCGCCACCCGGCGATACGACAGTGGCACGTTCGACAGGTGCGAATCGGCCACGGTGTAGTGGCTGATGTCCTGGTTGGGCGTGTACATGCGCCGACCATCGAGCGCCTGGAAGTGGATACCGAGTTCGCGTGAGATCCGCTCGCAGAACACGAAGTCCTCGAAGCTCAGCGGAAACTCGACCACGCGCTGGCCGCTGCCGATGTTCTGCACCAGCGCGCCGTTGCAGGCGATGCAGTAGTCCTGCTCGCTCTGGATACCCAGCTGCTGCAGGAACGGCGCCATGCCAGACACCGGGCGACCGCTGGCCAGCACCACCTGCACGCCCTGCGCGCGGGCGCGGGCGATGGCCTGCATGACCCGGGGCGTGAGCGTGTGTGCGGGATCGAGCAGGGTCCCGTCCATGTCGATGGCGACCAGTTCGATGGGGCCGGAGCGGTGGTGCATATCCATGGTGTTCGACGGCGTGGTGCGTGGGGGCATCCAGTCTAGCGGCAGTACCGGATACGGTGGCGGTGCTTGCCTACCCCGTGGCGCGGCAAGCGCTGATGGATGGGGTTATCCATGTGCTGCCATTGTGTTCGGCATGCCGCAGACCCCGGAAACAACCGCATGAGCCTCGCGCTGGTGCACAGCCGTGCCCGCGCCGGTGTAAAAGCCCCCGCCGTGCGCATCGAGGTATTCCTTTCCGGCGGGTTGCCGCACACCCAGATCGTCGGGCTGCCCGCTGCGGCCGTGCGGGAATCGCGCGACCGCGTGCGTGCCGCGCTGATCTGCGCGCGGTTCGAGTTTCCGCAGCGGCGCATCACCATCAACCTGGCTCCCGCTGATCTGCCCAAGGAAGGGGGCCGATTCGATCTGGCGATCGCGCTCGGCATCCTCGCCGCCAGTGGCCAGATCGATGCGCAATCCCTGGACAAGTACGAATTCCTGGGCGAACTGGCCCTCACCGGCGAGCTGCGCGGTGTAGACGGTGTCCTGCCTGCCGCGATTGCGGCCGCCCGGGACGGCCGGAGCCTGATCGTGGCTGCCGCCAACAGTGAAGAGGCTGCGTTGGCCCAGCATGCCGACGTACGCATCGCCCGGACGCTGCTGGAAGTCTGCAGCGCCCTTGAAAGCGGCACGCTGCCGCCGGCTGTGGCCGCCGCCACGGTGCCGGTCAGCATTCCCGACCTGCGCGATGTGCGCGGCCAGCTGCAGGCCCGACGGGCGCTGGAAGTCGCGGCGGCCGGCGGGCACCACCTGTTGCTGCTCGGCACGCCGGGCTGCGGCAAGACGCTGCTGGCGTCGCGTCTGCCCGGCATCCTGCCCGCGGCCAGCGAGCTCGAGGCCCTGGAAGCGGCAACCATTGCCTCATGCAGCGGCCAGGGCATTGATGCGGGGCGCTGGCGGCAGCGGCCCTATAGAGCGCCGCACCATACCGCCAGCGCGGTGGCGCTGATCGGCGGCGGCTCGCATCCCAGGCCAGGCGAGATCTCACTGGCACACAACGGGGTCTTGTTCCTGGACGAACTCCCGGAGTGGAGCCGGCACGCGCTGGAGGTCATGCGCGAGCCGATCGAATCCGGGGTGGCCGTGGTCAGCCGCGCGGCAAGGACGGAGCGCTTTCCCGCGCGGTTTCAGCTGGTTGCGGCGATGAACCCCTGCCCGTGCGGCTGGGCCGGCGATCGCAGTGGCCGATGCCTCTGCAGCGAAGAGGTGATCCAGCGTTACCGGGGGCGGGTTTCCGGGCCGTTGATGGACCGCATCGACCTGCACGTCGAGGTGCCGCGGCTGGACCCGCGCGAGCTGCGCGATGACGCGCCGCTGGGCGAAGACAGCGCGAGTGTTCGCGCCCGGGTGGTGGCCGCGCGGGAGGTGCAGCTGCTGCGCAGCGGAAAGGCCAATGCCCAGCTACTGCCGTTCGAGCTGAGCGCGCATTGCCGGTTGTCGCGGGAGGATCAGCAGCTGTTGGAGGATGCTGTGGAACGGTTGCAGCTGTCGGCGCGCTCGATGCATCGCATCCTGCGAGTGGCGCGGACGTTGGCGGATCTGGGGCATCAGGAGGAGATCAAGACCGCGCATGTGGCGGAGGCGATCGGGTATCGGCAGTTGGATCGGGGTGGGGGGACGTGATGCGGCACAAGCCGGCGGAGTCCGATCCGTCAGCTTGCCGGTAGCCGGCAAAGCCGTCAGGCGGCTAAGCGGCTAAGCGGCTAAGCGGCTAAGCGGCTAAGCGACCACAAGATTCACATCGGGCCTGAATCTGTCACTGAGGGTACCGTCCACAATGTGCACGTTTCTGGTCGCCTTCAGGGCGAGATCAGGATCATGGGTGACCATGATGATCGTGGCGCCGCCAGCGTTGATCTCCTGCAGCAGCTCCATGACAGTTCCCGCCATTTCGCCGTCCAGATTGCCTGTCGGCTCATCCGCCAACAGGAGCCGCGGGCGGCCAGCCAACGCTCGCGCGATGGCTGCGCGCTGCTGCTGTCCACCAGACAGTGCTCGTGGAAAGTGATGCATTCGGGAGCCGAGGCCGACACGCTGCAGTACGCGGATGATTCTTTCAGTGCGCTCTTTCACGCCGAGTCCGCGATACCTCAAGGGCACATCGACATTGTCGTAGAGTGTCAGATCAGGGATCAGATTAAAGCCCTGGAAGATGAAACCAACCTTTTCATTCCTGATCCGACTTCGATTGCCGTCACTGAGTCTGGACACATCCCGGCCATCCAGTGTGTACGTACCCGTCGTCACATCCTCCAAAAGACCAGCAATGTTGAGCAATGTGGACTTGCCAGAGCCCGAGGGACCGGTAACAGCGAGGAACTCCCCTTCGCCTACGTGAAGGTCAACCTCCCTCAAGGCATGCGTTCGCACATGTTCGACCTGAAAGATCTTGCTCAATCCCTGCATTCTCAACATTTTCCGCCTCGCGCTTTAGGGAGACGCCTTTCAGGCGCCCTTAGATCAATTCAGAACGACCGGATCGCCTGAACAGGCGTGATCATCGATGCCTTCAGCGCCGGCGCAAGTACTGCGAACTGGCCGAGTATCCATAGCGCCGCGGCGCCAAGTGGCAAGTACATCGCGGGCAGCCGGGGCAATTCATAGAAGCGCATCAGCGCCAGATTCAGTCCGTAGGCCAGCACCAGGCCTGCGGCGACGCCGACGCTCACGATCATGAAATTTTCGATCTGGAAGTAGCGAAGCACGTCCCATCGTGTTGCTCCCAATGCGCGGCGGATCCCGATCTGCTTGCGGCGCTGCTCCACCCAGTAGCTCGCCAACCCGCCGATGCCGAGTGCAGTAGCACCGAGGAGCGCGGCGATGACGCCCGCCAGAAGTCCCATCATTACCGTTGCGTCATGGAAGAACTCTGTACGGAGCTCAGTCAACATTCGACTGGCGGATTGATCGAAGACCACATCAGGGGCGGCAGATGACACCACCCTTGCTACTTGGCCAAATACCCGCGGGAGATCGTCGGGCATTGCTCGAACGATGTAACGTCCTGCAAGGTATGGCCCAGGACTTGCTGGCACGAAGAGGGACCAATCATTTCCCAAGGCCTCGCCACCGCCGGGTTGCGAGATGATGAGATGCTCGACGACGCCGATGACAGTGAATCGCGTATCCAACGCCCACAGGCTCCGCCCCACGGCGCTCTGGCCGGGCCAATAGCGCTCCGCCAATTGTTGGGTAATCAGCACGGGCGCATTCGAAGGGACGTACTGAGCAACAGGCGTGTACTCCGCCGGCTCTGGCATCCTGCCCGCGACAAGCCTCAAGCTCAACGCCTGGAGCGCAGCGGAGTCTCCCAGGTAGAAATCCAGCACGCCACCAGGTTGCTCCAGCTCCTCGTCGGTGCTCACGCCGGCCCGGATTCCCGGCTCTCCAAAAGGCACAGCGCTTATCACCCCCACCGACTCGACACCGGGAATCGCCCTGAGGGCACTCGTCACACGGGCATTGATGTCATTGGCGTTGTCCGAGCTGAAACCAGAGAGTTGAACGACACCAAGCGCAGACTCCTGGATCCCGCTGTCCAAATTCAGTGCCCGACGTCTTTCCATAAACATGAAGATTGCATTGCAGAGCACTGCGCATGCCAGTGCAATCTCCGCTGCTATCAGAAACGTGGCCAATCGATGCTTTCGCAGGGCGGCGACGATGATTCCCACTTGCATGATGGACTCCGCTATAGCAGCTTCAATTGGGCCACTGGCTGGATCGAGCTGGCCCGGTAGGCCGGAAGGGCACCGGCCAGCAAACTGCTCACCAAAGACAGGACAAACGTAGCGATGAACATGGTGACGTCCAGGCGTATCAGGTCTGCGTATGCCACCGGCTGGGTGCGAATCGCCCATAAGGCGAACAGAGTCAGAAGCAGGCCAGCGACCCCACCAATGATGCCAATGACCCCCGCCTCCACAAGGCACTGCGTAAACACCGCTGTCCTGCTCGCTCCCAACGCCCGCCGCAGTCCAATCTCTCCGCCATGCCTCATGAACTTGGCCAGCAACAGGCCCACGACATTCGCCAGGCAGATGATGAGAAATGCGAATGACAGAACGGCCTGAACCTTCACATCACTGGGTACGACGCGATTGAAGTCCAGCCACTCCATCAGCGATGGCATACGAGTGTTCTGGTCATGCGCAATACGACCCAGGCGCTTCTGCTCGCTGGCATAGTTGGCGAGATAGCGACGGTAGTTTGCGACCTTCTCCCGACTGCCAAGCTCCACCCATACACCGACCGCCACGCACGGTGACCCCTGCAGGACGCCGCTGCGCTCTGGGGCGGCCCAGCACGTAAAGGGCTGGAAGTCCCCTTCGTTTATCTCAAGGCTCGCTGACATCGGGAGAAGGACATCATCGGCTGCGCCATAGAATCCTGAGGTCTTGCCACCAGAGAAGCGCCCCCCTCGGATTTTGTAAAACAGGGGCGCAGGGCGCCATGGCTTGAGCACGCCTATCACTTGCAGCTTCGCATCTTTGACACTGAGGGTCTGACCGACGCTGTCACGACCTCCGAACAGTTGCCGATTCAGGCGATCGGATATGACAACTACCCGGCTGCGCCGCCTATCGTCCTCCTGCGTCCACGCTCGCCCGTACTGAATCGGCACCTCGAACATCGGGAAAAAGTCCGCTGTGGTCGAGGTCGAAGACACCATCAATGGAACGGTACCGGTCAGATCTGATCGTACTTTCACCGGGCTCGACACGACCATCGTCTGCCTGTCGGCCTGGCTGGACGACCACAGATCGTGGGCAGTCCGGTAATCCAGTACGTCGTACGGCTCGCGTCCTCTGGAAGCAGGGTTCACATCGACCTGAGGGTAGAAGATGCGGGCACTCTTTCCCGGAAGTGGATCGCCCGACAGCAGGCGCATGACGGTCAGCGTAGCCATGCAGGCACCAATACCGACGGCGATCGCCAGAACCATCAATCCGGTGACGACCTTGCTTCTCGCTGCGTTGCGCAGAGCGACCTTGACGTAGTAGAAAATCATCATGAAGCATTTCCGTGGTTCGCCACTAAGGTTCTCTGCCTTCCTGACGTCGCCCGCGGTTGGTCGGGGCTGAACACACTCGGTGAGGGCTGCTCCAGCGACCCAAGGTGGTGACATTCGTCGAAGAGGTCTCGGAACCGGCTGCCGCCATGCATGATCATCACTAGGGTTCCGCCTTCGGTCCATGCCATGATCTCTCGCATCGCGACGTCCTGAGCGCTGGTATCCAGGTTTGCGAGGGGCTCATCCAGCACATAAAGATCCGCTGCTTTGCTGAGCACCATGGCCAATGCGAGCTTCTGCTGCTGCCCGGCTGACAGCTGGTCGGGATAGGCCGTTAGGATTTCCGGACAGTCCAGGCTAAAGGACTGGAGCAGGCGCTGCTCGACGTCAAGCTGTCCAACCCTCAGCGGTGGAAATGCAAGTGGCAGCGTAGCGGCACTGATCCGGGAAGGAAGCGAAACGCCCCCCTGCGTCGGGTACAGGCATCTTGCCAGAATGTTGGCAAACGTTGTCTTCCCGGATCCGTTGTCGCCCGTGATCAGAACGCGGCGCCCGGCCTTCCAGGCCACCGATACATTCCGCAGCACGTCGGCCGCGTTGTAGGAGAAGCCAACATCCATGGCGATCACGCCGTCGCTGACGTCGAAATTAGGCGTCTCGTGACCATGAAGGAATTGGGTGATCCGATGAACGGTTGCGCCATGGCTCTGGAGCTCGGCCCAGTGCTTGAAGATCGCGATCAATGTCGTCGCGGCCCGCCAGAATGAATTCATGAAGGCAATGAATGAGCCGAACGTCATCTTTCTCTGAAGGACGAACAATGCGCCAACAAAGATCGAGCAGACATCCGACAGCACCATGGTCAGGTCACTGGCACCCTGCAGGGTGCGGACGGCCTTGAATCGCTTGTAGCCGGTATCAAGCAATACGCCCATACCGTTATCGAATTCCTTGACCGTCTTGTTCACAAGCCCAAAGCCGCAAACCATCTTGATGCTTCCAACGGCCTTGGTCAGCAGACCGAGCACGTCGGCTTCATTTTCCCGCTCGGTCGATGTCAGGTGGCGGATTCTGTTGCCGACAGACAAGCTCACGACTGTCGCCACGGGAATGATGACCACCAGCACGGCAAATGCTTGCCAGGAGATGAGGATCAATGCGGAGACCAGGGCCAGCAACATGGAGATCTTCGTCGCAAGCACTCGCACCAACGCAAGCATCGGAACCAACCCATCCTTTACATCCGCTCGTATGCGCGATACGTAGTGCCCGACCCCATTGCGGAGGAAACAACGGTAGTTTTCGGTGTAGAACGCTCCAAGCAGATCCGCACTGATTCGCCTCACGATCCTGTTATCCAGGCGTTGCTGCCACAACGAGGTGGCGTAGGCGCCAGCATTCAGGGATATGCCAAGCACCAGATAGCCGAGCACCAAGATAATCAC
Source organism: Stenotrophomonas sp. TWI377 (assembly GCF_039674525.1). Lineage (NCBI taxonomy): Bacteria > Pseudomonadati > Pseudomonadota > Gammaproteobacteria > Lysobacterales > Lysobacteraceae > Stenotrophomonas > Stenotrophomonas sp. TWI377. The sequence continues at coordinate 13,751 of NZ_JBDJNT010000008.1, forward strand.
CCTTTCAACTTCGCCGCTGGACGACGCATGATCAAGAATTGCCTTGATCAGCAAGGGGTGAATCAGGCCTTCGGCAGCGCCGATCAGCACACCTGCAGCAGTCACGCCGATGTATTCACGTCGATCGCCGCCCAACAGACAAGCGAAGTCTCTCACGCTAGTCTTGGCAGTGGAGGCAGCCTGCACTCCTTGTCCTCGGGCTGCGAATTTCATTGCGCGCTCCTCGCGATCACGCAGACGCTTGGACAGCGTGCGCACCGATGCGCTTCAGCAGTGGCCCGTCCATGACATCCAAGCAGAAGTCATCGCCATCAGGAGCACTGAGCCTCTGGACGGCGCGTATGACCCCGGCCATTCCAGTTGCATAATCACACGATATGCGGAAGAGGTTCTCTCCAGGCACCGCAGCCATGTCGTCGTCTCCGAAAACATAGAGATCGGTAAGGCCTTGGTAGGCACGCTGGGCCATTTCCAGATACTTGGGGTTGCCGGAGTACACGTGGGCATCAACCAGCGTGTCGATGAGGCCAGCCAAGCCATACATGAGGCCTGCGAAGCCGGCGTACTTTCTGTGCAGATCTAGTACGAGCTGATCCACCGTCTCCCAAAGTCCGTACCGGATGGCCACCTTGACGATGCCGGCGGTGCCTTGCTCAATGTAATGCTCATAAGTCGTGATCCCTGCCGGAGCAGCGGCAAATGTCGTCACCCCTGCCTCCAGCTCATGGCCATGAGCGAGGTCGTAGCACAGGGCAGCCTTGCCCAGAGTTCGCCAGCGCTGGTCTCCGGCGGCCTGTGACAGTCGAAGGAAGAAAAGAGCGATTCCGGATTGTCCATAGCCAAAGCCGATTCGGACGACTCCATCGTCTTCCCAATACAGCCCGTCGTTGCTCCGAAGCGCGGAGGACTCGAGCTGTGCCGCGAGCTCCAGGGCCAGGTCAAGATAGCGATGGTGACCAGAGACCACGTAGGCGGCCAAATCGGCCAAGCCCAGGCCTGCCATCCCGTAGTACAGGGAAGGATGTGTGATGTTCTGCGCACTCCTGTTGGCTTGGTCCACAAAGCTGAGGCCAATGGCGGCCTCTCCCATTGCCAGGTGCGCCCAACCGATCCCCGCGAGGCCGGTCAGGAATCCCGGCGCCGCATTCTGGCTGTTCAGGCTAGAGACCTCGGCGAGATGCCGATCCCATGCCGCTTGGGGCACCTCCACTCCGGCACGGATGAGCGCGTAGATCACCCCTGATGACCCAAAACCAAGGCTGCTACCGTTTGTCGCCAGCGCGAATGGATCGCACGGGAAGAGCGTGTGATTCGGGTCGAGGCGATAATTGACTTGGATGAAGGCGGCCAGCCTCTTCAGCACGCTGTCAGCGGGAAGGCGTCTACCAGCTCTGGAGGCATAGGGCTGGCGAATGCTCACCGGCTGCAGCAGCCGTTCCTCCGCCTCTTTCAGGCTGACCTTGCCTCGTGCGAGGTCACGGATGACCCCCATGACGGGCGTGTCCTCCCAGCCGATATCCCACACAATCTCAGGCAGCACTGTATCGAACAGATCATCTCTGATGTAGGCCATGGCGACGATCGGGAACATGGCGTACATCATGATGGCAGCCACGGCATAGTTGTCATCTTCGTAGCTGCTGATCCTTGCCCGGCTCTTAAGCTTGCTCCGGAAGCCAGGTGTGTGGATGTCCTCTGACTCTCCGAGCTCGGGTCGAAACGCGGCCTCAAGATCGATCAGGCGGACTGCCAGACTGTTCTTGGCAACAAGGATATTGGGAGGAGACAAGTCACCGATCACCATGCCCGCCCCATGAGCTAGATCAACTGCACGCATGATGTTGACGAAGATGTCCCTGTACATCGCGTAGAACGCATCACTATCCGCCAGCGTCGGGCGTACTTTCATCAGTGGAGAGAACTGCAGCATGACCTGACGCATGTCATGGGCATCGACGTACTCTTCGACCATGTAGAGGTTTTCCCAGTCCCAGAAGGTATCGAGGACCGCTGGCGCGATACCCAAGGAACTCAGGATGCTCAGGTTCTCCATCTCGCGCTTGAGACGGGTAGTCGCATCCCCGCCGTTCTCGTAGAGCTCGACATGAGGACGCGCCTCCTTGATGACCACCTGTCGGCCGGTAGCGCGCTCGATCGACAGATAGACACCTCCCGTGTTGGAGAAGCCCAGCGCGCTTTCGACGAGATATCGTCCCCCATTGAGTGATCGGTCGTCAGTTTCATCCTCATCACTCGGGAACGGATCCTGAGCCCACGGCGGACTCTCGAAGTATGGGTTCCGGCGGTCAGGCATGTGCTCTCCCGATGGCCCCACTAGCATCGGTATCCGCTTACCCATGATGTCCAAGTGGCTCACCTGAATGATGCCGCCATAGCGGTAGTACAGGCAGCGGCTGTCCTTGTAGCGTCTGTCGGACAGAATGTAGGAGCCGGTCCGGGCGCCAAGCGCCTGGTAAAGCGCCTCGATCACCTGGATGAATTCGCCCTCCGTGTGCGGATAGACGGTGATGAACTTTCCGGACCCTCCCCGGGGCCATCGCTTGGATGTCATCATCCTCATCGTCCGGCAATCGTTCGCGAACTTGAACTGGACATCCTGCTCCAGCAACAGCGCCGCAGCGTCAGCCAGCATGGCGCGGCAATTGTCCTCGATCGCCGACAGGTGAATCTTCCACCCTTGGATGGGAAGAGAGCGCACCTGAGCATCGCCACCAGGCGTCACGTGCGACCAAACATTCTTCCGGCGAATTTCCCAACCACGCCCATGCGCTGCCAGTAGTGGTCGCACGATTGCGGCGAGCTCATCGCCCGGCGTGTAATGGTCGTAATCCGGCTCATAGAAGCGATCATCGCTATTGATGAACGTGATCTTGTCTACGTGCCGAAGTTCCCGCAGTGTCAGATTTTCAGATGCCATGGCGCGCGCTCCTTGAATGGGCTCGGCGCTTGACCCATGTATTGAGCCAAGCGGTGTCCAACACTGCTGCGGGAAGGACATCGGGCAGCGGTCCCCTCTCCGGCTGGATACGCCGGCTAGCGATCCTGAGACGCACGTCGCAGGTAGGACGCCGGGATGAGAGCTCCTCCTCTCACCTTGCCCACCGTCAGGCAGGATCTCCAGCTTGGACGCCGATCACTGAAGGTCTGAATCGTGGGTGCGTTCCACACCCACGATTATTCACATCAGTCACAGGCGGTGGTTAACGATCCACGCTCCCGGCGCCGCAGCAGGTGTGCGTCGAGCTACCCGAGCTGTTTCCCATCGTGCCGGCATTGGTGTCCAGGGCTAGGCGCTGCAGATTGAGTACGCGATTCATGAGATACCTCCTTATTATGAAACGAAGAATCCGATCTGACTTGATTGTCTATCGAATCAGTCGGTGACACTGCGCACTGGCATTTCAGTTGCGCAGATAAATGGGCATTACGAAACAGCAACAACCGTAATGGACCGTGTAGCGCCGCGGATTGCGGTTGATTCTCCTGCCGATAAATGTCCGCGAAGGGGCGAAGGCGTTGTCGAACATTCAACGCCTTTCGTAGCCAAGCGAGTAGCCGGTCTTCTCCGCGTAATGAAGTAGGAAATGCCCTTGTGACGGTGTCCATTTGATCAGATCAACGCATAGCGCGCGCCTCGGTTATCCAGCAGAATCTCGACGTATCTACGCGAGGCCTCCCGCACCATGCGCATCCATCAGATCGATCTCCCTGTGTCCGATGTCGCCGCCACCGTGGCGTACTTCCGCGATGAACTTCAGCTGCCGGTCGAGGGCTCAGCCGTGCGCATCGGCTGGAGCACTCTGCAGTTGCAACCCGCAGGATCGAACCCGGTCGGCGGTGTGCACCTGGCGTTCAACGTGCCCGCCAATCGCTTCGAGGCGGCCACCGACTGGCTCAAAGCACGCGCCACCCTGCAGCGCGATCTGAAAGGCCATGACCACTTCACCTTCGATGGCCGCTGGGATTCGGAATCGATCTATTTCACCGGGCCGGACGGCCTGATCCTGGAATTGATCGCGCGGCGACGCTTGCCTGCGGGCGAGTGCCAGGGCGGGTTCCACGGCAGCGAGATGACCTGCATCAGCGAGGTCGGCCTGCCCGCTGAACACGTCGGTGAAGTGCAGGCAAACGCACAGAACGCCTTCGGGCTGGAGCCTCTGTCACAGCCCACGCCGCACTTCGCACCACTGGGCGATGACGAAGGCCTGTTGATCGTGGTCGATGCCACCCGCCGCTGGTTCCCCGAGCAGAAGGTGCTGCCGAATGCGCGCGGCATCCGCGTGGTGCTGCATGACGTGGTACCGGGTGCGGTGGTCGAAGACGCAGCACTGGGCTGGCACCTGCGCTCGGCCTGAGCAGGCCCGGACGAACGAAGCCCCGCCGGAGCGGGGCTTCAGTTCACACAGCAGCCAGCTGGGCTCACTCTTCCTCGTCCTGCTGGCCGCCCTGCTGCTGGTTCTGGTTGCGCTGCTGCTGTTCCTGCTGCTGTTGCTGCTGCTGGCCGCGACCACCTTCCTGCTGCTCACCGCGCTGATTCGGGTTCTGCTGGTTCTGCTGAGCCATCTCGATTCTCCGGTTGCCGCAAACGGAATGTCGCGGTCCGGGCCATCCTCTGCAGCGCGAGGTTAACGACGTGTGGGGGTTTGTATACGAATTCGTCAACGTCTCCACGCCCGCCTTTTCAGCGAGTGCAGACCCCATGTCGCAGTAGGCGTTGACCCGCATATGAACGGTTCGAATGCCCTTATTCCGCTTCCCACAGAATGCCTCGCCGTGCGACTGAACAGGGCATCGCTGAGCCAACGTCTGCAGATGACGCGCAGATGACGATCACGGCATCACCGGCGGCACGTAGGTCAGCGTCATGCCGAGCAGCCACAGCAGGCCGAGCACCAGCGGGATGTGCACCAGCAGCTGGATGAAGGTGAAGCCGACGATGTCGCGCGCCTTCAGGCCGAGCACGCCCAGCAGCGGCAGCATCCAGAACGGGTTGATCAGGTTCGGCAACGCCTCGGCCGCGTTGTAGACCTGTACCGCCCACCCCAGATGGGCCTTCAGTTCGTTGGCCGCCTGCATGACGTACGGCGCTTCGATGATCCACTTGCCGCCGCCGGAGGGCACGAAGAAGCCGAGCACGGCCGAGTACACGCCCATCACCAGCGCGAAGGTGTCGGTGGTGGCGATATGCACGAACAGGGTGGAGAGGCGATGGGCGAGGGTCTCATCGCCACTGCCGGTGGCGTGGGTGAGGATCATCGCGATGCCGCCATACAGCGGGAACTGGATCAGCACGCCGGTGGTGCTGGGGACGGCCTTGGCCACGGCGTTGAGGAAGCTGCGCGGGCGCCAGTGCAGCAGCAGGCCGAGCGAGATGAACAGGAAGTTGTAGGTGTTGAGGTTGGCGATGGCGGTCACCACCGGCTTGCTGGCGAACTCGCCGAACAACCAGCCGAACGCGAGCAGCGAGAGCAACACCGTCAGCAGCGGGCTGTACTCCAGCCACTCGCCGGGGCGGGTGCGCGGCTGCAGCGGCTCGGCCTCGGCGCGGGCAGCGCCTTCGAAGTCCTTGGCGGTGCGCGCAGTGGCGGCGCCGGGCGCGGTCAGCCAAGCGATCAGCAGCGACACCAGGATCAGTGCGGATGTCAGCGCGATCGACTGCCACAGGAAGATGGTTTCGGTGAAGGGCAGCACGCCGGTGATTTCCACTAGTCCGGGCGGCATGCTGGCCGGGTTGGCCTGCAGCTGGGCGGCCGAGGAGCTCAGCCCCATCGCCCAGACCGCGCCGAGGCCGAGATACGCCGAGGCGCCGGCGGCGCGGTAGTCCATGTGGAGTGCTTCGCGGCGGGCCAGCGCGCGGACCAGCAGCCCACCGAACACCAGCGAGAAGCCCCAGCTGAGCAGCGAGGCCAGCATACTGATCAGGCCGACGTAGACCACCGCGCCACGGCCGGTTTTCGGGACGCGGGCCAGCAGATCGATGAAACGCGCGACGATCGGCGCGGTGGCCACCGCGTAGCCGCCGATGACCACGAAGGCCATCTGCATGGTGAAGGGGATCAGGCTCCAGAAGCCCTCGCCGAATGCCGTAGCGGTGGCCTGCGGGGTGGCGCCGAAGCCCATCGCGGCGGCCGCGACGATGACCACGCCGAGCACCGCGAACACGTACGCATCAGGGAACCATTTTTCCGCCCAGGCGGCTGAGCGCAACGCCGCGCGCGCCATCCAGCCGTCCTGTACCACCGTCGACGTGTTCATTGCCCCGCCCTCCCCGATCATTCAATGGGAGGGATTCTGGGCGCTGGCCACGGCGCTGTCAGTCGCCTAATGGTCGTAGTGCCGGGGGCTGCCCGGCTCCGCGAGGTGGTCGGGTGCCGGCCAGCGGCCGGCACTACCCATGTGCGCGTTACCGGTAGCACCCGACCGTTGGTCGGGTGCCCCCTCAGCGCAGCGCCAGCGACACCGCGATGCCGGCGAACAGCGCGGCGCCGACCCAGTTGTTGTGCAGGAAGGCCTTGAAGCACGGATCGCGTTCGCGCTTGCGGGCGATCCAGAACTCGTAGGCGATCAGGCCGGCGGCCACGCCGACGCCGAGGCCGTAATAGACGCCCAGCCCGGCGCGCAGGCCGACCAGCGCCATCGTGCCCAGGAACAGCGCGTAGAGAATCCCCTGGATCACCAGGTCCAGATCCCCGAACAGGATCGCGGTGGAGTGCGAGCCCATCTTCAGGTCGTCATCGCGGTCAACCATGGCGTACCAGGTGTCATACGCGGTCGACCACAGGATGTTGGCGCCGTAGAGCAGCCAGCCGATCACCGGCACCTCGCCCTGCACCGCGGCGAAGGCCATCGGGATGCCCCAGCCGAAGGCCATGCCGAGGTAGACCTGCGGCAGGTGGGTGTAGCGCTTCAGGTAGGGGTAGCTGGCGGCCAGGAAGACACCGATGAAGCTCATGCCGATGGTGAGCCAGTTCAGGGTCAACACCAGCGCGAAGGCGACGATCATCAGCCCGGCGAACAGGGCCAGCGCCTCGCGGCCGGAGACGGCGCCGCTGGCCAGCGGGCGGTCCTTGGTGCGCTTGACGTGTGGGTCCAGCCAGCGGTCGGCGTAATCGTTGATCACGCAGCCGGCCGAGCGGGTCAGCCAGACGCCGGCGGTGAACACGAACAGCGTCCACAGCGGGGGCAGCCCGCCGGAGGCCAGCCACAGGGCCCACCAGGTGGGCCAGAGCAGCAGCAGGGTGCCGATCGGGCGGTCGGCGCGCATCAACTTCCAGTAGTGCCGCCAGCGCGACGGGGGCGCCGCTTCGGGCGCTTCAAAACGTTCGTAAGCCATCGGTAAAGGATACCGCCTGGGCTGGCCGGGCGCGCCGCCGCCCGGTGCATCGATGCAGGGGGCAGACCTGCGCGGCGTTTACGGATAGAATGCTCCTCCCGCGCCGCTTCGGCGGTCCGTGGCCCCATCAGGCGGCCCGGCGGGATGCAGGATACAACGCGCTCGTAGCTCAGCCGGATAGAGTAGTGGCTTCCGAAGCCATTGGTCGGGGGTTCGAATCCCTCCGGGCGCACCATCCTCGCCATCTTCCCTTGCAGGTATTTCCGCTGCGGCGCGCTTTTGTGCGCTCGGACGGAGTGCCGTGCCGGCTGCCGCGCGCGAACGCACCGGATCGGGTGCCGCACAGATGACGCCACTCGAAGGGCTGGTCTTCCCACCGGCCTGGAGTGACGGCACCTGCACGGCGCCCCGGTAGAACAGGTCAGCCTGTGGCGAGGTCGGCGAAGCGACCCAGCGAAGCCAGGTGGAAATACACTGGCGCCAGCCAGCCCTGGCGATGCCAGTGCACGAGGGTGGCATCCGGCAGCGCATCCAGACGCGCGGGATCGACGACATGGAAGCCCTGCAGGCTGTGGCGGCGGCCATCGGCGAGGACCACGTCAGCCTGGCGCTCGATCAGCACGCCGGCCTCGGCCAGGGCGGCACTGAAGGCGCGGGTGGCGATGTCTTCGCGGGTGAAGGCTTCGCAGAACTGCAGGGCATGACGCGTCATCGCCGAAGGCTGGTCGCCCTCGAACAGCGGCAGCCCTTCCTCGCCCTCCTGCACGATCATGTCCGCATCGGCATCGATGGCCAGCACGTAGCCGTCCGGCTCGCTGGTGCGCGCGAACACGAACGGGTAGCGCCGCACGTAGGCGGGAATGTAGGCGCCGGCCTGCCATTGGTCGGCGATGACGAAGCGGTTCTGCTCCGCCTCCAGGCCGAGCACGGCGATCGGCAGATGATCGGGACCGGCGAAGACCAGCGGATACGCGCGCGAGGCCGCGGCGAATTCCCCGATCATCACTGGAATCGAGTGACTGCCGGCGGCGAACGCGGCGCCGGTCTGGCGCACGCGCCAGTGGGCATGAAGCTGCGACGACAGCACGACCGGGCGGCGGTAGAGCATGGGCCAGCTGGCCGGCGGCGTGATGCTGTCGGCCGCTGCCGAGACGGCATCGGCATCGGCATCGACGTCGTCGCCGGCATCCGGCGCGAGGGAAGTGTCGGTGTTCATGGTGAAAATCCAATGTGGGGCAGCAAGGGAGGCGGCACGCCGCCTCCCGGAGACAGGCGTTGCGTCGGTCAGAAGCCTGCGTTGACTTCCAGCTGGAAGACGTCGATCGACAACGGGGCGCCGGTGACCTCCTTGGCGGCCATCCAGCGCCCGGTCAGCCACACGTTCCGGTCGAACATGTAGGAGCTGCTCAGGTAGTAGCCCTTGGCATTGGTGCCACCGAGGTGGAAGTTGGAATCGTTGTAGGCATCGGGCAGCGCATCGCCTTCCAGGCGTTTGTAGCCCACCGCCAGGTTCCAGTCGCCGGCCTGCTTCATCACCAGCTGGCCGAAGGTCGCCTGCGCCATGTACGCCATGTCACCGCTCTGGATGTCCTGCGGCCCGGCCACGCCGTTGGCGGCAGTGCCCAGGTTGGTGACGATGCCGCCCTGCGCGCGTTCCCACATGCGGTTGGGATCGTAGGCCAGGTTCTTGATCGCGTGCCCTTCCAGGCGCAGGGCATTGCCCGCGAACAACGGCGTTTCCCAGGCCAGGTTGAGGTCGAGCAGTTCGAACTCCGAGGCCAGGCCAACGTATTGCGGCATCGGGGTGTTGGCCGGGTCGAGCGGATTGAGCGCGATGTTCCGCAGCAGCATCAGCGTATTGCCCTTCTGCATGAATGCAGGGCGCGACCAGTCGCTGCTGCAGAAGTCCGCGCCGGCATACAGCGCGCACGGCTGCGAGTACTCGCCGGCGGTGTTGCGGAAATCGTAGTAGCCGACCGCCGCACGCAGTTTCTGCGCATCGCCGAACTGCCACTCGGCGCCGACCTGCGCGCCGTTGAGCCACTTGTTGTCGCTCTTCATCTTGTCCTGGCTGGTGTTCGGGAAGCTGTCGGAGGAGTACTCCAACGGCGTCAGGCCCAGCGTGGCGAACAAGGACAGGCCGTCATCGCCGATCGGCTGCGCGTACTTGAACGCCAGGCCATCGAAGTTGAGGTCGTTGGAGAACAGCGTGTCGGTGGACCAGTACGGATTGCCGAAGCGGCCACCGAGGATGTCCAGGCCCGCCACCGGCGACCACGACAGCCATGCCTGGTCGAGCCAGGCGTCTTTCTTGGCCAGGCCACCGCCCAGCGTCTGGGTGGAGGACACCGGGCCGTTGTCGTTGCCGGTCGCCAGGCGCACGCCGGCACGGGTGTGCTCGCCCAGCTCGGCGATCACGCCCAGGCGTGCGCGGATCCGCCAGGAATTGTTGCGGTCCTGGCGGGTATTGCGCAGCGGCGGCAGATCCAGGTTGGTGTTGCCGTTGACGTCGTAGCCGTTGCCGGCGTTGATCCGCGCCCAGTCCACTTCGATGTCGCTGTTGCGCTCGGAATACAGGCGGCTCTCGTTGCGCACGCGCACGTCACCCTGCACGCGCAGGCGCTGGGTCCACTCGGGCACCTGGTCCGGCGCCGCCCAACGCTCGGCCTTGGCCTCGGCCATGACGCTGGCCTTGACCTCTTCGCGGATCTCATCGCGCACGGTCTGCGGGATGTAGGGCACGCGCACGTCACCGGGCTGCGCGGCGATCGCGGTGGACGCCGGCGCTGCGGGAGCTGCGGCCGATTCGCGCTGCGCCTCCAGCAACAGCGCCTGGCCGGCCTCGGGCTTGAGCGCACCGCTGTCCATCAGACCGCGGATCAGCTTGATCATGGTGCTCTCGCCGCCCGTGGCCTGGGCGTGGGCACCGCCGCTGACCAGGACCAGGGCGACACCGGTGGCGATGGCGGTGCTGCGGAGTCCCAGCAGCGCGGAGTGGAGGGTTGAACGGGTCATCGGCTTGCTCGCAGAAAGGAAAGATCAGGGAAGAAGAAAGACAGCGCAGCTCATCCGGCCGGACGACGGCCCTGCACCAGCACGCGCGCGGGGAAGCTCAACGACGCCGGTGGCCGCTCGTCGATGCGGCCGATCGCGCGGATCGCCTGCAGCACCGCTTCATCGGCTTCGGTGTTGCCGCTGCCGCGCGCGAGCTCGACGCGGGTCACCTGCCCGGCCTCGTCCAGCCAGACGTTGACGGTCAGCTGGAAGGCCAGGCGCTGCACCTTGGCGTCGCGTGCCACGGCCTGTTGCAGCACGTAGCCCAGGTAACGGCCGTAGCTCGCATTGCCGGCGCCGCCGGCACCGGTACCGCTGCGCCCGCCCCCCGAGCCGGACTGGATGCCGAAGCTGTCGCCGCCGGCCTGCGCGTCGGCATCCATCGTCACCGGGTCGGCGGTGTCGGGCGTCGGCGCTTCTTCGGTGGGCTTGGGCACCTCGTCCAGCGGCTCGGGCTCGGGCATGACCTCTTCAGGGGTCACCTCCGGCTCGGGCTCGGGCTCCGGTGGGGGCGGCGGCGGTGGCGGCGGCAACATCACCATTGGGATCTCGGCCACGGGCCGGCGCGTACTGGCGGTGTCCTTGAACAGCAGGTACCAGAGGAGCAACGCCACGGCCGCCAGGCCGACGAGCAACGCCGCCACGGGCCACCAGCGGCGCCACGCGGGCACGCTGTCACCGCTGCGGGAGTGGAGGGAAGTCACGCCCTCACCCCTGCACTTTGCCGGTGACCAGGCCGACCTGGGTCAGCTCGATCTTGCGCAGCAGGTCGAGCACTTCGACCACACGCGCGTACTGCACCTGCGCATCGCCGCGCACGATCACCGGGATATCCGGGTTCAGTGCCTTCTCCGTGCGCAGGCGATCCTCCAGCTCGGCCAGGCTGACCGGGTAGGCGTCCAGGAAGATCTGGCCGGCGTTGTCCACCGTGATCGCCTTGGTCTTGGGCTTCTCCAGCGCCATGCTGGAACTGGCCTTCGGCAGGTTGACCTCGATCCCGGGAATGGTGGCGTTGCTGGTGAGGATGAAGATCACCAGCACCACCAGCAGCACGTCCACGAACGGGGTGACGTTGATGCCTTTCTCGCGTTTCTTGATGCCGAACCGCTTTGCCCTGGCCATGGTGGTCTCCTCAGGCCAGCGCCGGGCGCGCTGCGGCGGCCGGTGCGGTGCGATCGAACTCTTCGGCCAGGCGCGCGGTGAACTCATCGACGAACACCGACATGTCCGCCGCGATCGCTTCAGCGCGCGAGGCCAGCCAGTTGTAGCCAAACAGCGCCGGGATCGCGACGCCCAGGCCGGCAGCCGTGCACAGCAGGGCGGCTGCCATGCCCGGGGCCACCGAGTTGATGTCCACCGCGCCGGCCATCGCCGCCACCGCAAACACCAGCATGATGCCGATCACGGTGCCGAACAGGCCGATGTACGGGGCGCCTTCGATCGTGGTGGAGAGCCAGTTCATGCGCTTGGACATGCGCTCGGTCTCGCGCGTGACTTCGGCGTCCATCGAGGCGCGGATCGAGGTGATCGCCGCGGCGGTAAGGCCATGGTGGTGCGAGCCGCGCCCGTCCATTTCGTCCATGGCGATGCGGTACAGCCGCCACAGCGTGGAGTTGTCGCGGATCTGCGGGGCCAGGCTGCCGGTACGTTCCAGCGCCTGCAGCGAGGCGACCGGTGCACCGGTGACCTTCTTGTACTGGGCGGTGAAGGCCTCGTTGGCCTTGGCCACGGTGCCAAAATAGCGGCTCTTGGCGATCATGATCGCCCACGACAGCAGCAGCATCAGGCCCAGCACGATCACCACCACCCAGGCATCGACCGGCATCGCCTTGAGGATGAAACCGAAGTGGCTCACACCCGCCGACTGCTCGTCTTCGCCGAAGGCGATCAGGCGCGATTCGGCACCCTGCGCGGTGGCATCGGCCAGCAGTGCAGTGGCCGGGCGTGCCACCTTGGACACACGCACTTCATCGATTACACCGAGGAACGGCTGCGCGGCCGGAATGGCAGCCGCATCGCCCGCCGCACCCGCGGCGGGTGCATCGCCACCGAGCAAGGCCTCACCGGTGAAGGCCGGCAGGCCGGTGGCCAGACGCACTGCTTCGCGGCCGGCGACGTACAGGATCACCGCATTCTCGGTGCTGGTCACCGCCACGTGTGCCCACTGGCCCGCCACCAGCGCCGGAATCGGCTGGCTGCGCTGGTCGTTGACGCGCACGTAAGGCACGCCGTTGTCGAGGCCAACGAGGAAGACGTTGCCGCCCTCGCGGCGGGCGTAGATCGCCTGGTCCGGGCCGAGCTGGTCCGGTTTGATCCAGGCAGAGACGGTCATCGCACCGTTGGCGGCAACGGCGAGTGACGGCGCACCGGGCAGATGCAGCGGCGCACCGGCCAGCTGGGCACCGCGGCCGATGATCGCGCCGTCTGCGGGCTTGAACTCACCGGTGAGCGTGTTGACGTACGCCGTGGTGTCACGTGCCTCGGTGCCGCTGTCGGCGAAGTGGTAGACCGCGCTGTAGTCTGGATCGAACACGCGCTGGCCATTGGCCGCCGCCGGCGCACCGGCGTTGCCGTAGTACATCCAGATCGTCTGCGCTGCAGTGCCACTGAGCGTAGGCACATCCACCCAGATCAGGGCCATGCCCAGCGCCGCGTCGTACTGCTCCACCTGGTGGTTGAGCACGGTGTGGCCATCGGCACCGATGAAGCGCAGGTCGTTGCCGCCCTCGGCAACACCATCGAACGCGAAGTTGCCGGTGTGCAGGCGGATCAGCACGGGCGTACGGCCGAGATTGCCGCCCAGCGCGGCCCCGTTGGGGCTGGCATCGAGCGTGATCGGTTTGCGGTACTTCCAGTCGGCCTGCCACCACGCGGTCTCGGCGTGGGCGACGCCGAGCGTGGACATGCTCAGACAGAACAACAAGAGGGCAAGAAGGCGTTGCATGGACGGTATCTCCGGAAAATGCTTGGGAAAGTCAGGCTCAGTAGCTGGCGCCGACGCTCAGGTGCAGGCGGTTGGCATCTTTGGTCGTGGTCGGGCCGTCGCGCAGCGTCCGGCCGTAGTCGAAGCGGAGGTTGTAGTGCTCGCCGATGCGCAGGCTGCTGCCCACGCCGATGGCACTCATCGCGGCGCTGTCGGCCTGCTCGGGCAGCGGCCGGCGCAGGCCCAGCCAGGCGCCATCGAGGAAGCCGTAGAAGCGCCAGTCCTGCAGGCCCCACAGGCCGAGCGGGCGCGTGCGCCATTCCAGCGTGGCCAGCGCGCCGTAATCGCCGATGCCTTCGGCCGAGCGGTAGCCACGGGTGGTGAACATGCCGCCGGCGGCGAACTGCTCGCCGGAGACCAGCGGCTGGTCGGTCATCTGCGCCGACAGCCGCGCGAACCACTGCGCACCACTCTCCAGCGTGTAGGTGTCGCTCAGTTCCAGCTTGAGCGCGAAGAAGCTGGGATCGGCGTAGGCGCGCTTCCAGTCGAACTCATCATCGGTACTGCCGTAGCCGAACAGGCTGCGCGCACCGAACACCGCCTGCACGCCGACATTGAGCTGGTGCCTGGTGCCCTGGCGGAAGCCGCTGTAAGCCACGGTCACGGGCGCGTACTTGAGCGGGGCGAAATCCGAGGCCTGGCCGACCATCGCGACCGATTCGTCCAGGTCCTTGAAGTCGACACCGGCCGAGAGCTGGTGCCACCAGGCGCCCGTCATCGGGAAGGTGCGGCTGAGCTTGACGCCGACCGCGTGGCCCTTGCCGGTGACATTGGTCTGGCCGGTGGACACCACGTTGCTGTCGGAGCGGTAGCCGGAGAAATCCAGCATCCAGTCCGGGCTGCCCAGCGGCAGACCGTAGGCACCGGACCACACGTTGGCCTGGTCCAGGTCCTGCGGCGCGGCGAAGAACGTCAGCGAAGCGGTGTGCTCGCGCTGCCAGAGGTTGTCGTGGCCGACCGTGAGGATGCTGCGCAGTGGCTCGGTGTCCACGCTGTGGTCGTTGTTGAGCGTGGCGCCGTAGCGCCAGGGGGACGTGTCATCGACCTTGAGCTCCACATCCATCGTGCCCTCAGCGGCGCCGGGCTTGACCAGCGGCACCACCTGACGCTTGCCGCCTCGGTTGAGTTCGGTCAGCTGCGCCTGCGCGCGTTCGAAGTCCGGCACGGCGCCTGCCTGCAGCGCCGGCACGCGCTCGGCCAGGCGCGCGGGATCGTTGTGCTCGGCGCCGACCACCTTGACCTGGCCGATGCGGGTCTCGGTGACCTGCAGGATCACCACGCCGCCGCTGACCTGCTGCTCGGGCAGATCCACATAGACAGACTGGTAGCCCTTGCCCTGATAGGCCGACTGCAGCGCCACGCGCGCCGCTTCGACATCCTGCAGGGTGCGGTCCGGGCCGAGATGCGGGGAGACCGCCTGCTCGATATCGCGCGCGCCGAGCACGGTGTTGCCGCGCACCAGGTACTCGTTGATGTTGACGCGGGCAGCCGGGGCGGCCGCGGCCGCCATCGGGGCAGCGACGGCGTCGGCATCGGCAGGCGCGGTCTGCGCGTTGGCCAGCGAGATCGCGCAGAGCAGGCCCAGTGGCAGGGATGCCCGTGCCAGCGCCGGGGAGATTGAAGACATCAGTGGCTTCTCAATGCGGAAAGGGATTCAGATGCGCAGGAGGTGAGCGTGCGCGACGGCGGTAACAGCGCCGTTGCACCGGCAAGCCAGTTGCGTGCGCGCGCATGGCGTTGGCCACGCGCGCTGGCCAGAGGCAGGAAAGACGTCGTCATCACTGTCGCTTCGTCGTCGCAGCATCGAGGCGGGCGCGCTGCTCGATGCTCAACTCGCCCATGCCGACCACCTGCACCACGCTGTCCGGGTCGTAGCGGTCCTCGTGCTTCGGCGGTGCCACGCTGCTGGTTTCGCTGCCGAAGCCCAGCACCTGCACGCTGATCGTGGAGGGGCGGGTCTGCTGGGTCTGGCGCTTGACCATCTCCTGCGCCGCCTGCACTGCGGTGTTCGCCGCCGCGCTGGCCGAGGTCAGCGCACTGACGTTGACCGCCGCGACCACCGGAATGCCCACTGCCTTGCCCTGTACCTGGATGTTGTCGGCATTGAGCACCTGCAGCGCGGCCAGGTTGACGTTTCCGGAGACGCGGATGCCGGCCTCGCCTGCATCGATGGTGCCCAGCGGCGCGATCAGGTCGATGTCACCCGGCGGAATCTCCGCGATCGGGTTGAGGGTGGCGATGCCCGCACCGGTATTGGGGGTGTTCGGCGACAGCGCGACGTTGCCGACGGTGTCGTAGACGCGGCGCTGCGGGGTGTAGACCACCGTGGTCTTGCTGCCGCGGCCGGCATTGATGTCGCCCTCGGCCGACCACGCCAGGATGTTGCCGCCGAAGGTGGTGAAGATGCGGCTCTGCCCGAGCAGCAGGCTGCCGCGCGAGTAGATGTTGATGTCACCCTCGCCCTGGGTGAGCACACCGGAACCGGCCCCCGGCAGGAAGCCACCATCCACGCCCACCAGGGTGCGACCGCCGGGCACCAGCAGATGGATGTCGCCGCCGAAATCGGTGTGGATACCGGCGTCGTTGACACGGTAGTAGCGCACCCCGGTGGTGGGGCGACCGGCGGCAATCCAGTCCGCTTCGCTCAGGTAGGTCTGACCCGGCTTCGGGCGGCGGCCCGCCGCCGATTCGAGCACGCCCTCGTAATACAGCGCACTGCTGAACATGGTCAGGTCGCCCTGGTAGGCGATCTCGCCCCCCTTGGCATCCTTGGTCGGCAGCAGCGTGGCGATCGCCTCGCGGCCGCGCAGGTAGCTGCCCTCGCGTGGGCCATCGACCGCGGTGTACTCACGCCCCGCAGCCTTCAGCTCCGCGTAGTACACGTTGCGCAGGAACGCGCTCTGCTGCTCGGCGGGCAGCGCGGCGAAGAACGCCTGCGCGTCCATGCTGGCGGCGTCGAAGTGCAGGCCGCGTCCGTTGGCGCCCCCGAAGCGGCCGGTCAGCCAATTGACCAGGTGCAGTTGGCTCTCCAGCTTGAACTCCCGGGCGAGATCGCGGCTGGCGGCCGTGCCGCCGCTGGCCACCGCCGTTGCGTGCGCCTGGTCCAGGGCCTGCTGCTGTTGTGCCAGGAACGCGGCGGCACCGGCCTCATCGCCGCCGTAGCCGAACTGCGCCTGCAGCCACTGCGCCAGCGACACCGCGCCGCCATAGACACGGACGACCTTGCCATCCTGATCGCCCAGTGCGCGGCCGGGATCGGCGAGGTTGGCCGCATCCAGATAGCGCGCGGCAAAGGCGTTCCAATCCGCGCCGCGCTCGCCAAGACCGGCCGCCACCGCGATGCTGGCGCCGCTGCTGCGGTCGCCGGGCGTGGCGCCGGTGACCGGTCCCAGGCTGCGCAGTTCGCCCTTGTCAGCCATGTACACGTCGCGCCCGGCGCTGATGTCGAGCAACCCGGGGCCGGCGACGTAGAACGTGCTGAAGCGGATGTCGCGCCCGGCCTGCACGACCGACACGTCGTCGGCACTGGTATGCACGATCAGGTTGCCGCGTGCGGTACCGCTGGCGATCGCCGTGGGCCGGGGCTCGGCGGCAGGATCGCCGCGGTTGATGGTGCCCATCCAGCCCAGCGCACCATCGGCATTGCCAAACACCGTGCCGACGTTGTCAAAGGCACCCAGCGGAGTGCCCGAGTTCACGATATCCCGGCCGGCACGGATGGCGACGGCACCGCCACCGTCGTACCAGGTGCTGGTGATATTGGTGGTGACCCCGTTGTTGAAGACGCCGTACTGGGTATCGACCACGCTGCCGCTGCGCAGCCCGACCAGGTCGCCGTGGAGCGCGTAGTAGCGCGAAGGCGTCTGGCCAACGTGCACGTAACCGGACGCGGTCGGCGAAGTGAAGGAGAACAGCGGATAGATCTGCAGGGAGCCGTTGGGGCGGTCGCCTGAGATCAGCACGCTGGGCGCCAGGGCGCCGGTACTGACGTTGTGCAGGAATTGACGCCCGTACCACATCTCCTGCCCCAGCCCGACGAAGCCAGGATTCCACGGATTGGGCAACGCGGTCGGGTCTGCGCCGGAGGTGCCGAAGCCGGTGCCGTTGGCATAGATCGAGCCGGCCGCGAGCAGTTCCAGTTGACCGGTGCCCTGTGCGTCGAACTGCCCGTTCACCGGCGACGGCGCCAGTACCACGCCCGCCACGAAGTCCTCGTTGTTGGTGCCGGCGGTCGGGGCCGTGCGGGCGCGACCGTAGTAGATGCTGCCGCTGGCAGCCACCGCGCGCAGGACCGAGGGATACACGTGATTGCCGTCGGTCGCCCGGGCGTCGGTGCCAGCGTTGCGGTCCTGCATCGCCAGCGACGGCGTCAGGTTGCCGCCGGCGGCCATCAGGTCCACCGCGGTGGAGGGGGTCCACAGCGAGAACCAGCTCCAGCCGCCGTCCTGGTAAGCGTTGCCGCCCACGCTGAAGGGCGTGCCATTGTTGAACTGGGCGACCCGCCCCGGATCGGAGACGGTGCCCAGCACCAGGTCGCCACGCGCATCCAGACGGGCGCCGGCATCGCCGAGCACCAGCACCGGACCACCGGCTGCGGTAGCGGCCGTTGCGGTATACACGTCGTAGGGACGCGACTCCTTGGCGTCCTGGCGGTTGCCGTAGCGCAGTTCCACGCCGCCCACCGACCCGGCTTCCAGCCGCAGTGCACCGCGCAGGTTGGTGAAGCTGCCATTGACGTCCAGTCGCTGCGCGTCGTTGACGGTGATCTCGTTGGCCACCGGGGCGCTGTTGCTGCCCGTGAACGAGCGCAGCGCGGGGTCGGCGTTGAGGCCGCCGCCGATGCGGATGTCCAGATCGCCGCCGCCGGTCTGTACCAGCGCGCCATCGGCGCTGACCCTGCCGGTGCTGGCAACGGTCAGGTTCAGGCCCGCGCTGCGGGTGATGTACGCCGCGCCATGGTCGCCGCGGCTTTGCAGCATGCCCGCATCGCCGCCCGCCTCCAGCAGCAGGTTGCCACCGCCGAGCGTGCCGAAGCCGGTGAACCCGATCAGCTGCGGCATGTTGACGAAATTGTTGTCGTAGTTCGCGTTGTCGGGTGCGGCAACGTACGTGCCGAAGTTGATCCACCATGCGGTCGGCAGGCCTTCCGCACCGGTCTGCACGCTGCCGGTACCCTGTCGCCACAGCCAGTTGCCCACCGATGCGCTGGTGCTCAATCGCGGTGTGGCGATTCCCAGCGCTTCCGTACGCGTCAGCGCTCCATGACGCCCGATGCTGTCGCCCGAGATATTGCTACCGGCGCGCAGCAGCAGGTTGCCACCTGCTTCGGGATACCACGCCTGGTACAGGCTCTGGCTGCCGCCATCGACAAGGTGCTCGAACACCTCGCCGGCATCTCCCAGCACGCTGTTTCCAAGCGGATTGGCATTGCCGGGTGCGACGCGCGCGCGCGCCTGGTTGTACGGATCGCCCCCGTTGCCGGCCAAGGCAGCCGACGGAGTACCGGCGGTGTAGACGCCATACAGCGAGGTGGTGGCGATGTCCTTGCCGGAGACCAGACGCAGGTCGCCGGTACCAGTGCGCACCACGCTGGGCAACTGTTCACGCCCGGGCAGTGTCCTGAACTCGGTGTCCGGCGGAACCTCTGGCGAGTCGATGGCAGCCAGACCGTCGAATCCAAGGTCGTTGAGGTTCTCCGGACCACTCCAGATCAAGCCCCACATCATCAGCTCGGAGATTTCATCGGCGGTGAATGTCGCACCCGCGACCGGCACGAAGCTGAGGATGTACTCGCCGAAGAATCCCATCACCATCTGTTCAAACGTGGCCACATCTCCCCACATGTACGTCGCCGGCGAGCCGGTCCCGGGAATCTCCACCACGGCGCCACCCTGGCCGTAATGCGGATCGGACAGGCGCAGGCTGCCGGTGCCGGCAGGATCCACCGTCAGGCGATCCGCGGCGGCCATATCGGCGCCCGCCACCAGGCTGATGTCCCACGATTGCGACCCGGCCGCCAGCATCGGCGCCAGTGCCCAGATGCGACCCTGGTTGCCATCGGCGTCCACCGGTCGCAGGTTCACCGTGGTGGCGTCGCCAGGCAGCTTGACCTCGGTGTCGCTGGGAATGAAGGCGCCCTTGGCCAGGCCCAGGTCAGCGGCCAGGGTGACCAGATTGCCGAGTGGCGACGCCGGCAGGGCCACCCCGGCCGGCCAGGTCATCGCCGCGATGCGGGCGGCCAGCGGCAGGCGCAGGCCGGCCGACAGACGCGCGCCCTGCGGCAGCGTGACCGCATCGGCCAGGACCGTGCCTGCCGCATACAGCAGCGCACCGGAGGCATCGTGGACGGCCGCGCCCAGTACGGTGCCCTTGGCCAGCGCCAGCGGCAGGGCGAGACGGGCGTCGGCGGGCAACAGGGTGCCGGCGGCCATCTGCATGTCGCCGATGGGCAGGTCGTAGTTGAGCACCTTGCCCGAATTGAACACGGTGCCGGCAGCGAGCGTGACCAAGCCGCCATGCGGAACCACCACGTCGCTGCCGAACAGCTGGCGGCCGGCGGTGAGGTACCAGCCGTTGTCGTCGAACGTGGTGCCCAGGCGATTGCCATCGAAACCATCGCTGATGCTGCCGAACACCTCCAGGTCGCCCTGCGCGCGCAGCACCAGCGCACCGGCCTCACCGGAGCCGCGCACGCCGGTGCGCTGGCTGCCGGGGTTGAGGCTGGCGTAACGGTGCGCGGACAGATCCAGATCGCCATCCACGTGCAGATTGCCGTCTGCATTCACCGCCAGGTCGGCCACGACCTCCACGCCCGGGCGCAGGTGGAACGCGTCGCCGTACGCGCGCAGGCCCGCCAGGCGCTGGTCGACCAGTGCGCTGTTGGCGAGTGCGGCGTCGATGAAGGTGGTGCTCTGGGCATGCAGGCGGTCCAGGTACGCCTGGTCGATGACCTGGTAGCTCTCGCCGCGGGTGCTGGCCTCCGTGCCTGCCGCTGCGCTGTTGTCGGTGATGAAGGCATTGAGCTGGATCGTCTTCGCACCGTCGATGCTGATCGGGCCGCCGGTCGCGATCGCCACGTCGTTGCCGCCCACGCGCGGCGCGTTCAGCGCCACCGTGCCGACATTCCTGCTGCTGCCGGCCACGCGCAGGTCCATGCGTGCGCCACTGGCGATGGCCAACGTGCCACGCCCCGAATCGATCTCGATGGTGGCGCGGTTGGGCGCATCGATCGCCGCCCCGTAGCTGTCGCGGCGCAGTACGCTCGCGCTGGCATCCAGCACGGCCGCGCTGCCCAGGGTGACGCCATTGCGCGCGGCCAGACGGATGCTGCCGGCCTGTTCGCCACTGGCATCGACGGTGCCGTTGACCCACAGCTGACCGTTGTCCAACGCGATGTTCACCTCACGCGCCACCACTTCGTCGCCCAGCGCAAGATCACCCTCGCCGATGCGGAAGCTGCGCCCGCCGGTGACGCCATCGCGGGTCAAGCGCGAATTGAGCCCACTGAAATCGTTGATCCCCTGGCCGTGCAGGTCGATGCGCCCGGCGCTGTACGGCACCTCGGTTCCACCGGCGTCGTAATGCCCACTGCTGCTGCCCAGCAGCTGGCCGGCCAGATCGAGGGTGCCTGCGGCGGCGTGTGCAGTGAACGTGCCGGCGCGGTTGTTCTGCGCGGCCAGGCTGATCTTCGCGCCGCTGTCCTGCTGCACGTCGCCCTGCCGGCTGTCGATCAGCACGTCACCGCCCCAGCTGTACTTGGCGGTGTCGAAGAAAGCGATGCGGCGGCCGGCGAGGTCCAGCTGCGCGCCATCGGCGAGGCGCACGTCGCCCTGCGCCGCGAGGCGCAGTTTGCCGCTGGGCAGCAGCACGGCGGTGTCCAGCAGCAGGCTGCCGTCGCGGCTGTCCAGCGCGATCTCCGCGCCCAGCGCGGCGGCCAGGGTCGCGTTGTCGGGCGCGACGGGCGCGCCGTTGCCGGTGACATGCAGGTTGCCCCCGGTGGTGATCGTGTTGACCGACCCGGCTGCGCCGGTCAGCAGCGGCGTGTTGAGGAACAGCTCGCCGCCACTGCGGGCATAGGAGCGGGTATCCGCATTCCAGTCACCCTGGGTCTCGAAGATGCTCAGGCTGCCCTTCTGGTTGGCGGTCACGCGGCCGCTGGCGTTGAGGTGCACGCCGGCGAAGCCCAGCGCAAGGCGGTCCTGCGTGCGTACGGTATCCGGCTGGGTACGCGGGCCGTAGCCGAACACGATGTCGCGGGCATCCACCACCAGCTGGCCGTGGCCGGTGCCCGGGCCGTCGGCGACGATGCTGCCGGCCGGCGCAAGTGCACCGCTCCAGATCAGGGTATCGGTGTGGATGCGGGCCACGGCATCGGCATCGCCATAACCGTAGATGGCAGGCGTCCCCAGCACCAGCTGCTGCAACGCCGATTTGCCGGTGACTGCATCGTAGGTGGACAGCGATACATCGCCGTAAAAGTTGACCGACTCGCGTGCGGTCAGCGACAGCGCTTCCAGTGCCGGCGCGCCGACGCTGGTGTCGCCCAGCAACAGCCGACTGAGCACGTCCTGGTTGAGCGTCATGCCGGCCGGCAGCGTGCCGCGCGCGGTGGCGTCGGCGATCGCCTCGGCACTGCCGACGTTGATGCCACCGACCGCCAGTGCCAGGTTGCGGGTGCCATAGCGCACCGCATCGCCCAGCACGAAGCGGTTGTCGGTCGCGGTGGCGATGGTGCCTTCGGAGTACAGACGGGTCGTGCCCGCGCATCCGCTGAGCACGGCGCAGGCGCCGATCTCGATCGCGCCGGCGCCGTTGCCCTGGCCGTCGACCGCTTCCGGCGCCAGCAGGTTGATCTGGCCGTTGGAGACGGCCAGCAGCGCAGAGCGGCCCGGCGTATAGATGTAACCCTTCGCGGCGTCATAGGCGGCGGCGCCCTGGCCCAGCGTGTTGATGCCCGCGCCCTGTTCCAGGGTGATGCCACCCGCCTGGCGGCCAGTCATCAGGAAGACCTCCGCCGCCTCCAGCTGCGCACCGGCACGCATCACGATGCTGTTGCTGGACCCGCCGCCATCGATGTTGATCACGTTGGCCGACTGCAGCGAGCCGTTGGCCGGATTGGCGTAGGTGCTGCGCAGGCGGCCGCCGATTTCCAGGCGCGCTGCGCCGACCCGGTTCAGCTCGCTGGCATGCATGGAAATACCCGCGAAGTCCTCGGTCGCTTCCGTGCCGTCGGCGAGAATTTCGTAGTTCGTTGCATTGAACAGACGCGCGACCGAACCGGTGCCCGCCGTGGCGGGAACATCCAGCACCGTGGCGTTGAACCGCAGCGAAGGCAGGTCCAGCGAGCCGGCCACATCCGGGCTGGTCACCATGAAATTGACCGCCTTGGCGTCGCGTTCGAGCAGCGGGCGCGGCGCCCCCTCGCGCATGGCCTGCTGCAGCGCGAAGGTGGCGTAGCTGGTTTCGTTGTACTGCGAATAGGTGCGCAGGGTGTCGGCGGCGGTCACCACCCACTGCGTGGGGAGCGTGTCGCTGCTGCCGGTGTTGGCGATGCTCTGCCGCGCCGAGGTGCTCCACGAGCCGTTGCGCATGGCCTGGGTAGTGCCGAACGCGGTGGCACTGCCGGCAAGGCCGTTGCGTTCCACGCGGAAGGCACCCGGCAGCAGTGCATAGCTGGACGGCAGCAGCGTATAGGTGCCTGCCGGCAGCCCGGGGATGCCGGCGCCGAGGGTGATCTGCTGGCCGATGGCCGGATCGCCGGCACCGCGCTCGGCATCGAGCGGAGCCTGCCCAGCCTGTACCCCGGGCAGGATGGCGTATACCGGGTTGGTGGACAGGCCCGGCAGCGTGAACCCATCGCGGTCCATCTGCACCAGCGGGTTGAGGCGCGCATCGGTGGAGCCACCGCGACCGGAGAGGAACGCCGCGCCGGTCAGCTCGCCGCCGCCGGACAGATCCAGCACCGCGCCGGCCTGGGCGTTCACCGCGTGCGAGCGGAACTCCACCGCCGGTTCACCGCCCACGCCCTGGTAAGCCACGTCGACGCCGTTGTAGTTGTAGACCAGCCCGTCGACCGTGCCGCCGTAGGGCATCACCAGGCCGTTGGCGCTGACCGAGGTGACGCTGCCCGGCAGCAGGTTGACCACGCCGGTGTAGCCGGTGCCATCGGCGCGCCCCAGAATGATGTTGCCCAGCGGTGCGCGCAGTACCCCGCCCTGGTTGATGGTGGCGGCACTGAAACGCATCGTGCCGAACACGCTGTAGGGCTGCGGCGGCAAGGTATTGCCGATGCGCTGGATGTCCAGCATGCGGTCCGGATCCAACTCCGTCGTGAGGGTGCCCCATTCGTTCAGCAGGGTCCGCAGGCCCACCGTGACATTGCCGCTGCCGTAGATCTGCGCCGCCGCCAGGGTGGTGTCGCCGGGCGAGAACAGGTCGGCCTCGCGCAGGCGCAGGTCGCCCTGACTTTCGATGCGCACCGCGCCGAACGCGTCGCGCTTGACCGCCAGCGGGTCGACCGCGTTCTGCACGATTTCACCGTTCGCGCCGAAGCCGACCATGCCCACCACATCGACCAGACTGCCTGCGAGCGTGATCGACGCCGCGTCGGCGAGCGCGGCCACGCCCAGCGAACCGGACGCCGGGCTGATATTGCGCGAGCCGGTGACCGGGTTGGGCATGATGGTGTTGTCCGGCTGGCGGCGCGCCGAGCCGGCCAGGCGCAGGTACGGTGCGGCCAAATGCACCTGGCTGTCGCGCGTGGCATCCGTGGAGAGCCCCAGAGCGCTGGCCGTGAGGTACAACGCCTGGCGCATGTCGAGCGCTACATCGCCATCGAAGCTCAGCAGGCCATTGACGTACAGCGAAGCGGTATCGAAGCCACCGGCCTGGATCGCGTCCACGCCGTAGCGGGCCTTGCCATAGACCAGGGTTGGATCGAGCTCGCCGGCGACGGCCTCCGTGCCCAGGCCGCTGCCGCTGTAGTGCTGTTCGATCACCAGCTCACGCGGGACGCGCACGCCGTCGGCGACCTCGATGCCCTTGCCGCTGAAGCGCTCGACCGGCCCGTAGATCGGCGTTTCAAGATTCAGCGCCAACGTGCCACCGCGCGCGCCGCTGCCACCGGCGGCGGCATGCAGGGTGCCGTCAACGAACAGCCCATTGCTGGCACTCAGCGCGATGATGCCGCCGTGGCTGGCAATGGGGGTCGTGCCGAGATCGGGCAGGTCCAGCACCGCCTGCGCACCGGAGGCGTCCAGGCGGGCGCCCTCGCGCACCACCACGAATGCATCGATCGCCGGGAGGTTGCGCGATGCGAGGTCATGCCGTGCGCCGATCTCGATCGTGCCGCCCGCCAGCACCTGGCCGTGCCGACCGCCGGCTTCATCCAGGGCCGTATAGGCCATGCCGGACACGTCCAGCACGGCCTGCTCACCGATCCAGATCGAGCGCGCGTTGGGCGTGCCCTTGGGCAGGTTGAGCAGACTGCCTTCGCCCAGGTCACCGCCAAGTACCGTGATGCGTCCACCGCGGGCCTGCAGGGCACCGTCGAGGGTGATCTGTGCGTTGCCGGTCAGGGTGATGGCCTGGCCGGGATCGACGTTGATCCGGCTGTTGCGGCCGATCTCCAGGTCGGCCGCGTTCTGCGGCGTGCCGGCGGTCAGTGACAGCCCGGCGCCCTTGCGCAGAATGACCTCGCCGCTTTTCGGATCGTCCTGCTGCAGCGGTGGCAGCCAGACCGACAGGGCATCGGCAGGATCGGCACCGGTGGCCAGCGCACGCGCGGCAGCGAGGTCGACCTGCAGCATCGGCATCGCCACGTCCAGGTGCGCCCCCTCGACCACCTTGACGCCATCGCGGCCCACCACGTTGTACTGCTTGAAGCCGCTCTGGAACAGACCGGTGTCCAGCGCCAGGAACGACTGCACCGGCACATCGCGCTGCCAGACCGTGCCGACCGGCAGGCGGGTGCCGGCCGGGACCGTGACCGCGGCAGTGGCCACGGTACCGGCGACATAACGGGAGGTCTGTGCCGGAATCGGCAGACCACCGGGGAATACATTGGCCGGCACCACATAGCCGGCCGGCAGGTCGGTGATGGTCCACAGGGTGGTGCCTGCCGGCAGGATCTCGCCGGCGGACCGGACCGGGCCGTAGTCGGCCAGCTGCACGGCAGCCGGCAACAGCCACGGTGCCTGGGTGGTCACCGGCTTGGTGCTGCTGACCTCGGGCCGGATCGTGAGCGGCATCGGTTTGCCGCCGGCCACATGGGTAATGGTGATGGAGAAGCTCAGCGGGATCACGTCGCCCGGCTGGAGCGTGACGTCGGCGGCCAGGCGTACCGGCAGCGTGCTGGCCTGGCCGGCGGCCAGCTGCTCGATCGCATCCGGCACGTCGCCGCCGATGCTGACCATCGTGCCGTTCTCGATGTTGAGCGCCCCGCCGCCCTTCATGCCGTGGGCTCGGATGCTGCCATCCAGCGACAGCACGCCGCTCCCCATGTTCTGCCCTGCGGCCAGGGTGACGCTGCCGCCCTTGCCCCCGGTTACATCGCCCTCCTCGCCCATGGCCGCACCGGAGGACACGTCGATCACGCTGCCCTTGCCCAGGGCCACGTTGCCGGTGCTGCGCACCGCCACGCTGCCGCCGTCGAGGAACGGCAGTCCGCCGATGGCCGCCGGGTCCTGCGCCTGGTTGGTCCACAGGCCACGCGCATCGAGGGTCACGCCATCGCCGACCAGCACCTGGTGCAGCAGGGTATCGCCGGGACGCGCGCTGATCGGCAGATCCTGCCACTCGATGCCGCTCGAGGTGCGCTGCACGACCATGTCACCCAGTGCGATGCTGCCGCCCCTGGCGCGCAGGTCGGCGTTGATGCGGACATCGCTGGCATGCAGGGCGATCGTGCCGCCCAGCGCAACCTCGAGCGCCTGGTCGACATCGATGCCGGCGTGCGCGTACACCTCCACGCCGCCGAAGCGCTGCGCGTTGAGCCAGGCCGCGTCCAGACCGATGACGCCGATGCCGGAGACACTGGCTGCATCGCCACCGATGGCCACATGTTCGGCCAATGCGGCCGGGCCGAAACGCTGCTGGCCGCTGTTTTTGTCGTAGTACGGCAGGTAGCTGCCGATCACCAGCTGACCCTGGCGTGCAACGCTGGTCTGTCCCTGCTGGTAGCCATCCAGCGCGGCATCGCGGGCGCGTTGCTGGCGGTCGCCCTGGAAGGTCGTGGTGTCCACGTCGCCCTGCAGCTGCGCTGCACGGGTGGCGACGATCAGCCGGCCGGCATCGCGGCCGACGGTGTAGCCGTTCTCCAGCCTGCGCTGCGGTGCGATCAGCGGGTTGTAGTAGAACTCGGTATTGCCCCAGCGTGCATGGGTATCTTCGAACCCGCGGTACAGCCCGCTGTAGAGCAGATCGCCCGGCGCGGTGGAGGCGTTGTAGAGCTTGCCGTCGGCGCCCTTGAGGTGGGTCAGGTTGACGTAGCCGGTCTGCACGTCCAGCGCGCCACCGGAGAGGTTGATGTTCGAGCCACGCTGCGTGGTCACGTTGCCGCCGGAGAACTGCACGGTCCCGCCCTGCGCCGACCACTCACCGATGCCGTGGCCGGTCACCCCGAGGTAGCCGCCGACTTCCAGCAGGCCACCGGCGGTGTACCAGCGATCGGTCTCATAGCCGTTGGTGCCGGCCGGAACCAGGACCAGGTCGCGGCGGTCAAGCCAGATGTTCCTGCTGTTGAGCGATTTGTCGTCACGGTTGAGCGCGGCGTCACGCTGCTCGTTGCCCTGCACGTTGATCTGGACGTTGTTGGCCTCCATCGCGATCTTGACCCCGACGTAGCCGGCCACGTCCAGGCGCGCGCCCTGGCGGACCTCGCTGTCGGCGGCGTCGACGAAGATCTGCCCGCCCGTCGCCAGCGTCAGGCTGTCGTCATCGAAGGCGACCTTGCCGCCGGTACTGATCTGCACCAGCGACTGGTCGCGGCGATGGGCGATACCGTCGCCGACCTTGTCCGATTCCTGCACCAGCGTTTCGCGCTGGACGTCCAGCGCGGTGGTGGCGCTGGCATCGAGCACGATCGCGGTGGTGCTGCCCTGGTCCAGCAGGACGCTGCCGGTGGTATCGGCACGTTCGTTCTGCAGATGCACGGTGCCGCGGGTATGCACCGAGCTGGTCGACACCACTGCACCCTGCTGCCGCACGTCATGGCCGGCCAGGGTGATGTCGCCGGTGCTGGCCTGGATCAGGCCGCTGTTGCTGACCACGCCACTGGCGATGGCCACGACGGCATCGGCTGCCACCGGCTTGCGCAGCGTGGTGACGACGTTGCCACGGGTGGTGGAGGTCTGGTTCTGGTCGGTGCCCATGCCCTTGCGGATCACGAACGCATCGCCGGCGGCCAGCGTGGTCTGGCCATTGGCGGTGGTGATCTGGCCGTGGTTGTGCACCTGGCGGCCGAGCAGCAGCACGTAGCCGCCGCCTTCGGTGACCGAGGTGGGCACCGCCGTGGTGATCTGCGCACCGCGCTCCACCACCACGTCACCGGTGGCCGCACCATGGGCGAAGCCGTTGGTGGTGGTGGTCAGTTCGTTGCCGAAGGTCGGGATGAAGGCATTGCCCTGCGCGTCGCTGTACAGACCCTTGCGGAACTGCGCATCACTGATGTTGACCGCCGAGGCGGCCAGGTTCTTGACGTTGACCTGGCTGCTGCCGTCGAACACCACGCCATTGCGGTTGACCAGCATCACCGTGCCCTGGCCCTGGATGCGGCCGAGGATCTGCGACGGGAGCGCGTTGGGATCATTGACCCGGTTGAGCAGCGACCAGCTCGCCTGCTGGTCGAAATCGACCACGGTGTTGCGGCCGACGTTGAAGGTCTCCCAGTTGAGGATGGCCTTGTCGCCGGTCTGCGCGATGCTGACGGTGGTGGTGCCGTCCTTGCTGCTCTGGGTCGGAGCGCTGGCGTTGAACCAGCCGCGCGTCAGGGTGTCGTCATCGATCTTCAGCCCGCCCTCGCCCAGCCCATCGGGCACCTGGCCGGCGCGCAGCCGCGCGGCATCGCGGGCGGTCTGCTGCATGCGCTGCTGCATGGCGATCGCCTGCGCGGCAGTGTTGAGGTTCTCCAGCGAGGTCTTCAGCGTGTCGCGGGCCTGCTGCGCCTGCTGGTCGGTACGCACCAGGTTGGACGGCATGCCGTTCGGCAGGCGGCCGGTCTGCGCGGCGGTCTGCTGCTGCACGCCCTTGTTGGCGAACCATGCCGGACTGAAGGCCTGCTGCGCGTTGACGCCCGCCGCGACGCCACCGGCCATCAGCAACACCGCGATGGCCTGCGACAGCGCGCGCACCTGCGGCACCTGCGGGGCCGTGCATCCGATCGAACCGCTCTGCTGCTTCACCATCGCTGTCACCCGTCGCAATATCGTTCGCTGATAAGGGCAAGCGCGTGCTGCCGTCCTGCAGCGCGATCCCGTCCATGGCAGGAGCGAGCGTGGCAGTGCAATGCGTTGCGCTTGTTACGAGGGATAAGACGGGGGCAGGTGACAACGACTGAACCGTTGCAACAAAAAATTCATCTGCGCACGCGCCGCTCAGCTCAACAGCACGACGCCACCGGGCATGCTCACCACCTTTGCACCATAGGCATCGCGCACCAGATCGATGAAGGTATCGATGCGCGCCAAAGGGATGCGCGCCTGTACGCGCCGTGCCGGCAATGCGCTGCCGGTCAGCACGATACGGCCGGTGCGGTAGCGGTTGATTTCGTCCACCACGTCCTGCAGCGGCTGATCATCGAAGACCAGCCAGCCGCGCCGCCAGGCGTCGATGGTGTCGGCCGCGACCGGCGCCACGGAAGCGATCCGGTCCGCCGTCAGGCGTGCCTGCCAGGAGGGCTGCAGCACCACGGTACGCGCGCCCCGCACCAGTTCGGCTCGCCCGGCCAGGCAGGTGATGCGGATGTCGCCACCGACGCAGCGCACGTTCACCCGCGCACCCGGGGCCGGCATCAGTCGCGCACCGTCGACACCGATCACGAAGCTGGCAGCGGCCGAGGCCGGCACCGCGAACTGGGCTTCGCCCTGGCTCACCACGATCCCGGCCGAGCCATCGGCGGGACGGCGCATCGTGGTGCGCGCGGCCATGGCCACGGCCACGCTGCCGATGCTGAGGTCGCGGCGCTCGCCGGTCGCGGTGCGGTAGTCGGCACCCAGCGCGTCCAGCGCCGGCCACAGCCCCAGCGGCGACTGCACCGCTACCCAGCCGACCGCGGCGGCAGCGGCAGCGCCGCCCAAAAACGCACGTCGGCCTGGATTGAAACGACGGGGGCGCTGCCGTACCGGGAGGACGGTTGCGGATGCGGGCAGCGGCACGCCGGCGTTCGGCACCGTGGCCTCGGCCGGACCCGTACTGGCCTGCAGCGCCGGCGCCAGCGCCGACCACAGCCGGCGTGCCCGGGCGAAGGCCACGGCATGACGGGGATCCAGCGCACGCCAGCGTCGGAACGCGTCCGCGTCGGCAGCCGTCACCGGGCCGGTCTGCAGGCGCAGCAGCCAGTCATGCGCTTGCGCCTGCACATCAGCGGGCGATGGGGATACGGAGGTCTTCATATCAGTCATGACGGTTTTCCCGCCCCGGGACCGAAACGCTGCACCAGCGGCCGGTCCAGCCGTCCTGCGCAATGCTGCAGGGCTTTCTTGAGGTCCTTGCCGACCATCCGTGAGGAGACCCCGTGCTGGTCGGCGATGGTATCGATGGGCTGCTGGTCGATACGCGCGGCGATCAGGATGGCGCGCTGGCGCTCGGGCAGCTCGCGCAGGGCATCGGCCAGCGCCGCGAGCTCGGAACGCCCGTGCGCCACATCGGACGGGTCCAGGTAATCCGGGGCTTCATCCATCAGCGCCTCCACCTCGGCACCGGTCAGCACCCGGCCGTGGGCGATGCGCTGGTCGGTAGCGGCATTGACCGCCATGCGGAACAGGTAGGCCACCGGGTTGCGCTGCGGCTGCGTACTGCCCATGCGCTCCACCCGCAGCCAGGTCTCCTGCAGCGCGTCCATGGCCAGGTCATCCGAGCCCAGCCGGCGCCGCAGGCGTTTGCGGAAGGCTTCGTAGTGATCCAGGAACAGGGTGCGCAGACCGGTCATCAGCGGGCCCGGCACGGCGGCGTCGCGCCCGGTGTTTCAGGCAGCAACAGCAGCGTGATGGGTTGTGGCAGGCCAGCCGGAAGGCCCGGTAACGGCAGGTCGCGCAGGCGACTGACGATCGCCGTGTCGCGTGCCAGGTCACCGGTGGATTCCAGCAGCTCCGGTGCGCGGATGCGTTGATCCCGTTCGGTCAGCCAGAAGCGCACGCTCGCCCGGTAGTCACCCGGCCGCGTCAATGCCGTGCCGCACAGCGCCTGCTCCAGCGAGTGCTGGATCACCCGGGCACCGCGCTGGCGGGTCCGCTCGGGCAGGGACGGTGCACGCATGGGTGTGGCATCGGGCAGCAGCTCGTCGGCGGCCACGGATCCCACCGGCACCAGCGTGAACGCACCGTTCTCCACGAAATGCGGAACGAGTCCGGTACCGCCCAGCATCCGCTGCAACGCGTCGCGCCGGGCGTACCGCCCCGACAGCGCGGTCGAACGCAGGCCACCCAACAAGCGGGCATCGATCAGTACCGCCACCCCGGTGATCTCCCCATACAACTGCAAGGCCTCCGGCAGCGGCTGCGCCGGAACATCGAACGTGTACTGCGTGTGCGCGGCATCGATGGCGTCCTGGGCCAGCGCCATCGCCGGCGGCCAGGTCATCGCGAGCAGGAGAAACAGCCAGCCACACGGGCGCAGAGAGTTCCTGCGCCGGCCGCCGATGCGTTTGCCTGCCCGCCCCTGTTGGTCATGCGCCCCGGTGTCATCAAACTGCATGCAAGACGCGCCAGCATCACAACGCCAAGCCGGTCACGTTAGGTCGGTTTCATTGCAGAGCGGTGACAGCCATGCCGGACCTTCGATCACTTA
Source organism: Stenotrophomonas sp. TWI377 (assembly GCF_039674525.1). Classification (NCBI taxonomy): domain Bacteria; kingdom Pseudomonadati; phylum Pseudomonadota; class Gammaproteobacteria; order Lysobacterales; family Lysobacteraceae; genus Stenotrophomonas; species Stenotrophomonas sp. TWI377. Next base: position 45,142 of record NZ_JBDJNT010000008.1, read on the forward strand.
CCGCAGCGGGCCTGTGCATCGCCCTGCTGGTCGTGCCCTGGGTCGCCCGCGCGCAGGCAGACCCAGCGCCGGCCTGCATCGAGGTGGAGGTCAACGGCGAGCGCATCCGTGATTACGATTGCTTCAGCCGGCTGCTCGCGCCTGCGCCGGCCTCGGCGGCACCCGTACAGGCACCCGGCTCGCTGTTGATCGTCCGCCAGCCGCCATCGGCGCTGGGGCTGGCCCATCGCGCGGCCACCCAGCAACGCATGGGCAACACCTTCGGCATATCCACCCAACCACAGCGTCCGCCCCCGCCGCCACCAGCGGTCAGGCCAGGACGATGACGCTCAGGGGATGGGCGTGTCGCCGGCCGCAGTGGGGATGAGTGAGAGCCCCAGATTCAACGGCTGGCGCATGTCCGGCGGTGGTGCGACGGGCAACGGCGCAGCACTGAGCAGCGCACGCAGCTCGGCATCTGCCACGGCATCGCCCAGTGACGCGAAGCGGCTATCGATGATGTTGCCGGTGGCATCGATCCACAACGACACGGTCAACGCGGCACCCGGATCCTTGCGCTCGGCAAGACGGGCCTGCAACCGCTCCACGCGCGGATCGCCGGTGTTGCTCAGGCGCTGCGAGAGCGCCTCACCCGACTGCGCGGCATAGGCCATCCAGTGCGCAGGCGCGGCATCGGCGGCCGTCGCGGCGCCAGCAACGACCAGCCCACCCAACACGCTCCAGCGGTGGGCCCGCTGCCACCAGCGGTGCAGCCGCTCTTTCCACCCATACGTATGTTCCGCCACTGCCGTCATGCTGCCCGTCCCCGAAATGGAACCGGGCCGCGCAGGGCGGCCCGGTGGGCGATTACTGTGCGACCCGTCCGTGACAGGACGATGGCGGGCGATGCCGCTCAGTACGATCCGTCGAAGGCGAAGATCGGCTTGCGCTGCTTCCACAACCCGGCGGTGAAGTCAGGGAACTCCAGCGTCTGGAAGCTGTTGGCGATGGACTGCTCGGACAACGGCGTAATCGCGCTCCAGGTGATCGCGTCGTAGATGTCGATCGGCATCGGTGCCCTGGCCTTGAGAGCCTCCACGAAGGCATGGATGACGAACCAGTCCATGCCACCGTGGCCGGCGCTGGCAGCGGTATCGGCATGCTGCTTCCACAGCGGATGCTCGTACTGGTCCTGGTAGGCCTGGAACGGTTCCCACTTGTGCGGCGGGCTGCGGCCTTCGATGTGGATGGACTGGTTCACATCCATCCACAGGCCCTTGGTGCCCTGCACGCGGAAGCCCATCGAGTACGGGCGCGGCAGCGAGGTGTCGTGCTGCAGCAGGATGGTCTCGCCGTTTTCGCAGGCCAGGGTGGTGGTGACGATGTCGCCGAGCTTGAAATTGACCTTGGTGCTCGGGTGCGTCGTGCCACCGCTCTTGGCCACGGTGTATTCATGCAGCCCACGTGCCTTGCTGGCAAACGCGTTGATGTGGGTGAAACGGTTGCCACGGTTGATGCCGGTGTACATCGCGCACGGGCCGATGCCGTGGCTGGGGTACAGCTCACCGTTGCGCTTCACCGAATGCTCGGTGCGCCAGCGTGCTTCGGACCATCCCTTGGCACCGAACTCCACGCCGCTGTCGTAGGGCTGGCTGGGGTCGCCGGAATTGAACTTCACCCCGCGCAGGTCGTGCTGGTAGCCGCCCTGCAGGTGCACCAGTTCCCCGAACAGTCCCTGGCGCACCATCTGCAGCGCGGCCATCACATCGCGGCGATAGCAGACGTTCTCCAGCAACATGTACGGCGTGCCGGTGGACAGCTGGGTCTTGAGCACGTCCCAGTGGTCCTGCAGGGTGATGCCGGCGACCACTTCGCAGCCCACCGCGACCTTGGCCTGCATGGCCGCGATCGCCATCGGCGCGTGGTATTCCCAGGGCGTGGCGATGACCACGCCATCCAGGCCGCGCTGCTCGATCAGCCGCTTCCAGGCGTTGACGTCGCCGTCCTGACCATACGCCTTGGGCGCCGGCTTGCCGGCCTTGGCGACCATGTCCATGCCGCGCTTGAGCATGATCGGCTCGATGTCGCACAGCGCGACCACCTCCACGTCATCGCGGCGGACCAGTTCCTTCAACAATACCTGGCCGCGCATGCCGGTGCCGATCAGGCCCAGCCGTACCTTGCGACCGCGCGCCCAGGCGGGCGTGTTCGGCAGCAGGCTGGTGGCGGCGACGGCCGCGCTGGCGGCGATGAATTCTCTGCGTTTCATGGACAGTACCTCGTGTGAAGATCGCGCCGGCCAGGACCGGCGCGAGGGGAGCATCAGAACTTGTAGCCGACGGTCAGACTGTAGCCGCGACCGAAGATGGTGGCGTAGTCGCTGGAATCGCCGAGGAAGCTGTTCGGGTCATAGAACGGCAGGCGGTCGAAGAGGTTCTTGATGGTGAAACCGACGTTCCAGTGGGCATCCGGGCGCCAGGCCACGCTCAGGTTGGCGGTCCACCACGACGGGGCGCCATCGCACTTGCTCTGCTCCACCGGCAGGTAGCCGGCGGTGCAGGTCTGCGGGTTGTTGTCTTCCTCGTCGATCTGCTGCAGCGCCCACTTGGTGCCGCCCACGTAATTGACGAAGACGCTGGTGGTGACCTGCTTGTAGCTCCAGTCCGCGTTCAACGTGGCGCGCAGGCGCGGGTTGTTGTAATAGCCGACCAGGTCGCCGTAGTACCAGCCGCTTTCATCATCCAGGTAAGAACGGTTGCGGTTGGCGATGGTGGCGGCCACGCCGATGTTGAGGTTGCCCCACTCGCCCAGCGAGAAGCGGCTGCGGGCGTCGATGTCGAAGCCGTCGATCAGGGTCTTGCCACGGTTCTTGTACTGGCCCACCACGCTGGCCACGTTGCCCACGCTGTAGCCGGGCAGCGTGCCGGGACAGGCGACGCCGCTGGCCGGGTCGGCGCACATCGCCGCCAGCGCGGCCAGGTTGGCGCGGTCGCTTTCGGTGATCGGCGAACGGGTGGAAGAGATGATGTCCTCGTCGCGGGTGAAATCCGGGGCAACGATTTCATTGCTGCGGTAGATGAACCAGTAATCGGCCGACACCGAGAGCCACTGCGTCGGCTCGTAGACAAAGCCGAGGGTGGTGATTTTGGCCTTCTCCGGCTTCAGGTCCGGGTTCGGCTGGGTCATGCGCGCCACGGTGCGGCTGCAGTCGGTATTGAGCAGGGACTTGCCCAGGTCCACGTCACCGCCGCGCTGCGACCGCAACAGCAGGTTGGCGATCGCGTTGGTCTCGTTGCAGCGCACTTCATCGCGGTAGCCCCCCAACTGGGCGAACACGCCGCCGTTGCCGGACTCGGCCAGGCTGGGCGCGCGGAAGCCGGTGGAGTAGGTGCCGCGCAGCATCAGCTGATCGAACATCTGGTACTTCAGGCCGATCTTCGGGGCCAGGTTGGCGCTGAAGTCCGGGTACTTGTCCACGCGCAGTGCGGCGTCCAGTTCCAGCTTCTCGGTGAGCGGCGCCACTGTCTCGGCGAACAGCGCATAGGTGTTGCGCTTGCCGTCGAACCACGAGCCGCCCTGCTGGGTGATCAGGCCGTTTGCCGCATCCGGGTTGCCCGGGGTGTAGAAGGTTTCGCGGCTGGCGTTGAAGCCGAAGGCTGCACGCACTTCACCGGCCGGCATCTGGAACAGCGGACCTTCGATCTTGCCATCCAGCGTATGCAGGCGCGTCCAGGACTGGATGTCGAAGGTCGGGAATGCTTCGCGGATCAGCGCGGCGTTGGCCTCGCTGATCTCGCCGAACTTGTAGGCCGGGTGGTCGGAGATGATGACGCGGCCGGTACCCGGATCGACGGAGTACGGGCCGAAGGCCTTTTCGAAGCCGGCCAGATTCACGTTGGTGGTCTGGTAGGTGACCGAGTGGCTGCCGGCGGTGGCGAAGGCGGTTTCCCAGTTCCAGTCGCCGACATCACCGCGCATTCCGGCCACCACCCGATAGCTCTGATCGGTGTTGCGCTGGCCGAAGTGGTTGGCGCCCACGTCCTGCAACAGGTACTGCAGGCCGACCACGCCGCCCATCAGTGCCTTCAGTTCGGGCGAGGCGTTGTTGTATTCGTTGTTCGGGCCCAGGTACGGATACAGGAACTGGTTGACCGTGGTGCCGGTATTGCGCGAGAACCAGCTGGTCGGGTTGCCGGTGGTGGTGCCGTAGGCACGCGGCGTACCGCCGTTGGCGGTCAGGTCGATGTCGGTGTACGTGGCTTCGGCGAAGGCTTCGGTGCTGTCGCCGATCAGGAAGTGGGCGTTGACGTAGGCGGTGTTGCGCTCGGACTTGGCGCCGGCGTCGATCTCGTTGTTCATCCACGTCTCCCAGATACAGCGCGGGCCGGCCGCTTCGCTGGTGAGTACGTTGTTGCAGCCCGGGGCGGCTTCCTGCACGCGGCGGCCGGTGACCGGATCGAAGGCGAAGTAGCTGCCCGGGTTGAACTCGCCCGGCTTGCTGCCGGTCCCCAGACGCAGGTTGGGCAGGTAGTTCGGGTTGTTGACGTAGTACTGGTCGGGCCGCTTGTCGTAGAAGTCGCTCAGCGGAATCGCATCGCGCCGGTACAGGTTCACCGAGGCGTAGACGTTGTAGCGGTCTTCATCCAGGTCGCCGAAGCCGGCGGTGATGCTGCCCTGGTGTTCGCCGTAGGAGCTGATCCGCGAGGATTTGTCAGTGGTGAGATTGATCTCCGCGCCCTGGTAGGAGCGCTTGGTGATCACGTTGATCACACCGGCCACCGCATCGGTGCCGTACACGGCCGAGGCACCGTCGGTCAGCACTTCCATGCGTTCGATCGCTGCAGCGGGGATTGCATCGATGTTGACGAACTGGGTCTGGAAGCCGGCCGGCGCGCCGTAGTAGGACAGGCGACGGCCATTGAGCAGCACCAGCGTACCCTGTGCGCCGAGGCCGCGCAGGTTGGCCTGCGAGGCACCATCCGAACCGGTGAACAGCGAGCGCGCATCCTGCTGACCCGGACGTGCCGCCGGCAGATTGTCGAGCACCTGCAGCAGGGTGCGCGCACCCATGTTCTCGATGTCCTGCTTGCTGATCACCTGCACCGGCGAGGCGGTTTCCACATCACTGCGGCGGATGTTGGAGCCGGTCACCTCGATGCGCGACAGCTCGGTGGCCTTGGTATCGGGCGTTGCGTCCTGGGCGCTGGCACTGCCGACCACCGCGACGGCCAGGCCGAGTGCGATGGACAAGGGGGTGGCGGTGATGCGGCGATGGCGATGGCGTTCGGTCAACATCTTTGGCTCCTTGTTCGATCCGCAGCGTGGGGCTGGCGGTGGATGGGTGTTTTCGGGCAAACGTCCCCCGTGCCGCGGCCAGACGGCCGCAGACGGGAAACGGGAGAGAGCTGTTTTTCTGAAAGCGTGTTTCTTCGGTTACGGCGACACGATGCTGGCGGTATCGCCCTCCTGTCCGATCAGGGCGGCATTGGCCCAGTTGCCACAGACCTGCGCGGGTCGATCGCCCTGCGCCCCGAGCGTGCGCAGGCTCAGCCGCTGCAGGCCGCGCACGTCCAGCTCCGGTTTGACCACGCCGGGTGCGTTGACCAGGCCGCTGTCGTACAGCAGCCGACCGTCACCCCACACCTGGAACTGCATGCCGCCCGCGGTGCGGCACTGATCATCGATGCCCAGGTCGGCGCGCAGCAGGCGCCAGCTGCCCGTGAGTTCCAGATCGATCCGGCTGCTGGCATTGACGCCCAGGCCGCGGCGGAAATGCAGACCGTTCATGCGCATCTCGGCCTGCCCACCCAACGCGTGGTCGGCAGCGACGCTGGCCTTCAACGGGGTCGGCATGGGCAGCGCGGAGAGATACAGCTGCTGCGCCGGGCCTTCCGGCTGCGGATGCTCCAGCACGTGGAACGTGGACAGCACGATCGGGCCGACATCGCGCGGCTGCAGCGCATCCACCGCACGCGCCACGCTGCCCTGCGCCGCGGTCACCATCGGGTCGGCAGCGCTGGCACCGTCGCCTTCCGGGTTCTGCGTGCTCAGCACGCGGAAGCGCAGCAGGCGGCCGGCATGGGCGGGGAAGTCGATCTGCTGCATGCCCTGCTGCAGGGTCAGGCGACCGCGCTTGATCGGTTCGCCCCACTCGCCGTTGCTGTCGGCCATGTAGATCTCGTAGTCGCGGATCTGGCCGTTCTTCCAGTGCGGGTCGTTGCGCGGCGCCAGTTCGATGCCGTCGATCAGCTTGCGTTCGCCGAAGCCGAGCACCCACTCATGCGCACCGGTCTTGACCGCCTGGTTGCGCACGGTGCGGAACCACGTGGCCGGATCATCGTCGAAGGCTTTCTCCATCTCATAGCCCTGCTCCTCGGCCGGCCGGTTGACCACCAGCAGGCTGTCAGAGGGCAGCGCGCGGCCCAGTTCCGGTGCGGCCGGGAAGGCATCGTCGGCCGGTGCGGCGGCGATCGGCAGATCCAGCTGCAGCGTGAGTGCCTGGCGGATGTCGGTCGGCGCGGTGCGCACGTGCAGGGTGCCGCGGCGCTCTGCCGCATCGAAGTACCAGCCCTCGCCCGCACCTTGCCACGCTGCCTGGTCGGCCAGCATCGGCAGCGCGCGTCCGCCCAGCGTCACCGTGGCCGGGCGCTGGCGGCTGAGCACGCGCAGCGCATAGCGGCGCTGCGGCAGCTGGCCCGCGTACTGGCCCTGCACCGGATCGATGCGCACCTGCACCGGGCCCGTGCCCTGCGCCGGGGCCTGCACCGTGATCGCCTGCGTGCTCGATTCGCCTTTCTCATAGCCGCGGGTGGCGCCATCATCTTCGTACAGCGTGTACTGCGAGGTGCCTTGCGGGTACAGATCGAAGGTCACTTCATCCAGCGGCTTCTCACCGTCGTAGAGCATCGCCGGGTACATCGGGATGATGGCGCCGGCGCGCACGAACACCGGGATCGTGGCCAGATCGACCGGACGATCCAGCGAGCGCCCCTCGGCGCCGGCCTGCAGCTGGCGGCCATCCCAGTAGTCGATCCAGCGGCCCTGCGGCAGGTGGATGTCGCGGCGCCAGCCACGGCTCGCGGCCTGGCTGCGGTACACCGGTGCGATCAACAGCTCGCGGCCGAGCAGGAACTGGTACTTGTGCGCTTCGGTGTAGGCCTGCGGGTCCTGGGGGTAGTCCCACATCAGCGCGCGCAGCAGCGGTGCACCGCTGGTCGCTGCATCGTGTGCCAGCCCGTACATGTACGGGGTCATGCGCATCTTCAGCTTGAGGTAGTCGCGGTTGACGCTGCGGTAGGGCTCATCGAACCACCACGGGTGCTTGCGCGCATTGCCCGACCAGCCGGACATGCCCATCAGCACAGGGGTGAAGCTCTTCCACTGCAGGTCGCGGGTGAAGGTCTCGGCGCTGCCGCCAAAGATCGCGTCCACGTCGCCACTGGCGTAGGCCATGCCGGACAGGCCCGAGCCGATCAGGGTCGGAATGTGCCAGCGGATGTAATCCCAGCTGCTGCTCTGGTCGCCGGTCCAGGCCACCGCATAGCGCTGGATGCCGCCCCAGCCCATCACCGTCCACAGGAACGGGCGCGAATCTGAGTTGTCCATGATGCCGTTGAACGCGGACTGGTTGGCATCCATCGCGAACTGGTAGCCCTTGCCGGTCCAGGCCACGTCCAGCTTCTGCACGCGGCTGCCGGCGGTGCCCACTTCCCAGGCGATCTTGTCGACGCCGTTCTCGGTCCACAGGCCGGTCTTGAAGCCGTACTTCGCCAGCCCCTGCACGGTCTCGGGCAGCTTTTTGTAGCCGCAGCCGTAACCATCGTTGGGAAGGATCCAGCCCCCCGGCATGTCGTGCTCGCGGTACTGCCTGGCCACGCTGTCGACCACGTCGGGCGTGGTGCCGGTCGGGCCGTCGCTCCAGCCGTCGGGCACGCTGCCCGGCTTCTTGATGTTGTTGCCATCGTTGTAGCAGTCGGCGTCGCCATAGGAGAACGCCCAGCGCGGCAGCAGGCCGGCGCGGCCGGTCAGCGTGGTGTAACGGTCCAGCAGCGTATGCAGGCTCGGCCCGACGAAGTAGTACGCATCGAAGCGGTCCTCGCGGTGCAGCAGCGTGGCCTGGTCGGCCTGGCGCAGATCGTAGGTGCCGTCGCTCCACGTGTTGCGCAGCATGCCCCAGCCCCGCGAGCTCAGCAGCATCGGCGCCGGGTTGGGACGATCGCCTTCTTCCCAGCCACCGGAGTACGAGACCTCCAGTTCGCGGCCCTTGAACTCGAAGCGCCCGTTCTGCTGGCCACCACCGTAGAAGTGCTCATCGCTTTCGCTGGAGAGCACCTGCACGCTCTGGTCCTTGTCCAGGTCCAGCGGCTGCAGTTCGCGCCACAGCGCGACGTCGCGGTCGCCCTCGCGGCGGACCAGCGACAGGCGCAATGGTTGGCGCTGGATGTGCAGGACCAACGCATCGGTGCGGATGCGCACCTCGTTGGCATCCTCTTCCAGTTGGACGGCGACCTTCGCGGGCGGCTGCGGCAGCACGATCGGGGCGGCCTTGTCGCCGGCACCGGTCAGCGTGCCGTTACGGCCGGCGCGCACGCGCAGGACGTCATCGCGCAGCAGGTCCACGCGCAGCGTGGCGCCGGTATCCGTGCTGAGTGTCCAGCCGGCGGTGCCGTCTTTGGCGGGGGCGGCGGTGATCGCACGGAGGTTGCCCACCGGCTCAGCGTGGGCGGTGGCAGCCAGAGCCACTGCGGTGAGCAGTGTGATCGTCAGACCAGTGCGTCGAAACCGGAAGTCCACCTTGCCCCCAAGCCCGCGGTCAGCGGGAAACTGAAACCAGTGCGGCCGACTCTAGGGCACGGTCTCGAAAGATGTCAACAAATTGCAAAGAAAAAGAAAGGATATTTTGGTATAAACGAAAGATTCGGCAACGCCGCGCTTTCCAAACCCCACCTGAATACGCATTTTTGGAGTGCTGAAACTGTGGTGCAACGCGGCATTCGCGCGCATCTCCCGCCGGTCAACCCCGAATGAAAGACGAAAACTGTGACCCACAGACCTTTTCTTTATCTTTCGATATTTGACATTTCGAAAGAAAACGCAGAAGGTGCGGTCGCCCAACAGGAATTGCGAATGGACGCTTCTCTGCTCCCTGATTTGCCCACGTGGCAGCGCCTCGGTGGCGCCTATACCGCCGAAGAAATCGCCCAGCAGCCCCGCTTGTGGGCCGCGCTGGCGAGCCTGCTGGACGCTGCGCAGGTACGCATCAATGGCTTCCTCGGGGAGGCCCTGCGCGATCCCGACCAGTTGGTGATCTTCACCGGCGCCGGCAGCTCGGGCTTCATTGCCGAGATGGTGGCCGACCAGATCAATGCGCAGTGGCCGGCGGAGGTGCGCGCTGTGCATACCACCAGCCTGCTGACCCATCCGGCGCTGTACCTGCGCCGCGAGCGCCCGACCCTGCTGGTGTCGTTCGGGCGCAGCGGCTCCAGCCCGGAGAGCGTGGCCGCGGTGGATCTGGTCCGCGACCAGGTCGAGCACGCGCGCTTCGTCGATATCACCTGCAATGCCGAAGGCGAACTCGCCAAACGTGGCCACGGCCGCAGCGATACGCTGTCGCTGCTGATGCCGCCGGCCAGCTGTGATCGCGCCTTCGCCATGACCAGCAGCCTGAGCTGCATGCTGCTGGCCGCGCTGAGTGCGTTCGACAGCGCCCCGTGGGCAGCGCGCCTGGAGCGTCTTCGCACGTTGGCCAGCCATGGCGAGCGTGCGCTGGATGCCTGGGATGCCGCGGTGGCGGCCTTGGCCCAAGCGCCGTATTCGCGCGTCATCTATCTCGGCAGCGGTCCTCTGGAAGCCGTCGCCCGCGAAGCCGCGCTGAAGGTGCTCGAACTCACCGCCGGCCGCGTGCTGGCACTGGCCAATACACCGCTGGGGTTCCGCCATGGGCCCAAGTCCACCCTCAACGGTGAAACGCTGGTGGTGATGCTGCGCAGCGCGCAGCCGCTGGCCCGCCGCTACGAGCAGGACCTGTTGCACGAACTGCGCCGCGACGGCATCGCCGGGCGGGTGCTGTCGATCGGGCCGGACGACGCGGACCGCGCCGACGGCGACTTCGTCCTGGCCGCACCTGCACTGCCCGATCCGTGGCTGGCCCCGCTGTGGCTGCTGGTGCCGCAGTGCTATGCGCTGCAGCGTTCGGCCGCGCTCGGCATGACCCCGGACAATCCCTTCCCCGACGGCACGGTCAACCGTGTGGTGCAGGGCGTGACCATCCACCCCCGCGGCTGAGCACGCATGCAGACCTGGTATGGCATCGACATTGGCGGCACCAAGATCGAACTGGTCGCGTGCGACGCCACGCTGAGGGTGCACCACCGCCAACGCGTGGCGACGCCGACCCGCGACTACGCCGCGTTCCTGCAGGCGATCGTCGATCTGGTCGCCGCGGCGGATGCCGCGCTCGGCCAGCGCGGCCTGGGGGTCGGCATCGGCCTGCCCGGCGTGCGCGATCGCGTCAGCGGCCGCCAGCTCAGTGCCAACGTGCCCAGCCTGACCGGTCAGACCGTCGGTACGGACCTGCAGGCACGCCTGCAGCGCCCGCTGGAGCTCGGCAATGACCTGCAGTGTTTTGCCTTGTCCGAGGCCCATGACGGCGCCGCCGCCGGCTACCCCAGCATGTTCGGGGCGATCCTCGGCACAGGGGCCGGCGGTGGCTTCTGCGTCGGCGGCCGGCTGATCGCCGGTCACAATGGCATCGCCGGCGAGTGGGGCCACTGGAGCCTGCCCGCCACGCTGCAGCAGCGCCACGACCTGCCCGTGCTGGACTGTGGTTGCGGCCTGCGCGGCTGCCTGGAGCGTTACGTGTCCGGCAGCGGCCTAGCGATGATCCATGAACGCCGTGGTGGCCACGCGCTGGATGCCGCCGAGGTGGTCGCACGGGCCCAGGCCGGCGATGCGGTCGCGCAGCAGGCGCTGGCCATCCACCGCGACCTGCTCGGCTACAGCTTCGCCAGCCTGATCCTCGCGCTGGACCCGCACGTGATCGTGCTCGGCGGTGGCCTGTCCAAGCTGGAACAGCTCTACCGCGACCTGCCTGCCGCGATCGCGCCCTACCTGTTTGCCGGTGTGCGGGTCCCCCCGATCCTGCCGCCCACCTTCGGCGATGCCGGCGGTGCGCGGGGCGCGGCACTGCTCGCGCGCCAGCACTCCCCCTCCCCCTGAACACTGTTGTTACTGGAGTTGCCATGTCCGCCGTCCAATCGTTGATCGCCGCCCATCGCCAGGGCCACCCCGTCGGGCTGTACAGCGTCTGCTGCAGCAACGCGCAGGTGCTGCTGGCGGCGATGCAGGTCGCGCAGCGTTACGACACCCTGCTGCTGATCGAGGCGACCTCCAACCAGGTCGATCAGTTCGGCGGCTATACCGGCATGACCCCGCCGCAGTACCGCGACTACGTGCTGCAGCTGGCACGCGATGCCGGTTTCCCGGCCGAGCGGCTGGTGCTCGGTGGCGACCACCTCGGTCCGAACGCCTGGCAGAAGGGCCCGGCACAAGCTGCAATGGCAAACGCGCGCGAACTGATCGCCGCCTACGTCGCCGCCGGTTTCCACAAGATCCACCTGGACTGCAGCATGTCCTGCGCCGACGACCCGACCCCGTTGCCGGACGCCATCGTCGCCGCGCGCTCGGCCGAACTGGCGCGCATCGCCGAGCGCACGGCCGCCGAGCACGGGCTGCCACCACCGGTCTACGTGATCGGCACCGAGGTACCGATTCCCGGCGGTGAAGCCTCGCTGGCCGGCGGCCTGCAGGTGACCACGCCGGCGGCCGCAGCGACCACCCTGGCGATCCACCGTGAGGCGTTCTCCGCCCCCGACCTACTGCCGGCCTGGGAGCGCGTGATCGCGATGGTCGTCCAGCCCGGCGTGGATTTCGACCACAGCAGCGTGCACTACTACGATCCGGCCGCCGCCACCGCGCTGTCTGCCTTTGTCGAGCAACAGCCGGGCATCGTGTTCGAAGCGCACTCCACCGATTACCAGACCGAAGCCGGCCTGCACGCGCTGGTCCGCGATCACTTCGCGATCCTGAAAGTCGGCCCGGCGGCGACCTATGCCTTCCGCGAGGCGGTGTTCGCGCTGGCGATGATCGAGCGCGAACTGCTGCCCGCCGCGCAATGCTCGCATCTGATCGAGGTGCTGGACCGCTGCATGGTCGACGCACCGGGCAGCTGGCGCAGCTACTACCAGGGCGACGAGCACGGACTGCGCCTGCTGCGCGCGTACTCGCTCAGCGATCGCAGCCGCTATTACTGGGGCGAGCCAGCGGTACAGGCTGCGCTGGACACGCTGGTTGCCAATCTCACCGCGCACGCGCCGCCGCAGATGCTGCTCAGCCAGTTCATGCCCGAACAGCTCAAGGCGATCGAGGCCGGTGAGCTGCGGCCGGCGCCGTTGGCGCTGATCCGGCACAAGGTGGCGCTGCGCCTGGCCGAGTATGCCCGGGCCTGCAATCGCAACTGCTCAGGGGCGGATAACGAAACCCGACAGGCCAAGGAGCTTTCGGAACGGTAAGCTTCGGCTTTCCCTTTCGAACGGAATCGCCCCCATGCGAAACACCCGGCAGCGCCGCCAACAGATCCTCCAGACCCTGGTCGAGCACGGCAACGTGCAGGTCAGCGAGCTGGTGGCGCGCTTTGCGGTCTCGGCGGTCACCATCCGCGCCGACCTGACCCACATCGAGTCGCAGGGGCTCGCCACGCGCACCCATGGGGGTGCGACGCTGGTGCGCACGCCGCCACAGGAACAGGACATCCACGAGAAGGATGCCTTGAACCTGCCGATGAAGGACCGGATCGGTATCGAGGCGGCCAAGCTGGTCAAGGCCGGCGACAACATCATCATCGACTCCGGCTCGACCACGATGACCCTGGCGCGGCACCTGCGCGGGCATCGCGACGTCACGGTCATGACCAACGGGCTCAACATCGCCTGGGAGCTGGCCAATGCGCCCGGCGTGGAGCTGCTGCTCACCGGCGGGTTGCTGCGCAAGCAGTCGCTCTCGCTGCATGGCAGCCAGGCCGAGGCGAGCCTCAACACCTACAGCTTCGACACCCTGTTCCTGGGCGTGGATGGCCTGGACCTGCAGTTCGGCCTCACCACCCACCATGAGGCCGAAGCCAGCCTCAACCACCGCATGGTCGAGCGCGCGCGCCGCATCGTGGTGCTGACCGACGCCTCCAAGTTTGGCCGGGTCAGCCTGCACCGCATCGCGCGGCTGGACCAGGTCCATACCATCATCACCGACGGCAGCATCGAGCCCGAGTACCTGGAAGGGCTGCAGCGGCTGGGCGTCGAAGTGATCATCGCCGAGTCCCCGCCTTGACCGAGTCCCGCTCCCTGCACGGCCGCCTGCTCACCGACACCGGTTGGGTCCGCGGCGATATCCATTTCGACCAGCGCATCACCGCCATCGATACGGTGCACGCCGATCCGCGCGGCGACAATGAGGTGCCGCTGATCCTGCCCGGCTTCATCGACCTGCATGTGCATGGCGGTGCCGGGGTGGACATCATGCAGGGCGGCACGACCGCGCAGACGGTGGCCCGCGCGCACGCCCGGCACGGCACCACCGCGCTGCTGGGCACCACCATGACCGCGCAGGAAGACGACATCACGCGCGCGCTTGAAGGCCTGTCCACCGCGATCGCCACGCGCGCACCCGGCATGGCCCGCGTACTCGGTGTGCATCTGGAAGGCCCCTTCATCAGTGCGCAGCGCCTGGGCGCGCAGCCACCGCTGGTGGTGGAGGCCACCCTGGCCGACGTGCAGCGCCTGCATGCGATCGCCCCGATCAAGGTACTCACTCTCGCCCCGGAAATCGGCCAGCACCTCGCGCTGATTCCCGCGCTCAGTGCGCTCGGCATTCGCGTGCAGCTCGGCCACAGCGCCGGCAGCTACGAAGACGGCGTCGCCGCATTGAACGCCGGTGCGGCCGGCTTCACGCATCTGTTCAACGGCATGACCGGCGTGGACCACTACCAACCCGGCATCGCCACCGCCGCGCTCGCGCACGCGCAGTACGCCGAACTCATTCCCGATCTGCAGCACGTGCATCCCGGCGCGATCCGCACCGCCCTGCGCGCGATCCCGCGTCTGTACTGCGTCACCGATGCGACCGCAGCGACCGGCATGCCCGATGGCGAGTACGCGCTCGGCGTACAGCGTGTGCACAAATGCCTGGGGTGCGTACGGCTGTCGAGCGGCTCGCTGGCCGGCAGTGCGCTGACCATGGACCAGGCGCTGCGCAACCTGGTCTCGCTCGGTCTGGACATCGCCGATGCCTCCCACCGGCTGTCGCGCTACCCGGCCGACTACCTCGGCATCGACGACCGCGGCCGCATCGCGACCGGCGCCTGGGCGGACCTGGTGGTGCTCGACCACGACCTGCGCGTGCGCGGCGTGGTGGTGGAAGGCGACGACATCGCGCTCGACTGAGCGTGGACTCCCGCGCCGCCATGGCGCACGCACTTGCAGACAGGACCGGCACGATGAACGACGTTTCCGCAGCCATGCCCGTGCACGCCGGCGCCTCCGCGCCGCGCTGGCCGGTACGCTATCTGTTGTTCATCGGCGGCATGGGGGGGCTGCTCTACGGCATCGACATCGGCATCATCGCCGGCGCCCTGCCCTATCTGGAGGCCACCGCCACCGCGAGCTGGCACCTGACCAGCCAGCAGCTGGGTTTCGTGGTGGCCGCGGTGCTGCTGGGCAGTGTGCTGTCTTCGCTGTTTGCCGGGATGGTCGCCGACCTGATCGGCCGCCGTGGCGCGATGCTGCTGGCCGGCGTGCTGTTCACCGCCAGCATTCCGGTGATGGCCCTGTCCGATGGCTATGGCGCGCTGTTGATGGGACGCCTGCTGCAGGGCATCAGTGGCGGGCTGATCGGCGTGGTGGTGCCGCTGTATCTGGCCGAAGTGCTCAGCCCGGAACGACGCGGGCGCGGCGCGGCGATGTTCCAGCTGCTGCTGACCATCGGCCTGGTGCTGGCTGCGGTGATCGGGCTGTACCACGCGCATGCCGTGGATGCCGCGACCGCCGCGGTGCGCCATCTGCCCGGTGCGGAGCAGCAGCGCCTGCTGTTCGACGTCAAGGACCATGCCTGGCGCACCATTTTCTGGAGCTGCCTGCTGCCCGGCCTGGTGTTCACCGGCGGCGTGCTGCTGATCAGTGAATCCCCGCGCTGGCTGGTGCGCCGTGGCCGCATCGAGACAGCGCGCCACGCCCTGCAGCGTACCGTCGCCGCGAGCGACGTGGAGCCGACCCTGCAGCGCATGCAGGCGCCGGAGGAGCTCCAGATCGGCCGCAACGGCAAGCGCGACCCGCTGCTCAGCCGCCGCTACGTGTGGCCGTTCGTGCTGGCCTGCCTGGTGCTGGCCTTCACCCAGGCCACCGGCATCAACTCGGTGCTGGCCTACGCGGTCAACATCCTCAACCAGGCCGGCCTGCCCGGCTCTGTGGCCAACGGCGCCGATGTGGCGATCAAGCTGCTCAACGCGGTGATGACCGTGGTCGCACTGGTGCTGGTCGACCGCAAGGGCCGCAAGTTCCTGCTGATGCTGGGCAGTGGTGGCATCACGCTGTCGCTGCTGGCGGCTGCGTTGTTGTTCGTGCAGAGCGAGCGCGGGCGGCTGGATGTGCAGGCCGCGCTGCAGCAGCAGGTGAGCGGCACCACCCTGTTGCTGCCGCTGGATGCCGCGCACTGGCAGCGGCTGGAGGGCAACGCCGGCGGCGCGCCGCAGCAGCTGACCGTGTCGTATGCCTACGGTGGCTTCAGCAACGTGCGCTCACTGCGCAGCGACAACCCGATCGACGCCACGCTGCAGATCCGTCGCGAAGACGCGGTGTCGGCCGACAGCGTGATCGGCCGCTTCTTCCGCACGCTGCATCTCAATCCTTTCCCGGATCCCGCCCAGGCCGCCAACGCGCCGCTGGTGATCGAACGTGCGGTGATCGGCCCGGTGCCCTCGCCCACCCACGGCTGGCTGGTCGCCGGCTGCATTCTGCTGTTCGTCGCGTTCTTCGCGGTGGGCCCGGGCGTGTGCGTGTGGCTGGCGCTGTCCGAGCTGATGCCGACCCGCATCCGCTCCAACGGCATGAGCATCGCACTGCTGATCAACCAGTTCGTCTCCACCGTGATCGCCGCGATCTTCCTGCCCACGGTCGGCCATCACGGTTACGCCAGCATGTTCTTCTTCTGGGCCGGCTGCACGTTGCTGTATTTCCTGATCGCCGCGTTCTGGCTGCCGGAAACCAAGGGCAAATCGCTGGAGCAGATCGAAGCGAATTTCCGCTGAGGCCGTCAACAGCGGCGAGGCACTCAAGGCGCCTTGCCGGTGACCTCGGTATAAAGACGGTGGGCGTCGGCGGTGCTGTCCAGCCCGGTCACCTGCATGGACTGCGCGAAGGGGCCGGCGATGACGGCGACATTGAGGACCTGATCGCCGACGGTAAATGCCACACGCTTGGCGACGCGCGCTTCGGTCGCGGCGAGGATGCGCGGTGCCGCGGCCTCCGTGAAACGCAGGATCAGGGTCCCGTGTCCGGTAGACCCGTCGCTGCCCACGGCCACCGTGGCGATGTCGGCCGTGGTGATGAAGGCCGGCTCGATCAAGGACAGCGCGTTGCCGTCGCGGTCCTTGAGCGTGGTGACGCCGGGGTGGCGGGCATCCTCGGCCACCTCACGCATCTGGATGCGTGCGTTCGCCAGCGGTGCGACGCCCGCCGGCGTCTCGGACGCGGCGGGTGCGGGCGGCGCCTGGGTGCAGGCGCTGAGGCCGGCCCCCAGCGCCATCGTTACGATCAACAGACTGCTGCGCATGCGTGTCTCTCCATCAGGACGGGCACGAGTATCGCCGCTGCGCGTGCTCAGCGCAGGCGGCGGATGCGCCAGGCGACCATGATCTGCAGCACGCCGTAGAGCAGGCTGCCGATGCCGACCCACAGCGTGGTGACGGCAATGCCTGCCATCGGATTGGCCACCATCATCGCGCCGAGCACGATCGCCAGCACACCGCTGAGGATCAGCAGCCACTCGCCCTGGATTTCCTTGCGCACCCGGATCGCGAACACGATGCGGTAGATGCCGGCGACGATCAGCCAGGCGGCCAGCAACAGGATCAGCACACTGGCCGTGGCCAGCGGGTTGAGCACGGCCAGCACACCGAATGCCACCGAGGCCAGCGCGTAGACCAGCAGCCACCCGCGCGGCACGCCACTGCGGCCAAACAGCGCGAACAGGCTGATCAGGCCTTCCACCAGCGCCATCACGCCGATCGCCCAGGCCAGTGCGGTCGCGGCCGAGAGCGGCCGTGCAATCGCGATCAGGCCGAAGACCACGGCGACCACGCCGTACAGCATCAGCACCCACCAGCTGCGGCCGATGGCAGTGAGAAGCGGTGAGGTGCGCGGATCCGGCGGCAGGTTCATGGGACGTCCTTGCGAGGGTGATGACCGCCCGATGGTACGTCCTGGCAGCGTGCAAGGCGCGGCAACGGCGCTTACGGCACCCGCGCACAGACCCAGACCTGCATCGGGCCGGCACCGGCGTACTGCAGCGCGCGCAACGCGGCATCGGTGGTTGCCCCGGTGGTCATCACATCGTCGAGGATCGTCAGCCCGGCGGGTGGATGGCCGCGTACCGCGAACGCATCGCGCAGATTGCAGCGCCGGGCATCCGCATCCAGGTTCGATTGCGCCACGGTCTCGCGGGTACGCTGCAGCCCGTTCCAGAGCGGGCAGCACAGCCCGCGCGCCAGCGGCTTGCTCAGTTCCAGCGCCTGGTTGTAACCGCGCTGGCGCAACCGGCGGCGGTGCAGTGGCATCGGCTGCAGCGGCCCGGCCAGAAACGGCGGCACGCGCTGCAGCATGAGCTGCGAGAGCAACCGTCCCGCGGCCAGGTCCTGGTGGAATTTGAACCGGATCAGCAACCGGTCGATCGGCGGCGCGTACAGGAACGCGGCACTGGCCGCCACCTGGCGGGGATACTCGTCCACGCAACGCTCGCAGTGATCCCCCGCTGCATCACCGGGATCGTTCGCCATCAACGGCAGTGCGCAGCGACGGCAGGCACGGTCGTTCCACGGTAGCGCCTGATGACAGGCGCGGCACAGATCCATCCCGTCCTCGCCCGGGCACTCGCAGACCAGGCAGCGCAGCGGCAGGATCTGCCAGCCGAGCCAGCCCAGGGCTCCGTAAACTTTTGATAAGGCCATATGGTTGACAGATGCAGGCAGCCTCACCAGACTGCCGCCCTTTCGTTCCACTATCTGTCAGGACACCCCCATGGCTTCTGTCATCCGACACGACTGGCACCGCGAGGAACTGCTGGCGCTGTTCGCGCTGCCCTTCCCGGTGCTGCTGCACCGCGCGGCCAGCGTGCACCGCGAGCAGTTCGATCCGGCGGAAGTGCAGGTCTCGACCCTGCTGTCGGTCAAGACCGGCGGCTGCCCGGAAGACTGCGCGTACTGCCCGCAGGCGCAGCGCTACAGCACCGGGGTGGATGCACAGAAGCTGATGGCCACCGACGACGTGGTCGCCAAGGCCCGCCAGGCCAAGGCGGTGGGCGCCTCGCGGTTCTGCATGGGCGCGGCCTGGCGTTCGCCCAAAGACCGCGATATCCCCAAGGTGGCAGCGATGATCCGCGAGGTGAAGGCACTCGGCCTGGAGACCTGCGCCACGCTGGGGATGCTCAGCGGCGAACAGGCCACCGCCCTGCGCGACGCCGGGCTGGACTACTACAACCACAACCTGGATACCGCGCCGGATTACTACGATTCGATCATTCACACGCGCCAGTACCAGGACCGCCTGGACACGTTGGCGCACGTGCGCGATGCCGGGCTGAAGACCTGCTGCGGTGGCATCGTCGGCATGGGCGAGACCCGCGAGCACCGCGCCGGCCTGCTGCTGGCGCTGGCCACCCTGCCCGCGCACCCGGATTCGGTGCCGATCAACTGCCTGGTACAGGTCGCCGGCACGCCGCTGCATGGCACCGCCGAGTTGGACCCCGTCGAGTTCGTGCGGATGGTCGCGGTGGCCCGCATCGTGATGCCACGGGCGATGGTGCGGCTCTCGGCCGGGCGCGAGGCGATGAGCGACGAGCTGCAGGCGCTGTGCTTCCTGGCCGGGGCCAACTCGATTTTCTACGGGGAAAAGCTGCTGACCACCGGCAACCCGGACACCGAACGCGACCTGGCCCTGTTCGCACGGCTGGGCCTGCGCCCGATGCCGGTCACGGTGGATGCCGACGGGCACGACCACCCAGGCACGGTCCACGCCGACATCACCGCCGGCGGCCGCGGCGGGCGGGCGGCCTGGGCCCCGAGCAGCGGGCCCGGCAACCGGGTACGCTAACGGCCCACCCGGACCCCCTGACGACCATGGCCCGCCCTGACCTGCACGACCGCATCCAGGCCCAGCGCAAGCTCCGCGACGCGCAGGGGCGCCTTCGCGTGCGCCGCGTGGTGAACCGGCGCGATGGCGTGCGGCTGGACGTCGATGGCCAGTGGCTCACCGGTTTCTGCAGCAATGACTATCTGGGCCTGTCGCAGCAGTTCGGCGTGGTCAGCGCATTGCAGGATGCTGCCGCGCGCGAAGGCACCGGCGCCACCGGATCGCACCTGATCTGCGGCCACCACGCGCTGCATGACGCGCTTGAACGGGAAATGGCCGATTGGCTCGGCTATCCCCGTGCGCTGCTGTTCGGCAGTGGCTTCGCCGCCAACCTCGCGGTGCAGCAGGCGCTGCTCAGCGAAGAAGACGATGTCTGCGTGCAGGACCGGCTCAACCACGCCAGCCTGCTCGATGCATCGCGCCTGGCCGGTTGCCGCCTGCGCCGCTACCCGCATCTGGATACCGAAGGCGCGCTGCGCCAACTCAAGCACGCGCCCAACGGCGCGGCGATGCTGGCCACCGACGGCGTCTTCAGCATGGACGGCGACATCGCCCCGCTGCGATCCCTGTCGCTGGTGGCGCGCATGCAGGAAGCGCTGCTCTACGTCGATGACGCGCACGGCATCGGCGTGGTCGGCGAACACGGCCGCGGCTGCGTGGCCGATGCGGGCCTGGGTGTGAACGATGTGCCGCTGCAGCTGGCCACGCTCGGCAAGGCGCTTGGCGGCAGCGGTGCGGTCGTGCTCGGCGACGAGGCGATGATCCAGCACCTGGCCGAAACCGCGCGCCCCTACATCTACACCACCGCCGTGCCGCCGGCGCAGGCCGCCGCCGCCCTGGCCGCGGTGAAGCTGGCCCGCCGCGACGACTGGCGCCGCGAAAAGCTCACCGAACTGATTGGCATCTTCCGCACCGGCGCCCGCCAGCACGGCCTGGAACTGATGCCATCGGATACCCCGATCCAGCCCCTGCTGTGCGGCGCCGAATCGACGGTGATGGGCATGTCGGCCGCGCTGGAAGCCGCCGGTTTCCTGGTCAGCGCGATCCGTCCGCCCACCGTACCGGAGGGCAAGGCGCGCCTGCGGGTGACCCTGTCCGCCCTGCACGCACCCGCCGAGGTGCGCGCACTGGTCGATGCGATCGCGCACGCCCGCGACACCGTGGTGCAGCCGCCATCGCTGACTGCCCTGACCGCGTGACAGCGCTGGGTTGAGCATGCAGATCGATGTCATCGGCCAAGGCCCCGCGCTGGTCCTGATCCACGGCTGGGCCCTGCACGGCGGCGTGTTCGCGCCGTTGGTGGACCGCCTGTCGGCGAACCTGCAGCTGCACCTGGTGGATCTGCCCGGCCACGGCGCCAGCCGCGATGACACCACGCCGCTGCGCCTGCCGTACGTGGTCAACGCCATCGCCGCCGCCACGCCGCCGGCGGTCTGGTGCGGCTGGTCGCTCGGCGGGCTGTTCGCGCTGCATGCGGCCGCGACCCTGCCCCAGGTGCGTGCCCTGGCGATGATCGCCGCCACGCCGCGTTTCGTGCGCGGCGACGATTGGCCGCATGCGGTGGAGCCGGCGGTGTTCGAACAGTTCGGTCAGGACCTCGCGCAGGACTATCGCGGCACGCTGGAGCGCTTCCTCGCGCTGGATGCGATGGGCTCCGAACACGCCCGTCAGGAACTGCGCACGCTGCGCGAGATGCTGGTCGCGCGCGGTGCGCCGGCCCCACGTGCGTTGCAGGAGGGCCTGCGCCTGCTGGAGAACACCGATCTGCGGGGCGCCCTGGCCCAGCTGGGCAAGCCCAGCCTGTGGCTGGCCGGCCAGCGCGATCGGCTGGTCTCGGCGCGGGCCATGCAGGCTGCCGCCGCGCTGGCGCCGGGCGCGCAGGCGCATGTGATCGCCCAGGGCGGGCATGCGCCCTTCCTCGGCCATACCGACGAAGTGGCCGCGCAGCTGCAACACTTTGTTGCCGCGCTGCCTTGACCTGTTCCGGCCGCGCATCGCCGATCATGTACGCCTGCCTTTCCCCACAGGACTGACCCCATGGATCTTGGAATCGCCGGCCGCTGGGCCCTGGTCTGCGCCGCCAGCAAAGGCCTCGGGCTGGGCTGTGCACGCGCACTCGCCCGCGAGGGCGTCAACGTGGTCATCGCCGCGCGCGGTGAAGCGGCCCTGGAACGCGCCGTGCTCGAACTGCAGGCCCTGCCGGGCGCACGCAGGGTGATCGGCGTGGTTGCCGACATCACCACGCCGGAAGGCCGTACCGCCGCGCTGGCCGCGTGCCCGCAGGTCGACATCCTGGTCAACAACGCGGGGGGCCCGCCGGCGGGCGATTTCCGCCAGTTCACCCGCGAGGACTGGATCGCCGCGCTGGATGCCAACATGCTGGCCCCGATCGAGCTGATCCGCACCACGGTGGATGGCATGATCGAGCGTGGTTTCGGCCGCGTGGTCAACATCACCTCTTCTTCGGTGAAGGCCCCGATCGACATCCTCGGGCTCTCCAACGGTGCGCGCTCCGGGCTGACCGGGTTCGTGGCCGGGCTGGCACGCAAGACCGTCGCCCACAACGTCACCCTCAACAATCTGCTGCCGGGCCAGTTCGATACCGATCGCCTGCGCGGCAACTTCGCGTACCTGGCGCAGCAGCAGGGCATCGATGCCGGCCAGCTGGCCGAGCGCAAACGCACGCATATTCCCGCCGGCCGCTTCGGCACCGCCGATGAGTTCGGTGCCGCCTGCGCCTTCCTGTGCAGCGCACAGGCCGGCTATATCACCGGGCAGAACCTGCTGATCGATGGCGGCGCCTACCCCGGCACCTTCTGAGTCCACCCGCACCACCGTTTTGAGCCGTGAGTACCCCATGACGTCCAGCTTCGATCCCCATCATGTCCGCCGCGCCTTCTCGCGCGCCGCCAGCAGTTACGACGCCGCCGCGGCGCTGCAGCGCGAGGTGGAAAAGCGCCTGCTCGAATCGCTGGATTACCTGGAAAGCCGCCAGCCGCAGGTGGTGCTCGATGTCGGCAGCGGCACCGGCCATGCCAGCGCGCTCATGAAGAAGCGCTGGCCGAAGGCACAGGTGATCGCGCTGGACCTGGCCCAGCCGATGCTGCGCGAGGCGAAGAAGCAGGCCGGCTGGTGGAAGCCGTTCTCGCGGGTGTGCGGCGATGCGCAGGCGTTGCCGGTGCTGGACCAGAGCGTGGATGTGATCTTCAGCAACCTGTGCCTGCAGTGGGTGGAGGATCTGCCGGCGGTGTTCGCCGGGTTCCGCCGCGCGCTCAAGCCCGGGGGCCTGCTGCTGGTCTCCACGTTCGGGCCGGAGACCCTGATCGAACTGCGCGATGCGTTCGCCGCCGCCGACGACGTACCGCACGTCAGTCGCTTCGCACCGATCGCACAGTTCGGCGATGCGCTGATGATGTCCGGCTTCCGCGATCCGGTCCTGGACCGCGACCTGTTCACCCTGACCTACGACGACCTGACCGCGCTGATGCGCGAACTGCAGGCGATCGGCGCCACCAACGCGCGCCAGGACCGCCGCCACACGCTGACCGGGCGCGGGCGCTTCGATGCCGCGCGCGCAGCCTACGAGCCGCTGCGGCGCGAAGACGGCAAGCTGCCCAGCAGCTGGGAAGTGATCTACGCACACGCGTGGGCGCCGGAAGGCGGCGCGCCGATCCGCGAGCGGGGGCACGATGTCGCCACGGTGCCGATCTCGGCGATTCCGATCCGCCGCAAAACGCCCTGAGCCGACCACGCTGATCGCGTAGAGCCGAGCGTTGGTCGGCTGGACCGCCGAGCCACCATGCGTCCAGCCGACCAACGGTCGGCGCTACGACGGGAACAGATCGCGATGGAAGAAGTAGATTTCCTGCGCCAGGAACCGCCAGCTGGTGTGGAAGCTGCGGAAGCGCGTGCTCGGCGTGGACGAGGCCAGCGCATCGATGCCCAGCTCGCGGCACAGGCGCAGCGCGCGGGCCATGTGCAGCGGGTCGCTGACGATGATCACGCGGTGCAGCTTGCGCTGATCCATCAAGCGCCGCGCCTCGATCAGGTTCTGTCGCGTGGTGCGTGAAGCGGTCTCGATCAGGATCGCATCGTCGGGGACGCCCTGCTTGAGCGCGTAGCGGCGCGCCACCTGCGATTCGGAAAAGCGTGCGCCGGTGCCGCCGTAGCCGCCGGTGAAGATCAGCAGCGGCGCATAGCCCTGCTGGTACAGGTCCAGCCCGTGCCGGATGCGCTCTTCGAACACCGGCGACGGCTTGGCGTCATAGGCCGCGGCGCCGAGCACGATGATCGCATCGGCCTTCTGCGCCTGATCGCGCTCGCCGATCCAGACGATCCACGCGGTGACCCCAAGCAGCCACACCGCCAGCACGATGCACAGCCGCCACAGCCACCCGAACAACCCCACCCGCGTGCGCCGGCTCATGCCGCGCCCCACGGCAGGGCATCCAGATCGACATTGCCACCGGACAGCACCACGCCGACCCGTTTGCCGGCAAAGCGCGCCGGTTCGGCGAGGATCGCCGCCAGGGCGATGGCCGAGGATGGCTCCACCACCTGCTTGAGCACCTGCCAGATCTGCCGCATTGCGGCCACGGTGGCCGCATCGGCGACGGTGATGACCTGCGCCGCGCCCTGCAGCAGGGCGAAGTTGGGCGCGCCGAGCGTCCCGCGCAGGCCATCGCAGACGGTGTCGGGGGTGAAGTCGATGCGGCGCTCGCCAGCCGCCAGCGAGCGTGCGGTATCGGCCGCGCCCAGCGGTTCGGCCAGCACCAGCCCGGTCGCCGGCGCGACCGCCTGCAGCGCCAGCCGCGTGCCCGAGGCCAGGCCACCGCCGCCCACCGGCACCACCATCATGTCCAGGCCCTCGCTGGCGTGCACCAGCTCCAGCGCAGCCGTGCCCTGGCCGGCAATGACCTGGGGGTCGGTATACGGATGCACCAGGGTCGCCCCGGTTTCGGCCTGGACCTGGGCGCACATCGCTTCGCGCGCGGCGATCGAGGCATCGCAGCGCCACAGCGTGGCCCCGTGACGGCCGATGTTGGCCAGCTTGGCGGCCACCGCGCCGTCGGGCACGACCACGTGGCAGGCGATGCCGCGGGTGCGGGCGGCCAGCGCCAAGGCCGCGCCATGGTTGCCGGAGGAGTGGGTGACCACCCCGCGCCGCGCCTGCGCCTCCTCCAGCGCCCAGACGGCATTGCAGGCACCGCGGAACTTGAACGCCCCGCTGCGCTGCAGATGCTCGGCCTTGAAGAACACGGTGGCGCCGGTCATCGCATCCAGCGTGCGCGAGCGCAGTACCGGCGTCACGCAGGCGTGCACGGCAATGCGCGCCGCCGCCGCCAGCACGTCGTCAACACAGGGCAAGGGTGAATCGCTCATGACGCAAGATTAACGTATGCCCCACGTCCACACCCGCCTGGATGAACGTGTCAGCATGGCAACCATTCATTCGGATCGGGCCGAGTTAAGGGCCGATTCAATGCCCTGGGCGGAAGCTGGCCCTACAGCCCTTTGGGGGGACCCCATCATGAAAATGCGCCTTGTTCTTGCCGGTGGCCTGTTATTGGCCCTGTCCGGCTGCGCGACGTACGACTATGTCGGCGGTGGCGGCGGCAATGGCTACTACCACGGCGCACCTTCGGTCGAGTATCGCTACCCGGCCGGGTATCCCTACGGATACGGCAGCGGCTACTACGGGGGTGGCTACTACGGTTACGGCGGTGGGTATGGCGGTGGCTACGGCTATCCGGTGTATCGCCCGTACCCGAACTATCGCCCGCCGCACAATCATCGGCCGCCGCCGCGCCCCGGCAACGGCAACGGCAACCCCACCCGTCCGCCGGATCGCCCGCGTCCGAACAACGGCGGCTCGCCGTGGCGGAACATGGATTCGGTCGGTGGCCCGCGCCGCCCGCAGCAGCGGCAACAGCAGCGCCCGTCGCCGCCGCCCCAGGCACGCCCGGCCCAGGCACCGCGTCCGTCTGCGCCGAGGATGAACGGTTCCCCGTGGCGGAATCTCAACAATGCGAACCAACGCACAGTTGAGCCTTGAGATGGCTTGATTTTCACGCGCCCGGCAGTTCACTCTAGCTGGGCGGTGACAGTCACGGTCACAAAGTGCCAAAAGCGACAAGTGGCGTCACATTCGGCTCTATGTCGATATCCGCCAGGAACATCTGGATCCCCCCTGTTCCGGCCCTGTCGGATGTCGGCACCTACAACGCAGAAGGCCCCGCCAATGGCGGGGCCTTTTGTATCTGGCGCCCATGAAACCGGCGCGGGCCGGCAAAAAAACAGGGCCGGCAGTCCCCCGACTACCGGCCCCTCTGCTTCCCCACGATGCGCTTGGACCGGCCCCTGTTCCAATTCCGGTCCGTTACGCACAAGGCGCATGCCATCCTGGGTGCTATTGGGTTATCTGCAGAAAACGTGCCAACTTGAGGGTGGATGTTATGGCCCCCGACGAATGGCGCTAAAATCGCCACCCGCGCCCTGCCTCCAGGGCTGATCCGGGCTGCCCGGCCCCGTCCCGAGTTCCTCCGCCATGACTGACACCTTCTACCGCTACGACGTGATCGTCATCGGCGGCGGCCACGCCGGCACCGAGGCCGCGCTGGCGGCCGCGCGCAGCGGTGCGCGCACCCTGCTGCTGACCCACAACGTGGAAACGATCGGCGCGATGAGCTGCAACCCGGCCATCGGCGGGATCGGCAAGGGCCACCTGGTCAAGGAAATCGACGCCCTGGGCGGCGCGATGGCGCATGCCGCCGACCGCGCCGGTATCCAGTGGCGCACGCTCAATGCCTCCAAAGGCCCGGCCGTGCGCGCCACGCGCTGCCAGGCCGACCGCAATCTGTACCGGATGGCGATCCGCCAGATCGTCGAAGCCCAGCCCAACCTGACGGTCTTCCAGGCGGCGGTCGATGACCTGATCATCGAAGGCGATGCCGTGCGCGGTGCGATCACCCAGACCGGGCTGCGCTTCAGCGCGGCCGCGGTGGTGCTTACCGCCGGCACCTTCCTGGCGGGCAAGATCCACGTCGGTGAAACCCAGTACGCCGCCGGTCGCATGGGCGACCCGCCGGCAACCACGCTGGCCGCGCGCCTGCGCGAGCGCCCGTTCGTGATCGACCGCCTCAAGACCGGCACGCCGCCACGGATCGACGGCCGTTCGCTGGATTACACCGTGATGGAAGAACAGCCCGGCGACGATCCGCGCCCGGTGATGTCCTTCCTCGGCAGCGTGGACGAGCACCCGGCGCAGGTGAGCTGCTGGATCACCCACACCAGCGAGCGCACCCACGAGATCATCCGCAACGCCCTGCACCGCTCGCCGCTGTACAGCGGCCAGATCGAAGGCATCGGCCCGCGCTACTGCCCCTCCATCGAGGACAAGGTGGTGCGTTTCGCCGAAAAGGCCAGTCACCAGATCTTCGTCGAGCCGGAAGGGCTGGATGTGGTCGAAATCTACCCCAACGGCATCTCCACCTCGCTGCCCTTCGATGTGCAGCTGGAACTGGTGCGCAGCATGCGTGGCTTCGAGAACGCGCACATCACCCGCCCCGGCTACGCGATCGAATACGACTTCTTCGATCCGCGCGGGCTGAAGAACACGCTGGAGACCAAGACCGTCGGCGGCCTTTTCTTCGCGGGCCAGATCAACGGCACCACCGGCTATGAAGAAGCCGCCGCGCAGGGCCTGCTGGCCGGGCTCAACGCCGCGTGCTTCACCCGTGACGACGCCGGCTGGTGCCCGCGCCGCGATGAGGCCTACCTGGGCGTGCTGGTCGACGATCTGATCACCCACGGCACCAACGAGCCGTATCGCATGTTCACCAGCCGCGCCGAGTACCGGCTGCAGCTGCGCGAGGACAACGCCGATGTGCGCCTGACCGGCCTCGGCCGCGAGCTGGGCCTGGTCGACGACCGCCGCTGGGCCGCCTTCCAGACCAAGCAGGACGCCGTGACGCAGGAAACCGCACGGCTGCGTGCGCTGTGGGCCACGCCGGGCAATGCGCTGGGCCGCGAAGTGGAGGCCACGCTGGGCGTGGCGGTCAGCCGCGAAACCAATGTGCTGGATCTGATCAAGCGCCCGGAACTGGACTACGCCACGCTCATGCAGGTGCCCTCGCTTGGCCCGGCCGTGGCCGATGCCAAGGTCGCCGAGCAGGTCGAGATCGGGGTGAAGTACGCCGGCTACCTGGACCGCCAGCGCGACGAGATCGAACGCCAGCAGCGCCACGAGAACACCGCGATCGCGGCCGATTTCGATTACGCCGGCGTGCGCGGCCTCTCGGCGGAAGTGCAGCAGAAACTCGAACGCGTGCGGCCGCAGACCCTCGGCCAGGCCCAGCGCATCCCCGGCATGACCCCGGCGGCGATCTCGCTGCTGCTGGTGCATCTGGAGCGCGCGCGCCGCACCCGCGCCGCGTAACACAGCACCCACCGCCGGTAGAGCCGACCGTTGGTGTACGGGTATCGGCGGGTGGCGGGCGCCCCCGCGCTATCATCGGGGGCCGGGACAACGCTGCAGGCGGCGTCCCAGCCCCTGCGTTGCCGGAGTTTGCGCATGTCCCCGATCCGCCCCTTCCTCGACAAACTGCCCGTGCTCGGCGAGCGCGTCTACATCGATCCGGCCTGCACGATCATCGGCGATGTGGTGCTGGGCGATGACGTCTCGGTGTGGCCGGGCACGGTGATCCGCGGCGATGTGAACCACGTGCGGATCGGTGCGCGCAGCAACATCCAGGACGGCACCATCATCCACGTCAGCCACCACAGCCCGTTCAACAAGGGCGGCTACCCGACGATCATCGGTGAGGGCGTCACGGTCGGCCACGGCACCATCATCCATGCCTGCACGATCGGCGATTACTGCCTGATCGGCATGGGCGCCTGCATCCTGGACGGCGCGACGGTGAGCACCCATGGTTTCCTCGGCGCCGGCGCGGTGCTCGGCCCGGGCAAGGTGGTCGGCGAAGGCGAACTGTGGCTGGGCAACCCGGCACGGCTGGCGCGCACGCTCAGCGACAAGGAGATCGAGTCGCTGCATTACTCGGCCGATCACTACGTGCGCCTGAAGGACCAGTACCGGGGTTGATTGCGGTAAAGTCCTCAGCCGACCAGGAAGCAGTCGAGAACCCCATGCCCCCGCTGGCAGACCGGAGAGGAATCCGGCGTCCCCCGTGGCCTTCCGTACGATCCACCGTGAAGCGCCGCCGATGAGCGCACCCATGCTGGATACCTACCGGGAGGTCATCACCCCTGAAGGCGTGCCCCTGCACCTGCCGGTCGCCGGGCCGTTGCCGCGTGCGCTGGCGTGGGCGATCGACTTCGTGATCCGGGTCGGCGCATTGATGATGCTGAGCATTCCGCTGGCCTTCCTCGGCGGGTTGGGCCAAGGGCTCTACCTCGGCCTGATGTTCCTGCTGATGTGGGCCTACACCATCGTCCAGGAAGCCTGCTGGGGCCGCACGCTGGGCAAGCGCGCGATGGGCCTGCGCGTGGTCGCGCGCGATGGTGGACCGATCGGCTGGATGAGCGCGATCACCCGCAACCTGCTGCGCACCGTGGACATGCTGCCGTTCGGCTACGCGCTGGGACTGCTGTCGAGTCTGTTCGATGCGCATGGCCGCCGCCTTGGCGATCTGGTCGCCGGCACCGTGGTGATCCACCAGGGCGCAGCGCCGCTGGGGGGTACCGTGCCGGTCGGCAGCGTGCTGCCCCCGCCGCAGCCCCTGCAGCCGGCCGAACAGGCTGCCGTGGTCGCCTTCGCCGAACGCGCGCCGCGGCTATCGGCCCCGCGCCAGCAGGAGCTGGCCGACATCGCGTCGCCACTCACCGGCAGCCACGGCCAGGTCGGCGTGCTGCGCCTGTATGCGATGGCCAACTGGCTGCTGGGGCGGCGATGAGACAGGAGCAGTTCGTCGCCCGCTACCAGGCCGAATGGCAGGCGCTGGAGGAGTGGCTGGCCCAGCGCGGTGAGCGCCCGCGGCAGGCGCGCCGGCAGCCGGTCCACGAGGGCCTGGACGATGGTGATTTCCCGCAACGCTACCGCCGCCTGTGCCAACAGCTGGCACTGGCGCGTCGGCGCGGTTACAGCCCGCAGCTGGTGGCACGCCTGCAGCAGTTGATGCAGCAGGGCCACACGTTGCTCTACCGCACCCCGCGTCCGCAGTGGCAGCGTGCACTCGCCTTCCTGTTCGCCGATTTCCCGCAGCTGGTGCGCAGCCAGGCGCGCAGCATGTGGGTAGCCGCAGCGTTGTTCGTGGTGCCGCTGGTGGGCAGCTTCGCGCTGATCCTGTGGCGCCCCGAGCTGATCCATCTGCTGATGGACAACGCGCGCATCGCCGAATTCGAACGCATGTACGACCCGGCCTCGCCGAACCTGGGCCGCGACAGCGGCACCAACTGGACGATGTTCGGCTACTACATCATGAACAACATCAGCATCGGCCTGCGCACGTTCGCCTTCGGGCTGATCGCCGGCGTCGGCACGGTGTTGGTGATGCTGTTCAACGGCGTCGGCATCGGATCGGTCGCCGGCCATCTGCAGCACGTCGGCCACGGCGATCCGTTCTGGCGCTTCGTGGCGGGCCACGGCGCGTTCGAACTGACCGCGATCGTGATCGCCGGCGGCGCTGGATTGCAGCTGGGCATGAAACTGCTCGCGCCCGGCCGCCGGCGTCGCATCGATGCGCTGGTCGAGGGCGGTGTGATCGGGGCCAAGCTGTGCGTTGGGGTCGCGGCGATGTTGCTGATCGCCGCCTTCATCGAAGCGTTCTGGTCCTCTATCGCCGCGATTCCGGCCTGGGGCAAATACAGCGTGGCGGCCGTGCTGTGGACCGCGGTGTTGGTGTGGTTGTGGCGCGGCGGACGCGGAGCGGCCGATGCAGATTGACCGGCTCAACATCGTCCTTCGCGCACGCTCCGGCTGGGAAGCCATGGAGCTGGGCATGGCCCTGGTGCGCCGGCATGCCGCGGCGATCTGGACGCCGTGGATCATTGTGTCACTGCCGGTGTTCGTGTTGCTCAACGCGCTGGCCTGGTGGACCGACAGTTTCGGCTGGGCCTGGTTGGCGATGTGGTGGCTCAAGCCGTTGTTCGAGCGCATCGCGTTGTATGTGATCTCGCGCGGGGTGTTCGGCGATGCATCCACCACCCCGCAGACATTGCGCGCGCAGCGCACGTGGGGCTGGGAGGGCTTCTGGGGCTATCTGGGCTGGCGGCGCCTGAGTCCGCTGCGCTCGGTGCTGCTGCCGGTGAATCTGCTGGAGGGCACCGACGCCGCGCATCGTCGCCAACGTCGGCGCGCCATCGCCGGTGGCGCGATGGGCCATGCCGTACTGCTGACGCTGGTGTGCATGGTCTTCGAGATCGTGCTGGTGGTCGGCGGCATCGCCGCGGTGTTCCTGTTCATCCCGGTGGACCTGTTGTCCGAGTCCTGGCGCGCGGCGTGGGAACTGGCCAAGCAGGACATGCCGGCGTGGATGCAGCTGGGCGTGAACCTGCTGTTCTGGTTGGCCGCCACACTGATCGGGCCGTTCTATGTCGGTGCCGGCTTCGGCCTGTATCTGGACCGGCGTACGCAGATGGAAGCATGGGACCTGGAGATCGCCTTCCGGCGCCTGCATGCACGGTTGCAGCGCGCTGCGCCACTGCTGGTGCTGGCCCTTGTGCTGGTCTGGCCGGGCGCGGCACTGCACGCCCAACAGGCACCGGCGCAGTCGAACACCAAGGGTGCGTTGCCGACGCCGGCCGATGACGCTCCGTCGCCTGCGCAGGACGCCGATACGGCTTCGGACGCGGACGCGGACGCGGTCGCGGATGCCGACGGTGGCGACGACGATGACGCCGATGACCCGCCGCGTACGTACGACAATGATCCGGACAACACGCCCCCGGTCATCTTTGGCGCTGAAGCGGTGGATACGGCTGGCTTCCGCCAGGCCGTGCAGCGCGCGTATGAAGACCCGCTGCAGAGTCCGACCCGTGAGGTCACCGAGTGGACGCGCATCGAGCGCGATGCAACCGAGGCGGAGAAGGCGAAACGTGAGGCCGCGGCCAAGGCCAATGGCCAACGCGGCAGCAAGGGGCCGCTGTTGCCGGCCCGGATCGCCGAATGGACGCTGTGGGCGGTGGTCGGGGTCCTGGTGTTGCTGCTGCTGGCCACCGCACCGCGCTGGCTGCCGTGGCTGCGCGGCTCCGGCCAGCGCCGCCGGGCAAAGGCGGCGGCCGTGGTGGAAGAGCCGATCCGGGTACCGGACGTGGCGCCGCCCGATCCCGCCGCGCGTGCGCGTGCCCTGTGGCAGGAGGGCCGCCCACGCCAGGCGCTGGCGCTGCTGTACCGCGCGAGTGTGGAGTCGATGAGCGAACGGGCGCAGATCAACCTGCCCCCGGGTGCGACCGAGGCCCAATGCCTGCGGGCCTCGCGACGGATGCCGGCCGAGGCCGACCGCAGCCTGTTCGCGCGCATCGTGCGGGTCTGGCAATACGCGGCCTATGCCGGCCGACTGCCCAGCGATGATGACTTCGATGCGCTGGCGACGATTCTGCAGGCCCAGTTCGGGTGGCGCGCGTGAGCGCCCGCCTGCGCTGGCTGCTGGTCGGCCTGGGCCTGCTGGTGATCGGCGTACCGCTGGCGATCCTGTTCCTGCGCACCCACGAGCGGGTGACGCACACAGAGCACCTGCCGCCACAGGGCGAAGCCAGCTACAACCCGCTGTACGTCCTCGGCCAGGCGCTGCGTGCGGACGGGCTGACCGTGCAGTCGCGGCCACGCCTGGACCTGACCCGGATGCCGCTGGCGCCGGGCGATACCCTGGTGCTGCTGCAGGACAGCGCGGAAGTGCCCGCACCTGCCGTAGCAACGCTGATGGCCTGGGTGGAGCGTGGTGGGCACCTGATCGTGCGCACGCCACCGGTGGGCAAGGACACCGCCCGCAATGGCCCGCTGCTGGACGCGCTCGGCGTGGACAGCGCGGACCGCGGAAGTTATTGCCAGCAGTTCCACGTGCGCGATGACCCGCAGCATGTGGAGTTCTGCACTGGCCGCCGCTTCGCGGTGGAGCCACCCGCGGGCATGGGGCTCGAGCGCGAGTGGGGCAACGCGGCCAATCGGGTCTTCGCCCGCCTGCGCCACGGCCAGGGGCGCATCGATGTGCTCGCCGACATGGCCTTCATGCAGGGCAAGGGCCGGCCCAACCCGACCGTTCCGCCAAACGCTGCCAACGCCCTCGTTGATGGCCTGCACGACAAAGCCCACCGCGATCTCACCCGCTACGTGCTGGCGCCCAACTACGGCAAGGGCACGATGTGGCTGGTCTACGCTTCGCGCCCGCCGTCGTTGTGGAACCGCGTGTTCTACCTCGGCTGGCCGGTGTGGGCGCCGTTGCTGCTGGCCCTGCTCGGCTGGCTGTGGCAGCGCACCCAGCGCCTGGGCAGTGAATTGCCCTCGCCTGCCGCGGAACGCCGCTCGCTGCTCGAACACATCCGCGCCAGCGGCGACCACCTGTTGCGCTTTGGCAAGGCACCGCTGTTGTATGACGCGGTCCGCCGCGCGTTCCTGGCGCGTCTGCGGCGGCGTTCGCCGAGTGCGGCCGCACTGACCGGCGAGGCCCGGGTACAGGCCGTCGCCACCTTGCTGCAGTGGTCGCACGAGCGCGTGCAGACCGCCTTGACCCCACCCGCTTCCCACGACGTCGCCGGCCTGCGCGACCGCATCCGCCTGCTGATCCAGATGAGAAACCTGCTATGACCGAGCCGACGCTTCCGCCGCCGTTGTCCCCGCCTGCCGTGACGCCATCCCCATCGCCGTTGTCCGAGCGCGTCGATGCCGTGCGCGAGGCCGTGGGCCGCGCCTTCATCGGCCAGCCCGAGGTGCTCGACCAGATCCTGATCGCGCTGCTGGCCGGCGGCCACGTGCTGATCGAAGGCGTGCCCGGGCTGGGCAAGACCCTGCTGGTGCGCGCCCTCGCCCAGGCGTTGGAGCTGGACTATGGCCGCGTGCAGTTCACCCCGGACCTGATGCCCAGCGATGTCAGCGGCCATGCGGTGTACGACCCGAAGACCGAGAGCTTCAAGATCCGTCGCGGCCCGGTGTTCACCAACCTGCTGCTCGCCGATGAAATCAATCGGGCCCCGGCCAAGACCCAGTCGGCCCTGCTGGAAGTGATGCAGGAAGGCCAGGTCACCATCGAAGGCAAGGCGTTCGCGCTGTCCCCGCCCTTCCTGACCCTGGCCACGCAGAACCCGGTCGAGCAGGAAGGCACCTACCCGCTGCCCGAAGCACAGCTGGACCGCTTCCTGCTCAAGGTGCTGATCGATTACCCGACGCTGGACGACGAGAAGCGCATGGTCGATGCGATCACCACCGGCCGCAGCGCGGCCGACTTCGATCTCTCGCAGGTGCCACGCGTGCTCAGCGGGGCCGAGGTGGTCGCGCTGCAGCAGGCGACCGCGGCGATCACGGTCGATCCGGAAGTGATCGACTACGCGGTGCGGATCGTGGCTGCCACCCGGCAGTGGCCGGGTATCGCCCTCGGCGCCGGGCCGCGCGGCAGCATCGCGCTGGTGCGTGCGGCGCGTGCGCAGGCGGTGCTGTCCGGCCGTGATTTCGTCACCCCCGATGACGTACGCGACATCGCCAAGCCGGCGTTGCGCCACCGCATTGCCTTGGCACCGGAACTGCAGATCGAAGGGCAAAGCGCCGACGATGCCTTGACCGCGCTGCTGGCCAAGGTGGACGCACCGCGCAAATGAGGGCGCGCGTCCTCCATCGCGAGCGATCGGCATGAGGCCGGGCGCGCTGCTGCTGGCATTGCTGGCCGGCTGGGGCCTGCTCGGCGTGCCGGTGGTGCTCGGTGCCTGGCCGCAGGCGGTCTGGTGGGCGATCGGTGGCGGCGTGGCGCTGATTGCGCTGGTGGACCTGCTGCGCCTGCGCCGCCAGCCCTCGCCGAGTGTGCACCGCGAGCTGCCGGAGTCGCTGGCACTGAACGTTGAACGCGAGGCGACGCTGCGGCTGGAATCGAGCCGGCACCAGCGCGT
This sequence comes from Stenotrophomonas sp. TWI377, assembly GCF_039674525.1. Classification (NCBI taxonomy): domain Bacteria; kingdom Pseudomonadati; phylum Pseudomonadota; class Gammaproteobacteria; order Lysobacterales; family Lysobacteraceae; genus Stenotrophomonas; species Stenotrophomonas sp. TWI377. The sequence goes on from NZ_JBDJNT010000008.1 coordinate 79,617, forward strand.
GGACGTGTTCGATCTGGTGCCCGGCGGCTGGAGCCTGCAGGGCCTGCCGCGGTCGCTGGCGCTCAAACCGATGGTCACCAGCAGCGTGGCGTACCGACTGACCCCGACCGCGCGTGGCCGTTTCGTGTTCGAGGGCGTGCACCTGCGCATGCACAGCGCGTGGCGGCTGTGGCATCAGCGGCGGCAGCTGCCGCCAGCGATGACGGTGCGCGTGTATCCCAACTTCGCGCCGCTCACCCGCTTCGCGCTGTTCAGTGCCGAACAGGCCTCGCGCCTGGTGGGTGCGCACCTCAAGCGCCGCCGCGGCGAAGGCACCGACTTCCACCAGATGCGCGAGTACCGCGTCGGCGACAGCCTGCGCCAGATCGACTGGAAGGCGACCGCGCGGGCGCGCAAGCTGATCTCCCGCGAATACCAGGACGAGAAGAACCAGCAGCTGGTGCTGATGATCGACACCGGCCGGCGCATGATGGCCAGCGAAGGTGGCCTGTCGCACTTCGATCATGTGCTCAACGCGGCGCTGGTGGTGTCCTACCTTGCGCTGCGCCAGGGCGACGGTGTGGGCCTGTTTGCGGCCGGGGGCGACAGCCGCTGGGTCGCGCCCAGACGCGGCATGGGCACCATCGATACCCTGCTGCGCGCCAGCTACGATCTGCAGGCGCAGCCGGTGGCCACCGATTACCTCGCCGCTGCCACCGAGCTGTCGCTGCGTCAGCGCCGGCGCTCGCTGGTGATGCTGGTCACCAACGTGCGCGATGAGGACATCGAAGACCTGCTCGCCGCAGTGCGCCTGCTGCAACGCCAGCACCTGGTGTGCGTGGCCAGCCTGCGCGAACGCGCGCTGGACGATGCGCTGGCCCAGCCGGTGGAGACCCTGCAGGACGCCACCCAGGCCGGCGCGATCGCGCGTTACCTGCAGCAGCGCAGCGACGCACATGACGCGCTGCGCAGCCACCGGGTGATGGTGCTGGATGTCACCGCCGAAGCACTGCCCGGCGCGCTGGTGGAACGCTACCTGGCGGTCAAGCGGGATGGGTTGCTGTAACGATCAGAGATAGATGCGCGTCGGCGCTTCGTCGATGATCGCGTGCGGTACGAAGCGGGCGCTGTCGCGGGTGATCCGGCTGTTGTCTTCGCGGATGCCCATGCCACAGGCGTGGTCACCCACCACCCAGCTGCCGATCAGCGGATAGCCGCCATCGAACGCGGTGAGCGGATGCGCGGCCTGGCGGATCGCCGGGCCGGTGTACGGGCCTTCGCTTTCCTGCCAGCTGCCATCGGCCAGGTGCATGGCCACATTGGCGCCCTCGCGTGAAAACAGCGGCTTGCGCACCCAGCCACGCGGCAGCTCGCTGCCATCGTCGAACTCGGCGGCGAGCAGGTTCGGGTGGCCACGGTGACGCTGCCACAGCAGCGGCAGCACGCCCTTGTTGCTGAGGATCGCCTTCCACGCCGGTTCCAGCAGCTGCACGCCCGAGGCGGGCAGCGCCTGGCCGAACGACTCGGTCATCAGGTCTTCCAGCGGGTACAGCTTGAACAGGCTGCCGATCACGGTGTCGTCGAGCGCAGTGAAGCGCCCGTCCTCGGACAGGCCGATATCCTCGATCGCGATCGCTTCGCCGCGCAGGCCGGCCTGGGCCGCGCAGTCGCGCAGGTAGGCGACCGTGCCCTGGTCTTCGTCCGACGCACCCACCGCGCTGAAATACAGCGGCGGCGGCAGCTGCGCGGCCAGTTCGCCGAAGCGTTCGACCAGCGCCTCATGGATCGCGTTGAACTGATCGGCATCCGGCGGCAGCCGGTTCTGGTTGCGCTGGTCCTCCAGCCACTGCCACTGGAAGAACGAGGCTTCAAACAGCGAGGTGGGCGTGTCGTAATTCAGCTCGTAGAGTTTGGCCGGGCCGGTGCCGTCGTAGGCAAAATCCAGCCGCCCATACAGGTGCGGCTCGCGGCGACGCCAGCTGTCAGCGATCCAGTCGCGGAACGGCGGCGGGATCGCCAGCTGGTCCATCAGCTGCTGGCTGCCCACCACCTCGTCCACCAGGTCCATCGCCATCGCATGCAGCTCGGCGCTGGGATCTTCGATGTCCTGTTCGATCTGGCGCAGGGTGAAGGCGTAGTACGCGGTTTCATCCCAGTACGGCAGGCCATCGATGGTGTGGAAACGGAAGCCCGACTCTTCGGCCCGGGCGCGCCATTGGCTGCGCTCGGCGATACGCACGCGCTGCATCGATCAGCCGCCGACGCTGCTGCGGTTGCTGCTGGTGTTGCCGAAGCCACCGCGGCTGGCGGTGACCGCCCGGTTCGGGGTGGCATTGACCGGGGCCAGGCCGGCCTTGCCGGCGCCGATGCCGCTGGCGGTGTTCATGCCACCGGTCGACGGACCCGGGCGTGCCCAGCCCTTGGCCTTGTCCTGGTAGGCCGGGCTCGCGGCCGGCTGCTGGGCCAGGCCTGCGCCGCCACGGTTGCTCAGCATCTGCGACATGAAGAAGCCCATCATCATCGGGCCGATGAACGAATGGCCGGTGGAGGTCTTCTGTTCCACGCACTGCTCGGCGTTGTATTCGGCCTCGCAGGCTTCACGCGTGGCGTACTTGGGGGCGGCATCGGCCGACTGCTTCTGCGCCTCGGCGAAGGCAGTGCGGCAGCTGGACGGATCGCCGGTGGCTTCGGTACAGGCCTGCACCGAGGTGTAGAGCCCTTCCTGCACCTGCACGGCCTCGTTCTTCTGGCAGGCGGTGAACAGCAGCGGCGCGGCGCTCATCAGCAGCAGCGCAGTGGTCCTGGAACGTTTCATGGCGTCATGCCCCCTAGTACGGTTATCTCCCCAATCATGCCTGATCGGGGCGAACAACCAAAACCGGCAAAGTCGCCCAGCTGAACGCGGTTTCAGGTTTTGCCCGGAAAACACCGGTGGCAACGGTTGCAAACGCAACCGGAATTTTTCGGCAGAATCGAGGTGAAACGCGCCCCCACGGCCCGCCAGATCCTGCCAGCCACCATGCCTGAATACCGCTCCCGCACCTCCACCGCCGGCCGTAACATGGCCGGCGCCCGCGCCCTGTGGCGCGCCACCGGCATGACCGATGGCGACTTCCACAAGCCGATCATCGCCATCGCCAATTCGTTCACCCAGTTCGTGCCCGGCCACGTGCACCTCAAGGACCTGGGCCAGCTCGTGGCGCGCGAGATCGAGCAGGTCGGCGGCGTGGCCAAGGAGTTCAATACGATCGCGGTGGATGACGGCATCGCGATGGGCCACGACGGCATGCTGTATTCGCTGCCCAGCCGCGAGATCATCGCCGACTCGGTGGAGTACATGGTCAACGCGCATTGCGCCGATGCGCTGGTGTGCATTTCCAACTGCGACAAGATCACCCCCGGCATGCTGATGGCCGCGCTGCGGTTGAACATCCCGGTGGTGTTCGTCTCCGGTGGGCCGATGGAAGCGGGCAAGACGCGCTTGTCCGAGCACAAGCTGGATCTGGTGGATGCGATGGTGATCGCCGCCGATGAAAGCGCCAGCGACGAGAAGGTGGCCGAGTACGAGCGCAGCGCGTGCCCGACCTGCGGCTCGTGCTCGGGCATGTTCACCGCCAACTCGATGAACTGCCTGACCGAAGCGCTGGGGCTGTCGCTGCCCGGCAACGGCTCCACGCTGGCCACCCACGCCGACCGCGAGCAGCTGTTCCGCCGCGCCGGCCGCGTGGTCGTGGAACTGTGCCACCGCTGGTACGGCGGCGAAGACGTGGGTGCATTGCCACGCGGCATCGCCACCCGCGAAGCGTTCGAGAACGCGATGACGCTGGATATCGCCATGGGCGGCTCCACCAACACCATCCTGCATCTGCTGGCCGCGGCGCAGGAAGCGGAGGTGGACTTCGACCTGCATGCCATCGACGAACTCTCGCGCCGTGTGCCGCAGCTGTGCAAGGTCGCCCCGAACACGCCGAAGTACCACATGGAGGATGTGCATCGCGCTGGCGGTGTGTTCGGCATCCTCGGCGAACTCGCGCGCGGTGGCCTGCTACATACCGACGTGCCGACCGTGCACAGCCGCACCCTGGCCGAGGCGATCGCACGCTGGGATGTCGCGGTGAGCACCGATGAAAAGGTGCACGATTTCTTCCGTGCCGGCCCCGCCGGCATCCCGACCCAGGTCGCCTTCAGCCAGGCCACGCGCTGGCCGACGCTGGACGTGGACCGTGCCGAAGGCTGCATCCGCGCCGTCGCGCATGCCTATTCGGCCGAAGGCGGGCTGGCGGTGCTGCGCGGCAATCTGGCCGTCGATGGCTGTGTGGTGAAGACCGCCGGCGTCGACGAATCCATCCACGTGTTCGAAGGCAACGCGCGCGTGTTCGAGAGCCAGGACGCCGCCGTGGCCGGCATCCTCGCCGATGACGTGGTGGCCGGCGACGTGGTGGTGATCCGCTACGAAGGCCCGCGCGGTGGCCCGGGCATGCAGGAGATGCTGTACCCGACCAGTTATCTGAAATCCAAGGGGCTGGGCAAGCACTGCGCCCTGCTCACCGACGGCCGTTTCTCCGGCGGCACCTCGGGCCTGTCGATCGGGCATGCCTCGCCGGAAGCGGCCTCGGGCGGCACCATTGGCCTCGTCCGAAACGGCGATCGCATCCGCATCGACATCCCCGCACGGCGCATCGATCTGCTGCTGGATGACGCCACGCTGGCCGCACGCCGCGCCGAGCAGGATGCACTGGGCTGGAAGCCGCGCGAGGCGCGCCCGCGCAAGGTCACCGGTGCACTGAAGGCGTATGCGTTGCTGGCCACCAGTGCCGACAAGGGTGCGGTGCGGGACCTGGCGAAGCTGGAAGAGTAGGTCCACGCCATGCGTGGATGCGTGCAGTTTCAGGCTGCGGCGGGTTCTCATCGGAGAGCAGCCACGCATGGCGTGGCTCTACCCCGTTCTGATCGGAGAGCAGCCACGCATGGCGTGGCTCTACCGTTGTGAACGCCACGGCCACGTGGCTGTCTGATGCATCCCTACCCGATCACCCGCTTGAACGGCGGCAGTGAATCGATGATGCGCTTGCCGTAACGGCGGGTCAGCAGCCGCGAATCGAGGATGATCACGCGGCCGGTATCGGTGGAGGTGCGGATCAACCGGCCGGAGAACTGGGTCAGCGTGCGCAGCGCATGCGGGATCGCGATCAGGTTGAAGGCATTCAGGCCGCGGCTTTCGAACCACTCGCTCAGGGTGGAGGTCTGCGGGTCGGTCGGCACCGCGAACGGCACCTGGGTGATCACCACCGTGGTGCAGGCTTCGCCCGGCAGGTCGAGGCCTTCGCCGAAGGAATTGAGCCCGAACAGCACCGAGCCCTCGCCGGCCGAGGTACGCCGCAAGTGCTCGTCGATCATCTTCTGCTTGGCGGTTTCGCCCTGCACCAGCACCTGCTTGCGCTGCGCGGCCGGCATCAGCTCGGCCACCTTTTCCATTTTCCAGCGCGAGGTGAACAGCACGATGCTGCCCTTGCCCCAGTCCAGCTCCTTGACCAGGTACTTCGCGATTTCCTTGGGGTGACCTTCCTTGTCATCCGGGGTGACCGGGAATGCCGGCACGATCAGCTGCGCCTGGTTCGGCAGATCGAACGGCGAGGCCAGCGAGACCATCTCGGCCTCGGCCGGAATGCCGTTGTCGATCGCCAGCGCCTGGAAATCGCCACCGCCGGTGAGCGTGGCCGAGGTCATCACCACCGAGTCCACTTCGTCCCAGAGCAGCTTGCGCAGCACGTTCGCGGCCGAGACCGGTGAGCCATGCAGAATCAGATCGCCATCGCGCGAGAGGGTGATCCAGCGCGCGGTCGGCGGCTGGCCCTCCTTGTCCTCGCGGCGCCAGCCGGTCCACAGGTTGTGCTGCTGCTCGATCATCTCCAGCGCCATGCCGAGGTTGCGCTGCAGGCGCTCGCGCGCGGCATCCTCGGGCTTGCCTTTGGCCACCTGCGTCAGCGCGGCGTGCGCCCAGTTGAACAGCGCGCGGGTGTCGTCGGCGATGGCCTCGATATCCGGCATCCAGATGTCCGGCAAGCGGCCATTCGGAGCGCGCCACATCGGCTCCTGTGCGGAAGGATCCGGCCGCCAGCTGCGGTCGATCACATCGCGGAAGGCCTTGAGCTGCTTGCTGACCTTGGCGGCGGCTTCGATGGCCTCGTTGGGCAGCAGGTTGCCCAGCTTGTCCTTGTCCACCGCGCGGTAGGACGCGGCGATCAGCACCTGCAGGCGGCCGGTGCGCTTGGCCATTTCGTCCAGCGCGAGGCTGGCCGCGCCCTGGTCGATGGCGACGTTGCCGATGTGATGCCCTTCATCAAGCACCAGCAGCATGTCCGAGGGCGGGGCGATCAGCGGCTGGCCGTTGTCGCTCTCGCCGATCGACAGCGCCGACAACAGCAGCGCGTGATTGGTCACCACGATCTGCGCCTCGCGCACGGTGTTGCGCGAGCGCAGCACCGCGCACTGCGCCGAGTAGGCGCACTTGCGCCCGGCGCAGCCGGAGGCCGGCGTGGTGATGCGCGAGCGCAGGGTGTTGCTGATCGTTTCCGGCGCGTTGTCCAGGTCACCGTTCCAGCGGCCTTCCAGGAAGGCCTTGCTCAGCGACTGCGCCAGGTCCATCTCGATCGGCGCCAACGGCCGGTCGAACAACGGCTGTTCGTCGTCGAACATGCCTTCCTGCGCGCCATCGCCATGCGCTTCGGCCGCGTTGCGGGTGCACAGGTAACGGGTGCGGCCCTTGGCCAGCGCCACGGTGGCTTCGATGCCGGTGGCCTTGAGGAAATTGGGGATGTCGCGCTCGACCAGCTGCGACTGCAGCGCCACGGTGCCGGTGCTGATCACCAGTTTCTTCTTGGTCGCCAGCGCGATCGGCACGCCGGCGGTCAGGTAGCCCAGCGACTTGCCGACGCCGGTGGGCGCTTCGACCACGCCGACGCCGCCGCTGTGCGAGAGCGCACGCGACACCACGCCGATCATCTGGCTCTGCGAGCGCCGGGTGCTGAAGCCGGGGGTATTGGCCTGCAGCTTGGCGTAGGCATCGCGGATGGCGGCCTTCATGTCGTCGTTCAGGGCGCGGGGGGCTTCAACTTTTTCGGTCACGCCGGAGGACTGCCTGACTGGATCACGGCCCCCATTTTCTCACGACCCGGGGGCCGTGACCGGCGCCATTTTCCGCGCCGGTTCATATCCGTGACGCGGCCCACGTCAACACGGTGGACTGCGACAGCCTGCTGCACCCGCTCAGCGTGGCGGCAGCGGCGCAGCGGGGGGAACGGCGCGGCCGCGCAGCGCGCGGGTCATCGCCCAGACCAGCAGCACCAGCGCGAGCGCCTCGAACAGATTGAGCGCGAAGTGGCCGGCACCGAGCAGCTTGGACATCAGCTGCAGATTCTCGTAGTTGCCCTGCTGCACCATCCACATCGGCACCAGGTTCAGCACCAGGCCGGCCAGGGTGGTCAGCGCCATCACGCCCAGCGCAGCCAAGGCCACGCTGCGGATCGCGCCGCGCGGGGTATCCACCACCCAGACCACGGCGATCGCCAGCGCGATCAGTACCGGCAGGCGCACGCCCACCATGGTCAGCATCGAGATCAGCAGATCCATGTCCACCGGCTCAGTCCTCGCCGGCCAGCGGGGCCAGTTGGGTCCGCAGCTCGGTGTAGACCGCATCGGTCTGCGGGCGCACGGCGTGCCACTGCAGGAAGCTCTCCGCCGCCTGTTCGACCAGCATGCCCAAGCCATCAACGATGTTGCGGCAGCTGGCCGAGCGCGCCCACGCAGTGAAGGCAATCGCGGCCTCGCCGTAGTTGAGGTCGACCGCGGTGGTCATGCTGTTGACCAGCGACAGCGGCAGCTTGAACTCCGCGGCGCGGTCGCGGCCGGCCGAGGTGGCATTGATGATCAGCTCGAAATCGCCCAGCTCGCGGATGTCTTCCCAGTAGCGGGTGATGGCGCGACCCGGCTCACCCATCGCATCGATCAGCGCGTCGGCGCGCTCGGGGGTGCGGTTGACCACCACCAGCTCCAGGATGCCGGCATCCAGCAGGGCCGGGGCCACGCTGCGGGCCGAGCCGCCCGCGCCGATCAACAGGGTGCGGCGGCCACGCAGGTCCAGGCCGTGACGGTCGGTGAGGTCCCGGACCAGGCCGATACCATCGGTGGTATCGCCATGCCAGCGATCGCCCTTGCGCAGCAGCGTGTTGACCGCACCGGCGCGGCGCGCGCGCGAGGTCAGCGTGGTGCACAGCGCGAAGGCGGCTTCCTTGTGCGGCGCGGTGATGTTGGCGCCCACGCCCCCCTCGGCGGCAAAGGCCTCCAGGGCCGCCAGGAACTCGCCCGGCGATGCCTCGATCGCACGGTAGTCCAGCGCCAGGCCTTCCTGCCGGCCGAACGTGGCATGGATGTGCGGCGACTGCGAATGCGCGATGGGCTGGCCGAATACGGCGTAACGGTCGGTCATGGGTTTCCTGCTCCGGGCCTAGAATGGAACGCAAACCCCAACGGACGCGATGATGCGCATTCCATTGTCTCTGCTCGCGCTGAGCGCCAGTTTACTCTGCACACCCGCCGCGATGGCGCTTTCCGAATTCGGCATCGAGGGCATGGGCGTGGTCTCCACCAAGGCCAACGAGGCGCAGGCCACGATCGCAGCGGATGGCCAGCGCATCGTCTGGGCCAGCGACCGACCCGGCGGAAAGGGGGGCTGGGACCTGTGGCAGGCGGTGCTGCGCGAGGGCCGCTGGCAGGACCCTGCCCCACTCGCGCTCAACAGCGCCAACGACGAGCGCGACCCGTACTTCAGCCACGATGGCCGCTGGCTGTACTTCGCCTCCGACCGCAGCGGCGGAAAAGGCGGCTTCGATCTGTACCGTGCCCCGGTGACCGCCGACGGCACCATCGAGGCCGTGCAGGCCCTGCCGGCGCTCAACACGCGCGACGACGAACGGGCGCCCGCGCTGCGTCCGGATGGGCGCACGCTGCTGTTCTCACGCAACAGCAGGCAGACCCAGGGCGGCTTCGATCTGTATCTGGCGCCCGTGCAGGGCGAGGGATTCGGTACCGCGCAGGCCCTGCCGGCCCCGCTCAACACGGCCGCCGCCGAACTTGGGGCGGCGTGGCTGGACAATGACGGCGCACTGGCGTTCACCCGCGCGAGCGACGGGCATTCGCAGGTCCTGCTGGCGAGCTGCGATCACCGCCAGGCGGCGGTGCCGCTGATGCTGTCCTTCAATACCGCCGACGGCCAGACCGGTGCGCCGGTGGTGGACGCGTCGAAGCCGTCGGAGATGGTCCTGGCTGGCATGGCACGCGCACCGCGTGCCGGCGGGCTGGATCTGTACCGGATCAAGGCGCCGTCAGCGCCGCAGGGTCCGGGCTGCGGTTGATGTTGCGGGGCCGAAGGGCAGCGACGCTTGGCGTCGCTCTACCCGTGGAGGCGGCGCCGCCCAGGGTCAATGGCCCTGCAGCAGCTCCGCGCGCAGCTGCTCGTACTGCGCTTCGCTGATCTCGCCGTGATCCTTGCGCTGGTTCAACGCGGCCAGCTGTGCCTGCAAGGCGGGCGACAGCTGCGCCTCACGGGCGATGCGGGCCGCGGCGGAGGGTTGCTCCGGTGCCTGCCGCGCGGCGCGGCGCACGCCACGGATCACCAGCCCGATCACCACGGCGAAGGCCAGCACACCGGCCGTCCAGGTCACCCACTGTAGCCATCCCATCGTCTGCATCATCGTCGTCCTGTATCGGGTGGGCGCGTATTGTCAGCGCTCACGCAGCCAACGCGCCACCTGCGGGGCGAAATAGGTCAACACGCCATCGGCGCCGGCGCGCTTGAAGCCGATCAACGACTCCATCACGCACGCCCGCTCGTCCAGCCAGCCATTGGCGAAGGCCGCCTTCATCATCGCGTACTCGCCACTGACCTGATAGGCGAAGGTCGGCACGCCGAACTGCTGCTTCACCCGGCGCACCAGGTCCAGGTAGGGCATGCCCGGCTTGACCATCACCATGTCCGCCCCTTCTTCCAGATCCAGCGCGATCTCACGCATGGCCTCGTCGCCGTTGGCCGGGTCCATCTGGTAGGTCTTCTTGTCCGCCTTGCCGAGGCCGGTGGAGCTGCCGACCGCGTCGCGGAACGGGCCGTAGAACGCCGAGGCGTACTTGGCCGAGTAGGCCATGATCCGCACATTGACGTGGCCGGCGGCATCGAGCGCACGGCGGATCGCACCGATGCGGCCGTCCATCATGTCCGAGGGCGAAATGATGTCCACGCCCGCTTCGGCATGCGACAGCGACTGCTTGACCAGCGCCTCCACCGTGATGTCGTTGAGCACATAGCCCTTGTCATCGATGATGCCGTCCTGGCCGTGCGTGGTGTACGGATCCAGCGCGACATCGGTCATCACGCCCAGCTCGGGGAAGCGCGACTTCAATGCGCGGATGGCGCGCTGTGCCAGGCCGTTCTCGTCCCATGCCGCCGCGGCATCGAGCGACTTGCCGGCCGGATCGATCACCGGGAACAGGTCGATCACCGGAATGCCCAGCTCCAGCGCTTCTTCCGCCACTTTCAGCAGCTCGTCGATCGACAGCCGTTCCACGCCCGGCATCGAGGCCACCGGCGCGCGGCCGGCCAGCTCGTGCACGAACACCGGATAGATCAGGTCGTCGGTGGTCAGCGTGTTCTCGCGCATCAGACGGCGCGAGAACTCGTCGTGACGCATGCGGCGGGGGCGGTAGTCGGGGTGTGCCATGAGGAACTCCGGAACGGAATGCAGGAAGGAGTGCAGGACCTACTGCAGCAGGTAGTGCCGCGGTTGCAGCGGCTCGGGCAGCGGCTGGACGCCCAGGCTGTCGAGCAGGTCGATCTCGATGATGCGCACCATGGCATCCAGCGGCAGGTCGTTGGATTCCAGCCCGAAGGGTTCTTCCATCTCCTCGCCGAGCTGGTCCAGGCCGAAGAACGCATAGGCGAGCACGGCCGAGACCACGGGAGTGGCCCAGCCCAGCGAGCTGGCCAGGCCGAAGGGCAGCAGCACGCAGAACAGCCATGCGCAGCGGTGCAGCAGCAGCGTGTAGGCGAACGGCAGCGGCGTGGTCAGGATGCGCTCGCAACCGGCCTGGATGCTGGACAGTGCATGCAGGCGCGTTTCGAACTGGGTGTACAGGAACGGATCAAGCTGGCCGGCGCGCAGCGCCTGGGCGAGATCGGCGGCGATCATCGCCAGCAGCTGGTCGGGCGCGTTGAGGCGCTGGCCGAACCGCGCGCGATCGGCCTCGGGCACCCACGGCAGCGCCGCCAGCGCCATGTCGCGGCCACGCAGGCGGGCGGCCAACGCATGCGCGAAGCCGATGCACAGCCGGCACACGCGGTCGCGCAGCGCAGGATCGTCGACCAGCAGCGCCTGGCACAGGCGGGCCAGGCTGCGGGATTCATAGATCAGCTGGCCCCACAGCTTGCGGCCTTCCCACCAGCGCTCGAAGCAGGCGTTGTTGCGGAAGCTCAGGAAGATCGACAGCACCAGGCCCAGCAGCGTGAACGGTGCCACCGAGACGCGCTCGATGCCCGGCGGGTGCCACAGCTCGGCCAGGGCAGCCACCGCGATCGACAGCAGCAGGATCGCCACCACCTTCGGGGCCACCGCCGGAACGATGGAGCCGCGCAGGATGTAGAGCAGTTGCCAGCCGTGGGGACGAGGACGAATGATCATCGGTGCAGGGAGAGCGCCCGGACGGGCGTGGACCGCCGGCAGAGCCGGATGCGGCAGCCGGTCATTCTACGCCGATGGTACCGGGCGGCCGTGAGCTGCGACGGTCGGTCGCACCCGGGCCGCGCACGGGCCGCTCAGATGATGCCGCCACCCAGCCCCAGCCGGACGATGCCCACCACCACCACGATGCCGTTGAGCACCAGCCCGGTCCAGGCCCGGCCGCGCTTGCTGGCGTGGGTGAACAGGATGCCGATCGCGGCGATGACCGCGCCCACCGCCGCGAACGGGATCAGGAACCAGTTGCCCCACCCCAGCAGCGGGATCAGGGCCACAATCATCCAGAGCAGCGCGACGATGCCCCACAACAGACTGATCAATCCCATGCCCGGCTCCTTGAGGTGAATGCGTGGCCCACCATAGCGGTTCCCGGCGCAGGCGCAAGCGGCAGCGAGACGCCGTTGGCGGGGGCCTCACCGGGCCGGTGCTAGGGTGCGCTGGCAGGGGTTGGGACCGATTCAGTCGCCAGCGCCGATCATCCCAGCCATCACACACAGGGGTAACGCCATGAACATCCGATGCGCTGCATTGCTGGGCCTGGCGCTGCTCAGCGCCGGCTGCGCCAGTACCTCCAAGGTCATGCTCGGCCAGGCGCGTGCGCCGGTCGATCCGGCCACGGTGCAGATCTACTCCACTCCGCCGGCCGGGTCGCAGGAAATCGCCCAGCTCGAATCGGCCAGCGCGGTGGGTTTCGGCACGCAGGGCCAGACCGATGCCGCGGTCATGCGGCTCAAGCGTGAGGCCGCCGCCCTCGGGGCCAACGGCGTGATCCTGATGGGCGTGGGTTCCAGCGGCTCGCCAGTCGGCATGTCCGTCGGTGCGGGCAGCTACGGCTCGCACGTGGGCGGTGGTGTGGGCATCGGCATCCCGACCACGCAGAAGCGCGCGGCCGGTGTGGCGATCTGGGTACCGAATCCGCCGCCGGCGCCGCGTCTGCCGACGCAGACGATCACGCCGCAGCGCTAACGAAGGCCGCGGTAGGCCACGACCGTTGGTCGTGGCTGCTGGGATAGCGCACCGACCAACGGTCGGTGCCTACCGCAAACGCGTCAGCGCTTGGCCGCGCTTTTGTACTTCGGCACGAACACGTCATTGACGGCCTTGGCCAGCTGGTCCGGCGGCAGCAGACCCTGGTCGAGCAGGAAGTTGTTGAACGCCAGCCGGTCGAAGCGATCGCCCAGCGCCAGCTCGGTCTGCATGCGCAGCTCAAGAATCCGGGTGTAGCCGTAGAAGTAGCTGCCTGCCTGGCCGGGCATGCGCACCATGTAGCGGTCCAGCTCCTGCGTGGCCATCGCCTTGGACAGGCCAACCTCATCGATCAGCACGCGCTCGGCGTTGGCCCGGTCGATCTGACCCAGGTTGAGCATCGGGTCCAGCATCGCGCGCGCGGCCCGCAGCAGGCGGAACTGCAGCGCGATCAGCTGACCGTCCAGCGGCTCGTACGGCACCATCTCCGCTTCGGCATACAGCGCCCAGCCTTCCACGTTGACCGAATTGAAGGCGAACATCGTGCGGGCCAGCGAGATGCCGCGCTCGACCATCGCGGTGAACTGCAGTTCGTGGCCCGGGCGGCCTTCATGCGCGCTCAGCGTCCAGGCGGCCGAGCCGAAGTTGAAATCGTCGTACTGCGCGGCCTTGTCGCCGGCGGCCGGGTTGCCCAGCGGCAACACGAAGGTGCCCTGCTGCCCGGTATTGCCGACCAGCGGCGCCGGCAGGAAATGCGGTGCCGGCGAGGCGGCGCTTTCGGCGGCCGAGCCCAGGCGCATCTGCATCGGACGCTGCGGCACATCGACGATCCTTTCCTTGCGGATGATCGGGTCGATCGCATCGATCACGCCGCGGTAGTGGTGCTCGAGCTGATCGTCGGGAATCTTGTCGCCCTTGAGCGCACGCACCACCGCCACCGGATCGGTGCTGTCGGTGACCTTCAGGCCCTTGGCCTGCACCACCAGCGGCGCCAGCTGGCGCATCGCCGAGCGGGTTTCCATGAATTCCAGCTGGGCCCGCTGCATCAGCAGCGCCGGGGCGATGTCGATGCCCACGCGCTTGAGCTGGTAGGCATACAGCGGCTCGGGCAGACGCGCATCGGTGCGGGCCTTGGGCAGCACCTCGCGGCGGGTCCAATCGCGGTACTCGCGCAGCTGGCTGGCGATGGTCTGCAGCGCCTGCTCGGCGCCAGCCACCTTGTACTTGCCGAACAGCTGCTCGATGCCGGTGATGTAGGTGTCCACATTGGCCAGCGACTGCTCGACTTCGATCTTCGTCGGCTGCAGCAGGGTCTTGTCGCCCAGGCGTTCTTCATAGCGCTGGCGCGACAGGGTGGTCACCGGCTGCGTGCCCGGGGCAAGCCCGGCGTAGGCCTTCAGGCGATCCAGCGCCTTGGCCCGGCGCTCGGCCGGCACCTGATCGGACAGCAGCAGGTTGAGGCCGCTGAACACGGTCTGCGGGGTGTCGCTCCACGGCAGCAGGTATTTCTCGTTGAGTTCGCTGCCTTCGATGTTCTGGTCGGCGGCGGCGATCATGATCGCCAGGTCCTGGCGGACGTTGGGATCGCGCTCGGTGGCAAGCTTGGCCTGCAGTTCACTGCGCGCCTTGGCCATCGCCGCGCGGTAGCGGGCACCGTTGTCGGGGCCGAAGTCGGCCACCTTGTCGTCATAGCCCGGCACGCCGAAGAAGCCGGTCTCTTCCGGCTGGAACGGGCCCTGCGCATCCAGCAGGATCTGCGCCAGCTGGTTGCTGCGGGTGACCCATGCGGGCGAAGCGGCGGGCTTGGCGGCAGCCGGGGCGGCCAACGCCGGCGGGGCCGACAGCGCGGCGGGAACGGACAGGGCCAACGCAACAGCAAGGACAAGCGGCTTCATGCAGGAACTCCAGGGCAGGATGCCTGCGACCCTACGCACTTGGCGGGTCGGGGGCAATTGGCCGGAGGTCATGGCTTGATTGTTAACCTCCCGGCCCGGGTCAGTCTGCTCACGGGTCTGGATAGAATGCAGCTATTGTGGCTCGTGTCTCATTCAACACGCGGACGTTGTCATGCAGACGCGCCGTTCCAGCCGGCAATCCGTTGTGGCTCACCCGCGGAGATGACCAGCGGTTGACCCGTCCGCATGCACGATCACTGCAATCGTAAGCCATCACTGTCCTCCACCGGTCAGGTGTATTCAATGGTGATTGATAGCCATGCCCGTATTGGAATTTTGGAGGGCTGATGGACGCGTGTGCAGGATCATGGTCGGCGCCCAAGAGGTGGCCGATTTCATGGGCGAGGCTGTTGATCTCATTAGGAAGGCAGCGACGTTCAACCACCGCAAATGCCGTTTCCTTCGTTGCCAGAAGCCGTTGTGCTTGACCGCAGACGGATTCCGGATCTTTCGTGTCGATGATCATCAGCATCAAATCCGCCTTTTCGAGATGCCTCATCCTATGCACCAGCCAGAGCGGGCCGTTAGAGCCCAGAACAAGGTCATCCAGCGTCTGTACCACGCTGGATTCAGCGTAGCCGGGCAGCGCATTTCCAGCCCGCTGTAGTTCAACCCGAATACCGCTAGCGAGGAAGCCAGCAGTTGCGTGTTCGACCGCTCCCTCCATCATTCTGAAAACCTGCTCCCTACCGTTGGCAAGCGCACCATTTCCGTACCCAAAAGCCACGCGTATCGTCGATACCGCGGTTGATGGGGAAGCAGCCTTATCCAGGATGAGCGGGTCCGCCGGATAGGGATCACGCACCGTGGGTGCTTCATTGGGAACCCGGCGCAGATCGATGCGCACCAGTAGATCCCCAAACAGCTGATACAGCAAATGGCCACGTGAAAAACTGGACATGAGGTCGCCGTTGCCCAGCTCGGTGATTTCGACAGTGCTCGACATTCCCCCAGGCCCCCGCACGCCGATGATCGTCCCTGCCCACAGTTGCCGCGACGTGGGCGAGCGCTGGACATCATGCGTGCTGACATCCGCCACATATAGAGGAACATCTTCCGGCTCTCTGGCGATCAGGGGCGTGCGCTCGATAATGAACACGTCGTCGAACAGATCGACCTGGATCCGATCGGACGCCAGTGCCGTGCGATCTACCTTGACCCGGCGCACCCAGTCATACATTCCGCCGGCATAGTGCTTGCGCGCCTCCAGCCCGGGATCCCACCCACCAGTGGGAACCTCGATGAACGGTAGCGCCGCAAAGGTTGTCGGCGCTAAAAACAAACCACACAACACAGCCATCAAGCCACTCAAGATTCGTTCCACCGCTCCACCTCGCCCGCAGCATTGCCCAAACGGGCAGGTGCATCGAGACTAGAGACCGCGGGTACGCAGAACCCAGCGTGGCATCACGGTATCAACGAAAACAGCAGTCATTGCGAATCCAGAAGGCAGCAACGTCAGCTTCGCCTCTCAAAGACTGAGCGACGGCGGACACTCGCCCTTGGCGCGGCACTCAGCCAACGCACAGCGCTCGGCCGCCTCGGCATCATCCAGCGCGGTCAGATCGATGGCGTCGTTGGCATCGGTGACCACATACAGCATCGGGTAGTCCCAGTGCTCGCCACTGCGCTTGGCATTGAGGAACAGGCGGCCCTTCCCTTGTGGACCGCTCACCCCGATCACGAACTGGCTCTGGCCATTGGAATGCATCGAGCCGGCCGGCAGGTAGCCATCGCGCAGGGGCTCACCCAGCGCTTCAACCAGCTCGACGTTGCAGCGCGCGCGGCGCATGGCCTCCTGGTAGGGCGTGCTGGATTTGCTCCAGTACGCCCACTGGGACAGCGCGAACCACACCGCGCCCGCTGCCGCCGCCATGCCGACCACCACCGCCACTGGCATGGCCCAGCGCCAGTGACGGCGCCACCAACCGGTGCGCACGGTGGTACCAGGAAGTGCGGGCGGCAATGTCATCGGCAAACTCCTTGTCAGGCCGGTGGCAGCAACGGCGGATCAGGGCGCCAGGCAGCGCCCCAGGAAGTCCTCGGCCAGGCGGTAGCGGTGCAGCGCGTTGCTGCCCGACAGGCCGTGCTTGGCGCCGGGATAGGTCATCAGTTCGAACGGCTGGCCGCGTTTCTGCAGGGCGCTCATCAGCACCGTGGAGTTGGTGAACAGCACGTTGTCATCGGCCATGCCGTGGATCAGCAGCAAGCGCGAGCGCAGGCCGTCGATATGCGCCAGCACGCGCGCTTCTTCATAGCCCTTCGGGTTGTTGCCCGGCAGGTTCATGTAGCGCTCGGTGTAGTGGGTGTCGTACAGGCCCCAATCGGTCACCGGTGCACCGGCCACGCCGCAGGCATAGCTGTCCGAGGCCTTGGCCAGCAGCATCAGGGTCATGTAGCCGCCATTGGACCAGCCCTGCACACCGATGCGCGCCGGATCAACCCAGGCCTGCTGCTTCAGCCAGGCCACGCCGCGCAGCTGGTCAGCCACTTCCACCGTGCCCTGCACGCCGTACAGCGCACCGCCGAAATCACGGCCACGGCGTGGGGTACCGCGGTTGTCCAGCGAAAACACCACGTAGCCCTGCTGGGCCAGGTACTGGTTGAACAGGTGATCGCCACGGCCGGGCCAGCTGTTGGTGACCGTCTGCGAGGCCGGGCCGCCATAGACGTACACCACGACCGGATAGCGCTTGGCCGGATCGAAACCGGTCGGCTTGATCAGGCTGTAGTTCAGTTCTGTCTTGCCGTCGGCGGCGGTCAGGGCGCCGAACTCGACCGGGCGCTGCGCATCGAGATAGCGTGCGTACGGATGCGCCGGGTCTTCAAGATTGTTCTCGACCAGGGTGGCGATCTTCTCGCCGTTGGCACGGTGCAGCGCGATCTGCGGCGGCGTGGTGGTGTTGGACCAGCTGTCCACATAGACGCTGGCGTTGCGCGCGAAGCTGGCGGTGTGCATGCCCGGGGCCTGGGAGAGGCGCTTCGGCACCCCACCCTGCAGCGACACGGCGTACAGCTGGCTTTCGCGCGGGCTGTCCATGCCGGCGCGGAAGTAGACCTTGCCAGCATCTTCGTCCACGGCCAGCAGTTCGTCCACCGGCCAGTGGCCGGCGGTCAGCGCGGTGACGGTCTTGCCGTCATCGGAGATGCGGTACAGGTGCTCGAAACCACTGCGCTCGGACGACCACACAAAACCGCCCTGCTTGAGGAAGCGCAGGCTGTTGTGCAGTGGCACCCAGGTCGGCGAGGTTTCGGTCACCAGCGTGCGCTGCTGGCCGCTGGCCAGTTCGGTCTGGATCAGTTCGAGCGTCTTCTGGTCGCGCGACTGGCGCTGGAAGGTCAGGTGCTTCGGATCGCGCCAATCGACGCGGGCCAGGTAGATATCGGGGTTGCGGCCCAGGTCGATCCAGCGCGGCGTGGCGTTGCGGCGCGGCGCGATCACCGCCAGTTTGACGGTGACGTTGTGGTCGCCAGCCGCCGGGTAGCGCTGCTCGATCATCTCGGTGCGGTCGGCATACATCTCGTAGCGCTTCTGCACCGGCACCGGCGATTCATCGATGCGGGCGAAGGCGATCGCCGAGTCATCCGGCGCCCACCAGTAACCGGTGTGGCGGTCCATTTCCTCATCGGCGACGAACTCCGCTACGCCATTGCCGATGGTGTCGCTGCCATCGTCGGTGAGCTGGATCTGCTGGCCACTGGCCAGATCGATCACCCACAGGTTGCGGGCACGCACGAAGCTGACGAAGCCGCCCTTCGGCGACAGCTTGGCATCGGTAGCGAAGCCTTCTCCATGGGTGAGCTGGCGCACCGCGGCCTCGCCCTGCTTGCTCAGGTCGTACAGGTACAGCTCGCCGCCGAGCGGGAACAGCAACGTGCGTGCATCCGGCGACCACTGGTAATCAACGATGCCGGTCATCGCGGCGATGCGCTGGCGCTCGCGGCGGGCCTTCTCGGCGTCGCTCAGGGTTTCCGTGCCGGGCAGCACCACCTTGGAATCCACCAGCAGATGGGTCTGGCCGCTGGCGATGTCGTACGCCCACAGGTCCAGCTGGTTGCGGTCGACGTCCTTGCCGCGCAGGAAGCTGACCTGCGAGCCGTCCGGGGCCACCTTGGGTTTCATCAGGGTCGGGCCGGACAACGGCAGCGGGCCGGTGATGGCATCCAGGGTCAGTTTTTCAGCGTGGGCGATCGAGGTCGAGGCGAGCATCAGGGCGAGCGAAGCAAACAGGTGGCGCATGGAGGGTTCCGGCAGCGTCTGGGCAGTCCCCGGCCAGGAAAACGGCACGGGGAACGCTTCATCCTAACCAAAACCGTTCCGGTCGTGCCGGGAATGGCGGGCGTCCGGGCGCGCCCACCGCTGCGGGGAGCCGGCCAGCGGCCGGCACGACCGGGCAAGCGACCACCGCGTCAGCGCTGGCCGAACAGGTGCTTGCGCTCTTCTTCGCTGAGCGGCTTGCCGGCCTGCGGGTTCACCTTCTCGCGCAGGGCGTAGGCCCGCTGGGTGGCCGGGCGCGCAGCGATCGCGTCATGCCAGCGCTTGAGGTTCGGGAAGGCGCTGAAATCGACCGGAAGCGTGTCGTAGGCCCCGATCCACGGGTAGCTGGCCATGTCGGCGATGCTGTAGTCATCGCCGCCGAGGTAGGCACTCTGCGCCAGGCGCTTGTCCATCACCCCGTGCAGGCGGCGCACTTCGTTGTTGTAGCGCTCGATCGCATAGGGAATCTTTTCGGGCGCGTAGACGTTGAAATGGCCCATCTGACCGCTCATCGGGCCAAGGCCGGCCATCTGCCAGAACAGCCATTCCAGCACCGCCACCCGGCCGCGGCTGTCGGCCGGCAGGAAGCGGCCGGTCTTTTCGGCCAGGTACAGCAGGATGGCGCCGGACTCGAACACGCTCTGCGCCGCGCCGCCGTCGGTGGGCTGGTGGTCGACCAGCGCCGGCATCTTGTTGTTGGGTGAGATCGCCAGGAAGTCGGGCGTGAACTGGTCCCCGGCGCCGATGTTCACCGGCTGGATCCGGTACGGCAGGCCGGTCTCCTCCAGCATCAGCGTGACTTTGT
This sequence comes from Stenotrophomonas sp. TWI377, assembly GCF_039674525.1. Taxonomy (NCBI): domain Bacteria; kingdom Pseudomonadati; phylum Pseudomonadota; class Gammaproteobacteria; order Lysobacterales; family Lysobacteraceae; genus Stenotrophomonas; species Stenotrophomonas sp. TWI377. Next base: position 99,363 of record NZ_JBDJNT010000008.1, read on the forward strand.
GGCCATTCGGGGTAGGCCAGTAGTACAGGTCGATCATGGCGACGGCTCGCGGATTGGGAATACCGAGTCTAGTCCGTCATTCGGCTTGGCAGGGTCAAGCCGGACCGTTACGCTGCGCCGTCCCCGCAACGCAGCATTCCAGCATGAGCTCGACCCAGACCCCCATCAGTCCCCTGTCCTCCCTGATCTTCGCCTCGCGCTGGCTGCAGCTGCCGCTGTACCTGGGCCTGATCCTGGCGCAATGCGTCTACGTGTTCCTGTTCGGCAAGGAACTCTGGCACCTGCTGCACAAGGCCAACAGCATGGGCGAGCAGGAGATCATGCTGCTGGTGCTGGGCCTGATCGACGTGGTGATGATCTCCAACCTGCTGGTGATGGTGATCGTGGGCGGCTACGAGACCTTCGTATCGCGCCTGCGCCTGGAGAACCACCCCGACCAGCCGGAGTGGCTGAGCCACGTCAATGCGAGCGTGTTGAAGGTGAAGCTGGCGCTGTCGATCATCGGCATCTCCTCGATCCACCTGCTGAAGACCTTCATTGCAGCTGGCAATCTGGATGGGCTGCCATCGTGCAACAGCGACGCGTACCTGCAGGCCGTTTCGGCCGCTGTCGCAGCCGCCGGGCCCACGGCCGCCGTAGCCTTCAAGTGCTCGGCCATGACCTCCACCGGCGTGATGTGGCAGACCATCATCCATGCCGCCTTCATCCTGTCGGCGATCGGTATCGCCTACACCGACAAGCTGATGAACGGGACGCCGAGCAAGACGTTGTCTCACTGAGGCTTGCCCGGCAGCAGCGGCATCGGTGAGGATGCCCCCTGCCCTGGCCGCCCGGCCCCCGGGCCGGGCGGGGTGATGCTAGATTGCACACCTGCGGGTCCGCCGTGGACGTCGGGAAACGTCCATGGCCTTCGGTCGGCCTGACCGCATCAGGCCCTACGTATCGTCGTCTTCAAAGGGGAGTTGGATGTCGCACGTCAAGACTCATGGCCCGGCGCGGCTGTTCGCGCCGATGATCCTGCTGGTGGCCCTGTCCGCCTGCTCGGGCAAGGACGAAACCGTACCGGCCGCGCCTGCGGCACCGGCAGCCCCCACTGCTGCGCCGGCCGCACCGGCGGTGTCGGCCAAGGTCCAATCGTTGGGCACCGAAGAACTGCGCGAGCTGGCCGGCAAGGCGCTGCGCGAGAACCGCATGTACGCCCCGGCCGGCGACAACGCCATCGAGTATTACCTGGCGCTGCGTGACAAGACCCCGGATGATGCCTCGGTCAAGAGCGCGTTGACCGATCTGCTGCCGTACACCCTGATTGCCGCCGAGCAGAACCTGGGCCGCGAAGACTTCGCTGAGACCCAGCGCCTGGTCGCGCTGATCGAGAAAGTCGACCCGACCGCCCCGGCGTTGCCCCGCCTGAAGCAGGGCATCAGCGGCAGCATGCAGACTGCGCTCAAGCGCACCCAGGAAGAGACCGACAAGGTCAAGAAGGACGCCGAGACCCGCGCCAAGCAGCTGGTGGAACAACAGCGCCTGGCGCAGCAGCAGACCACCGAAGCCGAGGCCGCGCGCCAGATTGCTGCCCAGCAGGAAGCCGCGCGCCGTGATACGCAGGATGCCGAGCGCCAGGCCAACGCCCGTCGCGAGGCCGAACAGCGCCAGCAGCAGGCGGCCGCCCAGCAGGCTGCGGCGACCCGCCAGGCCGCCGCCGCACCAAGCCTGCGCCCGGTCAGCACGCCCGCCCCGCGCTACCCGGCCGACGCGCTGCGTTCGGGCACCTCCGGCGAAGTCCTGGTCGAACTCACCGTCGGCACCGACGGCTCGGTGACCGCCGCCCGCGTGCTGCGCGCCACCCCGGCCCGCGTGTTCGACCGCGAAGCACTCAATGCCGTCAAACGCTGGAAGTTCGAACCGGTCGGTGCACCGGTCACCACGCGCCGCACGCTTGCCTTCGCGCCGGAAGGCGGCTGATCGCGACGTAAGCTGGTATGACGAAAGGCCCGGAGTGATCCGGGCCTTTTTTCTGATTTCAGTGGCGCATGCAGCACTGCCGCTATAGGGCAGTCGAAGGTTCTTGCAACGCCATGGTGGCGGGCAACCCAGCGCTGACGAGATCACGCCCTGCCATCCCCACGCCGAGCAGGGCAATCAGCATCAGCAAGACGCCTGAGACGCGCAGCATCCCCAGGTGCACGTTTGGTTTCACCAACCGCCGGACCAACAGGCAGACCGTCATCAGGGTGGCGAAGTCCAGCACGATCCACAGTCCGGTCAGCAGCCCCAGGCTCACCGTTGGCTGAGGCGTGATCTCGAGGAACTGCGGAAAGAACGATGCGAAGAAGATGATGTCTTTAGGGTTCGAGATCGACATCACGAAGCCCTTTGTGAAACTCCCGTGCGTCGCCACCGGCGTGGCCGCCGCCCTTCCGGCATCGTGCAGCATCTGGTAGCCGAGATAGCCGATGTAGAGGGCGCCGCCGCCTTTGAGCAAGGTAAACACCGTCTCATTGATGGACAGCAGCCCTTGGACGACCAGCATCGACAGCACGATCAGTACGAGGGAGCCAGCGTTGGTGCCGGCAATCGCCCGAAGCGCCAGCTTCGGTCCACCGACGATGCCGGTGCCTGCCACGAACACCGCAACAGGGCCTGGCATGGCGATCATCACGACCACGCTGAAAACGTACAACACGACAAGATTGGCATCGATATGCATGGGCGGGCTCGCTCTCCGTCTCCGAAAGCTCGTCACCCATCAATCTAGCCGGACAGCATCGCGGTAAGCGCAGATCGCCTGCGAGTGCAGCCTCTACCAGTGATCCCATGTGTCGTATCCAACACGGACCGCGCCTCACCGGTCAAGCGCTGAGGCGCGCTGTCGTCATGCGAATCCACCCCTGAAGAAGGGCCCCTTTCGGAGCCCTTCGTGGATCAACCCGAAATCGCCAACCGCTCCTGATGGTAACGACGCACCGCGGCATACCAGAACAGCGCCGCCAGCCCGAAGCCCGCACCGAGGTAGACCGCCCACATCTGTGGGCTGATCGCTTCGTGGCGGATGATCTTGAGCAGCATCTGGTTCTGTGCCAGGAACGGCACCGCGAACTGCCAGAGCTCACTCTTGATCGGGTACACCATCAGCGCATACCCCGGCAGCATCGGCAGCAGCATCAGCCAGGTCATGTGGCTCTGGGCTTCTTTCATGCTTTTGGCGGCGGCCGAGAGGAAGGTCAGCAGCGACGTACCGATGAACAGCATCGGCAGCATGATCAGCAGCATCTGCAGCATCGGCAGGAAACCCATGTTGAGCTGCCGGCCTACCCCGCCCGAGGAAAGCTGCGCGCTGATCTTGAAGGCCGCCAGGGTCAGCAACAGCGATGCCACACCGACAGCGCAGGCTGCGGCGATCTTGCCGCTGACGATCGCACTGCGCGGTGCGGGGGTGGCGAGCAGCGGCTCCAGCGATTGCCGCTCACGCTCGCCGGCCGTGGTGTCCATCACCAGGTAGGCGCCGCCCAGGAACGAGGTGATGGTCAGCAGGATCGGCAACAGCACTGACAGCATCATGCCGCGCTTGGCTTCGGCGGTGGCCAGATCCTGTGCGGCGACGTCCAGCGGTCGCGCCACCTGTGCATCGATACCGCGCGCCAGCAGGCGCAGCGCACCGACCTGCTGGCTGTAGCCGCCCAGTGCCGCCTCCAGGCGACTGCTGGGAATATCGGCGGCGCGGCGGGTGCTGTCCTTGATGATCTCGACCAGCGCCGGGCGGCCGTCGGCCCAGTCCTTGCCGAAGTCCGGGCTGATGCGCAGCGCCACATCAATGCGCTGGCTGCGGATCGCCTCGGTGAGGTCTTTCGGTGCCTCGGTCGCATTCAGACCCTGCGATGCCAGGAAACGCACCAGATTGGGGGCATGCTCGCCGCCGATCATCGGGATTTCCAGCGGCTGCTCGATCTGCGTCTTGACCCGGCTTTCGGCCAGTTTGCTCATGCCCAGGATCAGTACCGGGTACAACAGCGGCCCCAGCAGCAGCGTCAGCGCGAGCGTGCGGCGGTCACGGGAGAGATCGCGCAGTTCCTTGCGCATCACGGTCAACAGCGTGGCGAACGAACTCATGCGTGCAATCCTTCTTCGGTACCGATTGCCTTGACGAAGGCATCTTCCAGGTTGCTTTCCCCGGTCTGTGCGCGCAGCTCATCGGCACTGCCGGCGGCCATCACCGTGCCCTGCGCGATGATCACCACGTGGTCACACAGCGCGGCCACCTCCTGCATGATGTGGCTCGAGAAAATCACGCAGCGACCTTCGTCACGCAGCCCGCGCAGGAACCCGCGCAGCGCGCGCGTGGTCATCACGTCCAGCCCGTTGGTGGGCTCATCCAGGATCACGTTGCGCGGGTCGTGCACCAGGGCGCGGGCGATCGCGGTCTTGGTGCGCTGGCCTTGCGAGAAGCCTTCGGTCTGGCGGTCGAGGATGTCCTCCATCTCCAGCGCCGTGCACAACACCTTGGTGCGCTCGCGGATCCGCGCGGCACTCATGCCGTGCAGCTGGCCGAAGTAGGCGATGTTCTCGCGCGCGGTCAGGCGCTTGTACACCCCGCGCGCGTCCGGCAGGACCGCCAGCTGGCGACGCACCGCGACCGGGTCCACCGCCGCGTCGATGCCATCCACCAGCACGCGGCCCTGGTCGGGCTTCATCAGCGTGTACAGCATGCGCATGGTGGTGGTCTTGCCGGCACCGTTCGGCCCGAGCAGGCCGGTGATGCGGCCGTCTTCGGCCTGGAAGCCGACGTTCTGGACGGCCTGGATCAGGCCGGTCTTGGTCTTGAACGCTTTATGCAGGTTCTCGGCGACGATCATGCGCGCACCTCCCCGGTGCGGTGGGAGAAACGGTTCATGGGGCCCATCCGTTGAACGAGGTGAAGGCGGGCACCGGGCTGAGGGTATCCAGGCAGGTGGCGTCGAGGGATTTGGCATCCGCCGTGTCGATGAACTGGCCGAGGATGCGCGGCATGCAGCCGGCGTTGATCGTGCCGTGGCCCTGCCCCTTGGCGAGCAGGTGACGCCCGTTGGGCAGCTGCTTGAGCACCTGCTCGGCGTAGCGCGGCGGCGTGACCGGATCGAACTGGCCCGACAGCAGCAGCACCGGCAGCGTCGAGGCGAACGGCGCGGTGAAATCCTTCGGTCGCGAACCGGCGTTCCAGGCCGGGCAGGCGGCGAAGAACATGCGCGCCACTTCCGGGCCGAGCACACGGTCGCCCTGGGCGCCTTCCTGGTAGCGATCGGCATCTTCGGCGCACAGCACCGACCACTGCATGCCACGGTTCATCTGCACCCCGAGCGTGCGGCTGGCCATCTTGCTCAGCGACATCAGCGGCGCATAGCGACCCTGCGCGGCCTCATCAAGCATCACCGGCAGCAGCGAGGACAGCTCGGGCATGTACGAGAACATGAAGGCCAGTCCGGTCACCGAATCGGCGGTCAGCACATCACGCTCGGCCTGGCCGGTGCCGGGATTGCGGTACTCGACCTCGACCGGCGCCCTGGCCAGCGTGGCCATGACGTTGCGCAGCTGGGTGCGGGTGTCCACCGGGAAGCGCTTGGCGCAGATCGGATCCTGGCGGCACTGCGCCGACTGCAGGGTGATCGCATCTTCGAAGGTGTTGGCGAAGTCGCCACCGACCACCAGGTCGTTCGGCACCACGCCATCGATCACGACGGTGCGGGTGTGCTGCGGATAGTGCGCGGCGTACTGCTGTGCCACGCGCGTGCCGTAGGAGCCACCGATCACGTTGATCTTGTCCACGCCCAGTGCCTTACGCACCGTATCGAGGTCGCCGATGGCTTCGGTGGTGGTGTAGAAGCGGGTATCGGCGCGACCGGTCAGCGACTGCGCGCAGCGGCGGGCATAGTCTTCGATCAGGCGCGCGCTCGGCGCCGCGTTCTCATCCAGCGGCAGCTCCTTGCCCTGTGCATCCAGGCAGGTGAGCGGGTTGGATTTGCCGGTGCCGCGTTGATCGATCAGGAAAATGTCGCGCTGCTTGCGCACATCGCGAAGTGCCATGTTCACCGGTGCGGCGACCTCGGTCGCGGCCTGGCCGGGGCCACCGGCGAGGAAGAAGACCGGGTCGGCCTTGCCAGCGCCGTCATTGCCGGCCTCCAGCCAGGCGATGTTCAACCCGATCCGGCGGCCGTCGGGTTCGGCCGGATTCTCCGGCACCTGCAGCGTGGCGCACTGTGCCTCCACGTTCGCGCTGGCCTGCGCGCTGGTCAGGGTGCAGGGCTGGAACGCGAGCGTGCCGAAAAGGCGTTGAGCGGCGGCGGCGCCGGATGCATCTTCCGGTACCGGCGCACAGCCGGCACACAGGGCGGCGACCAGCGCACCGGCCAGCCTCAGGTGGTGTGTAGACATCTTCCGTACTTCCCCTTGTTGAAGGTCATGCCACCACGACGCGCGGGCGTGGCCGATGTGACCCAACTTACACGGCTGGCCCCGTGCCGGGGAAGGCGGCGGCGTCGCCGCGCACCTCACTGCACCGTCAAGGCCGCCGCGCTGATGGTGCGGTCGCGGCCCTCGGCCTTGGCCCGGTACAACGCGGCATCGGCTGCACCGAGCAGGCGCGCCATGTCGCCTGTGCCCTGATCGATCGCCAGGCCGATGCTCGCCGTCACCGGCACCGGCATGCCGTCCAGCCGCGCGGACGACTCACGCAGCGCCTGGCGCAGGCGATCGGCGCACTGCCGCGCCTGGGCCTGATCGGCCCCCGGCAGCAACAGGACGAACTCCTCCCCGCCATAGCGGCCCAGCAGGTGCTCGCGATCGGCGACGCAGCTGCTCAGCACGTCGGCGACATGCCGCAGTACCGCATCGCCGGCCGGATGTCCCCAGCGGTCATTGATCTGCTTGAAGTGATCCACGTCCAGCAGCAGCAACGCCAGTGGCCGGCCGGGGCGGCGGTTGAGCTCCAGCAGGCTGGCACCGTCGGCCAGCACCGCCCCGCGGTTGAGCAGGCCGGTCAGCACGTCGGTGCGTGCCAGTCGCTGCAGGTCCACCAGCATGCGTTCCACCAGCAGCAGCACCAGCGCGAAGCACCGCGCCAGCTCCAGGATCAGCCCGACCAGATACGTGGCAAAGACCGGCGCACCCGCGCGCAGGAGGTCGTCACCCGCATCCGGGGCCACCGGCAGGAACAGGCGGGCCAGGTACAGCAGCGTCTGCGCGGCGAACACCGCCGCCGCCAGCCGGCAGCTGGTGCGCTGCGCCGGCGGTGCGTGGCGCAGCAGCAGCCAGGTCATCCAGCCGTTGAGCAGTACCGCGAACACGCTGAACACGTGCAGCCGGATGACCAGGCTGGGATGGACCACCAGGAAGAATGCGATCGCGCCAAGATAGGTGGCCGTCAATGCCACCGGCTGCCACGCCGGCAGTCGGCGGCCAAGATGGCGCGCCACGCCGTACAGCATCAGCACGCCGGACAGCGCGACCGCGACGTTGCCCGACAGGATTCCGGCAACCTGCGGCAGGTAAGGCCGCAGCGCGACCAGGGTCAGGCTGACCGACAGCATCCACAGGCTGGCCGTCCACAGCCGCAGCGCCGGCTGCCGACGCAGCACCAGCAGCAGCAACGAAAAACCCATGGCGATGCCCAGGCACAGCAGGAAGCCGAGCACGGCAATGGTGGGGAAATGCAGGGGCATCGAGTCAGCCAGGCGGAAGCGGCGCGCGGCGCATCTTACCGCTCGCCACGACGCTCCGCTGCCCGGTCCGGGACCGGGCAGCGGCACCTGGCTGCCGCGCACCGGCCAGCGGCGCGCCGGGAAGCGGGGTTACTTGCTGCTGACGTACTTCTCGCGCCGCACCTGCGGTGTGGGCAGGCCGGCCTCTTTCAGCGCCTCGAAGGTCGCATCGACCATGTCCGGGTTGCCGCACAGGTAGGCGATGTCGGTGGCCGGGTTCGGGGCGAACTCGGCCAGATGCTGCTGCACGTAGCCGTGGCGCACGTCCGGATGGGGGTTCTCCGGCAGCTCGCGCGACAGGCACGGCACGTAGCGGAAGCCCGGGTGGGCGGCCGCGAAGGCATAGAAGTCGTCGCTGTAGAGCAGCTCGGTGGGGGTGCGGGCGCCCTGCAGCAGCACCACCTCCACCCCGCGCTCGGCCATGGCGGTGGCCAGCAGCGGCAGCATCGACCGATACGGGGTGACCCCGGTGCCGGTGGCGATCAGCAGGTAGCGGGCGTTGTGGTCGCCTGGCTGCAGGCAGAACCGGCCAAACGGGCCGCTGGCGGTGACGTGGCCGCCGATATCCATGCCCTCGAACAGGGCTGTGGCGGCGCCGCCGGGGACGAAGCTGACCGCGATATCGACCGCTTCGCCCGCGCCAAGGGCGTGGTTGTGAATGGTGGCCAGCGAGTAACTGCGCTTGGTGGCGGTGCCGTCGGCGTACTCGAAATGGACCTGGATGAACTGGCCGGGCTGGAAATCCAGCGGCTGGCCGTCATCACGCAGGAACTGGTAGTGGCCGACGGTCGGGGCCAGCATGCGCCGGTCGACCAGTTTGAGGGGGAATTGAACAGGCACGGCTTTTCGGGACAGTGTGTAGCCGGGGCAAGCCCTCGGGGTCTTCTATAATAGCCCCTCCCCGCCCCTATCCAGCGCCAGCCCATGGGCGCGAAGGCAAGAGCTTGGCTTCCCAGAACACTCCCGCGTCCACCGCCGCCCCCGCCCTGCGGGTGCGCGACCTCCGCAAGACCTACGACAACGGCACCCAGGCGCTGAAGGGCGTCTCGCTGGACGTGGCCCCGGGCGACTTCTTCGCCCTGCTGGGCCCCAACGGCGCCGGCAAGTCGACCCTGATCGGCATCATCAGCTCGCTGGTGAACCTCAGCGAGGGCCAGGTCGAGGTGTTCGGCAGCGACCTGGTGCGCCACCGCAGCGCCACGATGCGCCTGATCGGCCTGGTCCCCCAGGAGATCAACTTCAACCTGTTCGAAAAGCCCTTCGACATCCTGGTCAACTACGCCGGCTTCTATGGCGTGGCCCGTGCCGAGGCCGAGAAGATGGCCGAGGAGGAGCTCAAGCGCGCCCACCTGTGGGAGAAGGCGCAGGTGATGAGCCGCACCCTGTCCGGCGGCATGAAGCGCCGGCTGATGATCGCCCGCGCGATGATGACCCGCCCGCGCCTGCTGATCCTGGACGAGCCCACGGCCGGCGTGGACATCGAGATCCGCCGCGACATGTGGCGGGTGCTCAAGGAGATCAATGCCGCCGGCACCACGATCATCCTCACCACGCATTACCTGGAAGAAGCCGAGCACCTGTGCCGGAACCTGGCCATCATCAATCACGGCCAGATCGTCACCCAGGGCCCGATGCGCGAGCTGCTGGCCAAGCTGGACGTGGAAGGCTTCCTGTTCGATATCGACGGCAGCCTGCCGGCCCAGCTGCCGGAGATCGACGGCGCGATCCTGATCGCCACCGACAGCCACACGCTGGATGTGGACATGCCGCGTGCGATGGACCTCAACCGCGTGTTCGACGCCTTGAACGCCGCTGGCATCCGCGTGCGTTCGATGCGCACCAAGAGCAACCGCCTGGAGGAGCTGTTCGTGCGCCTCACCGGCAACCAGGAGAACGTGGCATGAGCAGCACCCCGACCCCGGTCATCACCGACGGCCAGCGCAACCGCATCGCCCTGATGACCATCGTGCGCCGCGAAGTGGCGCGCATCCTGCGCATCTGGGGCCAGACCCTGGTGCCGCCGGCGATCACCATGACGCTGTACTTCCTGATCTTCGGCGGGCTGATCGGCTCGCGCGTGGGCGAGATGGGCGGCTACAGCTACATGCAGTTCATCGTGCCGGGCCTGGTGATGATGAGCGTGATCCAGAACAGCTACGGCAACATCAGCTCCTCGTTCTTCGGCGCCAAGTTCGGCCGCCACGTGGAAGAGCTGCTGGTCAGCCCGATGCCGAACTGGGTGATCCTGTGGGGCTATGTGTCCGGTGCGGTGCTGCGCGGGCTGATGGTCGGCGTGATCGTGCTGATCATCGCCATGTTCTTCACCCCCGTGCGCATCCCGCATCCGCTGGTGACGCTGACCACGGTGCTGCTGGGCGCGACGATCTTCTCGCTGGCCGGCTTCATCAATGCGGTGTACGCGAAGAAGTTCGACGATGTGGCGATCGTGCCGACCTTCATCCTGACCCCGTTGACCTACCTGGGCGGCGTGTTCTATTCGGTGAAGCTGCTGCCGACCTGGGCCGAAGCGGCCACGCACGCCAACCCGATCTTCTACATGGTCAACGCGTTCCGCTACGGGCTGCTGGGCACCAGCGACGTGCCGCTGTGGGTGGCCTACGCGCTGATGATCGGCTTCGTGGTCGCATTGACCGCGCTGGCGCTGTGGTTGTTGAAGCGGGGCGTGGGGATGCGCAGCTGATGCGCCTCCTGATCCTCGGCGCCGGCGGAACCGGTGGTTACTTCGGTGGTCGGCTGGCCCAGGCCGGTGTGGATGTGACGTTTCTTGTGCGTCCCGCGCGTGCGGCGCAGCTGGCGCGCGAGGGCCTGGTGCTGCGCAGCCCGCTGGGCGATGCGACGTTCCCGGTCAAGCACGTCACCGCCGAGGCGCTGCCCGCACTGGCGAGCGCCGAGCCGTTCGATCTGGTGATCCTGAGCTGCAAGGCTTACGACCTGGCCAGTTCGATCGAGGCGATCGCCCCGGCGGTCGGCCCGCGCACCACGGTGCTGCCGATCCTCAACGGGCTGCGCCATTACGCCGATCTCGACGCGCGCTTCGGCCGCGACGCGGTGCTGGGCGGGCTGTGCTTCATCAGCGCGACCAAGGCCGCCGATGGTGCGGTGCTGCACCTGGCGCCGGCGGCCAAGCTGACCTTCGGCGAGCGCGACGGCACCGGCAGCAGCGCGCGCGTGCTGGCGTTGGCGGCAGCCTGTGTGCAGGCCGGGGTGGACCACGTCGCCACCGATGCCATCGGGCAGGAGCAGTGGATCAAGTACACCTTCCTGACCACGTTGGCGGCGGCGACGTGCCTGATGCGCGCCGATGTCGGCACGATCGTGGCCACCGATGACGGTGCGGCGATCGTGCGCGGCCTGTACGACGAATGCGTGGCCGTTGCCGAGGCGGCTGGCGAGCCGATTCCGGCCAAGGCACGCGAGATCGCGCTGACGGCGACCACCCAGGCCGGCTCGGCCTTGAAGGCCTCGATGCTGCGCGATCTGGAGGCCGGCCAGCAGGTGGAGGCCGAGCATATCGTCGGCGACATGCTGGTGCGTGCACGCGCAGCCGGACAGGCGGCGCCGCTGCTGGCGGTGGCCTATGCGCACCTGCAGGCCTACCAGCGCCTGCGCAGCGCCTGAGCACCATGCCTGCCACGCTGCCCGCCCGCGTGCTGGTGCTGGGCCTGGGCTACAGCGGCCGGCATCTGGCCGCGCTGCTGCACGCGCACGGCGTGGCCTGCAGCGGCACCGTGCGTGATCCTGCGAATGCGCCGGACGATGGATGGGTCCGCCACCGCCTCGTCGCCGGCGAACCGATCAGCGCGGACCTGCGCGAGGCGATCCGCACGGCCGAGGCCCTTGTCTGCACCGTGCCACCGGATGCCGAGGGCGACCCGGCCTTGCGCCTGCTCACCGAGGCGCTGAGTGACAGCCCTGCCCTGCGCTGGGTCGGCTATCTCTCCTCGACGGCGGTGTACGCCGACCGCGCTGGCGGCCGGGTCACTGAGACGTCCATCGCCGATGCGACTGATGAGACCGCCCTGAAACGGCTGCATGCCGAACAGCAGTGGCAGGCCGCCGCGCAGGCCCGCGGCATCGCCTCGGCGGTGTTCCGGCTGCCTGGCCTGTATGGGCGCGGGCGCAATGCGCTGGTCCAGCTGGCGCAGGGCAAGGCAAGGCATGTGGTGCGGCCGGGGCAGGTGTTCAACCGGCTGCATGTGGAGGATCTGGCCAGTGGCGTGCTGGCGGCAATGCAGCGGGCCGAAGGCCATGCGCTATACCTGCTGAGCGATGACGAGCCGGCGCCGCCACAGGACGTGCTGGGCTACGCCGCAACGCTGAGTGGGCTGCCGCTGCCTGCCGCGCAGGCGTGGGACGCACCGGGGGTGGCCGCCTCACTGCGCCGCTTCTACACCAGCCACAAGCGCATCGACGGCCGCACCACGCGCGCGGCATTGCGGTGGCAGCCGCGCTTCACGACCTATCGCGAAGGGCTGGACGACGCCTGGGCCCACGGCGACGGACGCTCCGCGCTGCGGTAGCCCACGACGGTCGGTCGTGGGTGCGGTTACCAATGCGGGGTCCGACACGCGTACCGACCAACGGTCGGTACCTGCCCGCTCAGGCCGCGTCAGGCAACCGGAAGAAGGTGCGCGTCGCCGCCGTCGCGTTGGCGGCCGTGGTCTTTACGTTTTCGCCCCGATCACGTGCCAGTTCCTCGACGATGTGCGACAGGAACATCGGCTCGTTGCGACGGTCCTTCGGCAATGGCTTGAGCGTGCGCGGCAGCAGGTACGGTGCATCGGTCTCGATCATCAGCCGGTTGGCCGGGATGTGCTTGACCAGCTCGCGCAGGTGCGCGCCACGGCGTTCATCGCACAACCAGCCGGTGATGCCGATGTACCAGTCCTGGTCCAGGTAGTCGAACAGCTCCTGGCGCTCGCCGGTGAAGCAGTGCACCACCGCCGGGCCAAGCCGGCCCTCGAAATTCTTCATCTGCGCCATGAAATCGGCATGCGCGTCGCGCTGGTGCAGAAACAGCGGCTTGCCGTTCTCGGCGGCGAGCTGCAGCTGACGCTCGAAGGCACGGTGCTGCGCCGGGCGCGGGGAGAAATCACGGAAGTAATCCAGCCCGCACTCACCTACCGCCACCACCTCGGCATGGGCGTGCAGCGCGCGCATTTCTGCGTCGCATTCGTCGGTGTATTCCACCGCATGGTGCGGGTGCACGCCCGCGGTCGCGTACAGGAACCCCGGATGCTGGCGGGCCAGATCCAGCGCCATCGGCGAGTGCTCGCGGCTGGCGCCGGTGATCACCATCTGCACCACCCCGGCCTCGCGCGCACGCGCCAGCACGGCGTCGCGGTCGCGATCGAAGGAATCATGGGTGAGGTTGGCGCCGATATCGATCAGTTGCATGGGGCTGCTGCAGGACGGGAAACCCGGCCATTGTACCTGCGCCCCGGCAGGCTCAATCGGACGCCCCGCGCGTGGGGCGATCATGGCGCTCCCACCGCGTGGGCAGGCCGAACGCTGCGCAGTCGCGGCACGTCAGCGCACCGCCGGCGGTAGCGTCGAAACGCAGGCGGCGCGCGGCATCGTCAGCACACTCAGCGGTATCGTCGAGCAGAAGCTCGAAGCCATCCGTCCGCCGGCACAGGTAGAGAATGTCCTTGCGGCGGTCCAGCGTGCTGCGCGCCAGCGCCCTCAGCGTGATGTAAGCCACATCGTCGGCCAGCTGCAGGCTCGGATACACCGCTTCGCGCAGCGTGCCATCGGCCAGTGCGCGCTGGATCGCAGCATCATCGCTCAACCCCGCCGGCAGGTAGCGCGCCTGGATCTGCGCCCGCGCGAGCACGGCCCAGTGGTTGCCATCGTAGGGTGCCTGCAGCGACGTGTCCGCCTCGGCCGTGGCGGGCTCGGCAGCGATGGCAGCGAACGGCGCCATGGCGCCTGCGATCAACAACGACAGCACGCGTAGAGCGCAGCGCAATCGGGGTATCCATGGGGTCAGGGCGGCACAGGGAAACACGCCCGCCGCGCGCTGGCAATGCGCTGCGCAGCGGACGCCGTATCCTTGTGCAATGAGCCCCCCGATTTTCCCCATCGCCACGCTGCTGCCGCAGATCCTGACCACGCTGGAGCGCGGCACCCGACTGGTGCTGGAAGCGCCACCCGGCGCCGGCAAGACCACCCAGGTGCCGCTGGCCCTGCTGGATGCGCCATGGCTGGAAGGCCGGAAGATCATCATGCTGGAGCCGCGCCGCGTGGCCGCCCGCAGCGCCGCGCAGTTCATGGCGCGGCAGCTGGGCGAGAACGTCGGTGAGACCGTCGGCTACCGCATCCGCTTCGAGAACAAGATCTCCGCGCGGACCCGCATCGAGGTGGTGACCGAGGGCATCCTGACCCGGATGCTGCAGGACGACCCGCTGCTGGAAGGCGTGGGGGCGCTGCTGTTCGATGAATTCCACGAGCGCCATCTGGCCGCCGATCTCGGCCTTGCCCTGGCGCTGGATGTGCAGTCGCAGCTGCGCGAGGACCTGCGCATCGTGGTGATGTCGGCCACGCTGGATGGCGAGCGGCTGGCGCAGTTCCTCGATGCGCCCCGATTGAGCAGCGAAGGCCGCAGCTTCCCGGTGACGATCGCGCATTTCCCCGCCCGTCGCGACGAGGCACTGGAACCGCAGGCACGGCGCGCGGTGGAGCAGGCCTTGGCCGAACATCCTGGCGACGTGCTGGTGTTCCTGCCCGGGCAGCGCGAGATCGCGCGCGTGCAGACCGCGCTGCAGGCCGTGCTGGATTCGGCCGTGCAGGTACTGCCGCTGCATGGCGAACTGCCGGTGGACCAGCAATCGCAGGTGCTGCAGCCCGATCCCGGCGGTCGCCGCCGCGTGGTGCTGGCCACCAACGTGGCCGAGTCATCGGTGACCCTGCCCGGCGTGCGGGTGGTGATCGACGCGGGTCTGGCACGCGAGCCGCGCTACGACCCCAACAGCGGCTTTGCGCGCCTGGATGTGGTGAACATCGCGCAGGCCTCGGCCGATCAGCGTGCCGGCCGCGCCGGCCGCGTTGCGGAGGGTTGGGCATGGCGGCTGTGGCCACAGTCGCAACGCCTGGAGGCGCAGCGGCGGCCCGAGATCGCGCAGGTGGAACTGGCTTCGCTGGCATTGGAACTGGCCGCCTGGGGCAGTGACGACCTGCGCTTCGTCGATACCCCGCCGGCCGGTGCATTGGCCGCCGCCCGTGAACTGCTGCAGCGCCTGGGCGCGCTCAGCGACAGCGGCACGCTGACCCCGCTGGGCCGGCGCATGCTGACCCTCGGTACGCACCCGCGGCTGGCCGCGATGCTGATGGCGGCCGCCGGGGGTGTCGAACAGGCGTTGGCCTGCGATCTGGCCGCGCTGGTGGAAGCGCGCGACCCGCTGCGGCAAGGGGGGGATGCACTCGCTGCGCGGTGGCGTGCGCTGGCGGCGTTCCGCCAGGGGCGCGTGCCGCACGATGCCAGCCGCGGGGGCCTGGCTGCGATCGATGCGGCCAGCAAGCAATGGCGGCGACGCCTGAGCTGTGAGGCCGCGCCCCCTGCGTCGGTCGAGGCGCATCAACTCGGTGACCTGCTCGCCCATGCATTTCCGGACCGGATTGCTGCCCGCCATCCGACCGATCCGCTGCGCTATCTGCTGGCCAATGGCCGCAGCGCGCGCCTGTTCGATCCCAGCGATCTGCGTGGCGAGCCGTGGCTGGTCGCGGTGGAGCTGCGCTACGAAGCACGCGACGCGTTGCTGCTGCGCGCCGCGCCGGTGGACGAGAACCGCCTGCGCCGTGATTTCGCCGATCGCTTCAAACAGGAAGACGTGGTTCGCTGGGATGCTGAGAAGCGTGCGCTGGTCGCGCGACGCGAGACTCGATTCGATCGCATCGTGCTGGACAGCCGCTCGGCCGGTCGCGTGGATCCTGCGCACGCCGCGCAGGCGCTGACCGATGCGGTTGCCGAACTGGGGCTGGACGCATTGCCGTGGACCGAAGGGCTGCGCCAGTGGCAGGCCCGTGCACTGGCGGTGCGCGCATGGATGCCGGCGCTGGAACTGCCGGATGTCTCCGACGCAGCGCTGTTGGCGACGCTGCCGACCTGGCTGACCCCCGCATTCAACGGCAGGACCCGCCTGGACGCGCTCGACGAATCCAGCTTGGGTGAAGCGCTGAAGTCACCGCTGCCGTGGGCGCAACGCCAGCTGATCGATCGCCATGCCCCGGTCCGCATCACCGTGCCTTCGGGGATGGAGCGCCCGATCCACTACACGCTCGATGCCGATGGCGTCACGCCGCAGGCGCCGGTGCTGGCGGTCAAGCTGCAGGAACTGTTCGGCCTGAGCGACACCCCGCGCATCGCCGATGGCCGCATCCCGCTGACGCTGCATCTGCTCTCCCCGGGCGGCCGCCCGCTGCAGGTCACCCAGGACCTGCGCAATTTCTGGGCGAACACCTACGCCGAGGTGAAGAAGGAAATGAAGGGGCGGTATCCCCGGCATCCGTGGCCGGACGATCCTTGGACGGCGAACGCAACACACCGCGCCAAGCCGCGCGGCACGTGAGCAGGCCGCCCATTCCTCACCCGATGCGCGCATTCATGGCTGTCACCTGACCATCGCCCGGCACGTGGCGCGCGCAGCGCGGGGAACCGGCTACAGTCGTGATCCGGCCGTAGCAAATGGATAACACGCCCTACACGGCCACCGCGCGACACTGGATCAGAACCTTTAGGCAAGGACCCCCCATGAGCAGATTGACTGTGATTACCGACCGCGCCCTCGAGCGTGCCCTGGACATTGCCAGCAGCGCTGGTGACGGCCTCAAGCATGCCGGCAGCAACCTGCGTCACTTCGGGCCGCAGGCGACCGATTGGATCAAGACCGGTGCCGCACTCGGCGCGGTCAAGACCGGCAGCAAGGTCGCCGCCAAGGTGGTGCGCCGCAATCCGGCCGTGACCATCGCCGCCGCCGCTGTCGGCGTGGGCCTGCTGGGCTATGCGCTGTACCGCAAGCAGCAGAAGAAGAAGCTCGCCAACGGTGGGGTGGTGAACGGCCAGGCGCAGCGCATCAGCGCCCGCAACCGCCGCAACGACACCGTGGTGGACGAAACCAGCGATATCGGCAGCGACGCCTGATCCGCTGACGCGTTACCGCACGTGCATCGAAACCGCCGGTCTCTGCCGGCGGTTTTTTATTATCCGATCTGCCGCCACTGGCCGGGTTGCAGATCGCCGATCGCATGCGCGCCCATCGAGATACGCACCAGGCGCAACGTGGGCAGGCCGACCGCCGCGGTCATGCGTCGCACCTGCCGGTTGCGGCCCTCGCGCAGCGTGATCGCCAGCCACGCATCGGGCACCGTCTTGCGGAAGCGCACCGGCGGCGTGCGCGGCCACAGTTCAGGTGGCGGCTCCAGGCGCTCGACACCGGCCGGCAATGTGGGGCCATCGTTGAGCAGCACGCCACGGCGCAGCGCCTGGAGCTGAGCATCGGTCACTGTGCCTTCCACCTGCACCCAATAGGTCTTGTCCGCCTTGTGACGCGGATCGGTCAACTGGTGTGCCAGGCCGCCGTCATCAGTGAGCAACAGCAGGCCTTCGCTGTCGTAATCCAGCCGGCCAGCCGCGTATACCGCCGGTGGCAGCCCGAAACCGGCCAGGGTCGCGCGCGGCGGCTGGCTGCGGTCGGTGAACTGGCACAGCACGTTGAACGGTTTGTTGAAGGCGATCAGCATCGGGGCAACAGCGGCAGTGGGATGGACCATTGTCCCATCCCCATGCCGTCGCCGCGATCCAGACGGCGTCAGCCGATGGTCTTCATCTCGACCAGGACGCGCAGGCCATGGCCCGCGCGCCGTGTCTTATGCGGGTCGCTTACTTGCCCGGCTTCACGAAGCGCAGGGTCATGCGGTCGCTTTCGCCGATCGCCTGGTACTTGGCCTCATCGGCCGCGTCATGCTGGTTGGTCGGCGGCAGCGTCCACACACCGTTCGGGTAATCCTTGGTGTCGCGCGGATTGGTGTTGATCTCGCTGCTGCCGGCCAGTTCGAAACCGGCGGCCTTGGCCATCGCGATCACCTGCTGCTGGCCCACGTAACCGGTCTTGTCGTCTGCCGGTACATCGGCCTTGGCCCGGTGTTCCACCACGCCGAGCACGCCACCCGGCTTGAGCACCGAGAAGAAGCCCTTGAACATGCCTTCGGCCTGGCCGCTGCTGCGCCAGTTGTGCACGTTGCGGAAGGTCAGCACCACGTCTGCCGAGTTGGCCGGGCCAAAGACCGGGGCCTTCGGGTCATAGGCGACCACGCGGCTCTTGCCGAACACAGCAGCGTTGCCGGCGAACTTCTTGTCCAGCCCATCTCGGCTGCGCTGCTGGTAGTCGCGGCCACGTCCCTCCGCCACGGCCATCGGGTCGACCACGGCGGCGACGTACCGGCCCTTGTCGTGCAGCAGCGGCGCGAGGATTTCCGAATACCAGCCGCTGCCCGGAGTGACTTCGATGACGGTCTGGCCCGGCGCGACACCGAAGAACGACAGCGTCTGCGCCGGATGGCGGTAGGCATCGCGTTTGACGTTGGCCGGATCGCGGCGATTGTCCTGCACGGCCTTCTGCACGGCCGGGGTGATCGCGACCTGCGCGTTCGGGCCGGCGGGCTTGATCGCCATCGCGGGCGCGGCAAGCATCAGGGTGGAGACAGTGAACAGGCAGGCACAGGTCAACGAACGGGCTTTCATCGGCGGGGCTTCCAGTAACGGGATGCGGCGAGACTAGCAGCCAAGCGTGCACAGGTGTTCACAAAGCGTTAGTGCGACGCAGCAATCCAGAACACTGTTTTGTGCCTGCTGCCGCAACGCTGTCACCCCCCCGGCCGTATCCTGTGGAAACGATTCCCAGGGAGAACATCACCCATGACTGCTACGCGCGAACTCGGTCGTTCCGGCCTCCATGTCGCCCCCATCGCCTTCGGCGGCAATGTCTTCGGCTGGAGTGCGGACGAGAAGACCTCCTTCGCCCTGCTCGATGCCTTCGTCGAGGCCGGCTTCAACCTGGTCGATACCGCCGATGTCTATTCGGCATGGGTGCCCGGTAACCAGGGGGGCGAGTCGGAAACCATTCTGGGCCGCTGGTTCAAGCACAGCGGCAAGCGTGACAAGGTGGTGCTGGCGACCAAGGTGGCCAAGTGGTCCGAACACCCGGGCCTGTCGGCCGACAACATCACCGCCGCCGTGGAGGATTCGCTGCGCCGCCTGCAGACCGACGTGATCGATCTGTACCAGGCGCACGAAGATGATGAATCCACCCCGCTGGAATCCACGCTGGCCGCCTTCGGTCGCCTGATCGAACAGGGCAAGGTGCGCGCGATCGGTGCCTCCAACTACAGCGCCGAGCGCCTGCGCGATGCCTTGAGGGTCTCGACCGACTACAAACTGCCGCGCTATGAAACGCTGCAGCCGGAGTACAACCTGTACGACCGCGCCGGTTACGAAGCCGGGCTGGAAGCGGTAGTGCGCGAAGCGCAGCTCGGCGTGATCAGCTACTACTCGCTGGCCAGCGGCTTCCTCAGCGGCAAGTACCGCAGTGCCGCCGATGCGGGCAAGAGCAGCGCGCGCGGCCAGAGCGTGGTGGACAAGTACGTCAATCCGCGTGGCCTGCGCATCCTGGGCGCACTGGACGACATCGCCAGCACGCATGGCGTGAGCCCGTCGCAGATCGCGATCGCGTGGTTGATCGCCCGTCCAGGCATCACCGCGCCGATCGTCAGCGCCACCAGTGTCGAGCAGTTGCACGATGTGCTGGCCGCCGCGAAGGTCGCGCTGTCGGCGCAGGATGTGCAGCAGCTGGATGCGGCGAGCGCCGAACAGGCCTGAGCCCACCGCCATGTATGACGGACAGCCGCCGCAGGGCGGCTGTTTCCGTGTGGGGTGGGCGCTCGGTTTCCGGCCCGGCCGAGCGCCCTGGCCTTATCGGCTGGCCCGGCTGTCTTCGGCGACCAGCGCGTGGTGCAGGCTGACGCCGGCGCGCACGCCTTCGGCACTGGCCAGGCTGATGTTGCCGACCAGCGTTGCATCGCCTGCGGCATAGATGCCGGGCACGCTGGTCTGCTTGCCCGGGTCGACCTGGACCAGCACGCCGATCGGGCTGTTCTCCAGCACGCAGCCCAGCTGTTCCACCAGGGGTGTCGCCATGTGCTGGCGCGCGGTGACGAACAGCGCGCGCAGTTCAAGCCGGCGGCCATCGGCGAGCACGGCAGCGCTCAGCGCCGGTGCCTCGCCTTCGAGACCGATCACGGCCTCGTGCTCGATGCTGACCCCGCGGTGCTGCAGGGCAGCGCGTTCTTCCGGTGCCAGTGTCATGCCGTGCGCGAACAGGGTGACGTTGCCCCAGTCCGCGAGCAACGCGGCCATCGTCGCGGATTTCTCATGCCCGCCCAGCAGGCCGATCGCGCCGCCGCCGATTTCATAGCCATGGCAGTACGGGCAGTGCACCACGCTGTGGCCCCAGCGCTCGGCCAGGCCGGGCAGTTCGGGCAGTTCATCGGCGATGCCGGTGGCCAGCAGCAGCTTGCGCGTGGCCCAGGTGTCACCGTTCGCGGTGCCGACCACGAAACCATCCACGGTCGGCTCGGCCGTGCTGACCGTATCGTTGACCCAGCGCACCGTCGGGTAGTCCAACAGCTGCGCCTTGGCGTTGCGCAGCAGCTCGGCACCGGCGATGCCATCCTGGCCCAGCACGCCCTGGGAATGGGCGGCGAAGCGGTTGCGGGGCAGGCCGCTGTCGATCACCAGGATCTCGCGGCGCGCACGCGCCAGGATCAGGGCAGCGGACAGGCCGGCGAAGCTGCCGCCGACGACAATCGCATCAAACCTCATGGGGAACTCCTGCAGCATGGTGGGCCAGGTGGCGGGCGAATGCCTCGCCCAGCGTGGCCAGGGTGGTGTCACGCAGGCGGGCCTCGAGCAGCGCCTGGGCCTGGCGGTAACTGTCGTCCAGCGCCTCGTTGACCACGCGCTGCACCGGGCAGCCGCGCCCGGTCTCGCGCGCGCCGGTGTGCAGCAGGGCGGGCGCACCGATGGCGACATACACGTCGTGCAGGGTGATCTGCGCCGGCTCCCGGGCGAGTTGGGCGCCGCCCCCGTGGCCACGCACGGTGGTCACCAGGCCGCCTTTGTTCAGGGCCGACAGCAGACGGCGGATCACCACGGGATGGGTCGGCAGGCAGGTGGCGAGCTGCTCGGAGGTGCGCGGACCGTCCTGGCCGACCAGATGGGCCATCACGTGCAAGGCGTCTGAGAACTGGTTGCTGGATTTCATGTAACTACATTAGTTACATATTGGTTGCGTGTCCAGTCCTGTTTCGTTCCATATGCGACCAAAATTAATCTACACGCCATCGTCACAACGTTTAATGGAACGGCAACCGTGATTGGCGTCGCACTTCAGCCTGCTTTAGGCAGACCGATACCGCATTGCCCTTCCCCACTTTTCATTTCCCATGACGTCCTCCGCACCGGCGCGTCCACGCGCCCTGAGTCTTCAATTCAAACTGCTGGGCGCGCTGTCGCTCGGCCTGGTCATCATCGTGCTGGCGGCCCTGGCCGGGCTGGGGTCGGCCTGGCGGAACCTGTCGGCCGAGGTGCCCGTCGAGGTCGCCCGCAAAGCGCAGGCCGAGCTGCTGCAGCGCGAGTTCCGGCTGCAGGTGCAGGAGTGGAAGAACGTGTTGATCCGGGGCGCCGATGAGGCGCTGCGCGAGCGCCACCTGGCGGCGTTCGATGCGGAAGGACGCCGCATTGAAGCCCTGGCCGGCACGCTGGCGACCAGCCGCGATGAACAGACACGCACGCTGGCCAACCGGTTCCTGGCCGAGCACCGCGCATTGGAGGCCCGCTACCGCGGCGCGTTGGAGGCATTCGCGGCCAGTGGCTATGACACCCAGGCCGGCGACGCGCTGGTGCGCGGCGCCGACCGCGCCGTGGGCGCCACGCTGGATGCCTTGGCCGCGCGCGCCAGCGAACGAGCCGAGTACGAGACCGGTGCAACGGCCGAGCGCGCCCGCGCCGCGCTGGTCGCCTCGGCCATGGTCACGGCGCTGGCGGCGCTGGTGCTGCTGGCCGTGCTCACCCTGTGGCTGCGGCGCGCGGTGATCGCCCCGGTGGTCGCGGTCGAAGCCGCAGCCCGCGCGGTGGCACGCGGCGATCTGGAGCATGTGGTGGTGGTGCGCAGCGGCGATGAGATCGGTCGCCTTGGCACCGCGATGCGCGAGGTTACCCAGACCCTGAAGGGCGTGCTGGCCGCGCAGGCGACGATGGCGCAGCGCCACGACGCCGGTGAGATCAGCTACCGCATGGACGCCACGGCATTCCCGGGCGGCTATGGGCAGATGGTCAGCGACACCAACACCCTGGTCGCCAACCACATCCAGGTGAAGCTGCGGGCGATCGAGATCATGGGCCACTACGCGGTCGGTGATCTATCGGTGGACATGGAACGCCTGCCCGGCGAGAAGGCGGTGATCACCCAGGCGCTGGATACCGCCAAGGCCAACCTCGGTGCCATCAATGCCGAGATCAAACGATTGGCGGCGGCAGCGGCCGTGGGCGATTTCAGCCAGCGCGGCGATGAGGCACGCTACCAGCACGACTTCGGCGAGATGGTCGGCGGTCTCAACCGCCTGATGCAGACCACCGAGCAGGATCTGGGCGAGGTCTCGCGCGTGCTGCAGGCGATCGCCGGGGGTGATCTCAGCGCGCGCATGCGCGGCGACTTCCACGGGGTGTTCGCGCGCATGCGCGATGACATGGCGCGTACCACCGGTCAGCTGACCACCATCGTCGGCGACATCAAGCACGCCGCGCAATCGATCCAGACCGCCGCCGGCGAGATCGCCGCGGGCAACAGCGACCTGTCGCGCCGTACCGAACAGCAGGCCGCCAACCTGGAAGAAACCGCCGCCTCGATGGAGGAACTCACCTCCACCGTGCGCCAGAACGCCGAGCACGCGCGCCAGGCCAACCAGCTTTCGCTCAACGCCGCCTCGGTCGCCTCGCAAGGCGGTGAGGTGGTCGGCCAGGTGGTCACGACGATGGGGGCGATCCAGGCCTCGTCGCGGCAGATCGCCGAGATCATCAGCGTCATCGACGGCATCGCGTTCCAGACCAACATCCTGGCGCTCAACGCTGCCGTGGAAGCGGCGCGCGCCGGCGAGCAGGGCCGCGGCTTTGCGGTGGTCGCCAGCGAAGTGCGCACGCTGGCGCAGCGCTCGGCCAGCGCGGCCAAGGAGATCAAGGGGCTGATCGATCAATCCGTCGCCGATGTCGACAGCGGTGCCGCGCTGGTGCAGCAGGCCGGGCAGACCATGGGCGAGATCGTCGGCAGTGTGCAGCGCGTCACCGACATCATGGCCGACATCGCAGCGGCCTCGCAGGAACAGTCCGCCGGGATCGAGCAGGTCAACCAGACCGTGGTGCAGATGGACGAGACCACGCAGCAGAACGCAGCGCTGGTGGAAGAAGCTTCGGCGGCAGCGCGCAGCATGGAAGAGCAGGCCGTCGCCTTGAATGCGGCGGTGGATGTGTTCGTGCTGGATGCCGGGCGCGGTGTGGTGAGCGGATTGGCCCGCGCGGCGTGATGCAGCGGTAGTGCCGGCCGCTGGCCGGCAACCGCACGCAGCACGCATCGGAATGGCGCCGGCCAGCGGCCGGCACTACCGGACGTAGGGGGTACCCACCATGGCCTCGGCCAGGTGATCGAGGAAGGAGCTGATCCGCGCCGAGACCGCCGTGTTGCGGTAGTACACGGCGTGGATCGGCTGGCGGACCTCCACGGTGATATCCGGCAGCACCTGCACCAGGGCGCCGGCTTCGCGGTCGCGGTGGGTCATGAAATCAGACAGGCTGACGATCCCGACCCCTTCCAGCGCCAGCCGGCGCAGTGTTTCGCCGCTGGAGACCGCCACCGCCGGGCGCACGTGCAGCAGCGCGTCGGTCGCGCCGGGCAGCGGCCAGTGGTTGAGCGAGTCAGGCTCGTTGAAGCCGAGCAGGGTGTGCTCGGTCAGTGCCGCCACGTCGCGCGGGGTGCCGTGCTGCTCCAGATACGCCGGGCTGGCCATCACGCGCAGCCGGCTGTGGGCCAGCGGCCGCGCATGCAGGGTGGAATCGGCCAATGGCCCGATACGGATGGCCACATCGGTGCGCCGCTCCAGCAGATCGATGTAGCGCTCGCTGCTGTTGAGCTCCAGCGCCACCTCGGGATAGCGCGCGCGGTAGCTGGCCACCAGCGGGGCGATCACGTGCAGGACGAACGGCATCGCCGCATCCACGCGCAGGCGCCCGGCCGGTCGCTGACGGCGTGCGGCGATCTGCTCTTCGGCCGCTTCCACCGAGGCCACGATCGCGCGGGCCTGGGCCAGGAAAGCGTCGCCCTCCTCGGTCAGCTGCAGGCGACGGGTCGTCCGCGTGAGCAGGGTGGTGCCGAGCTTTTCTTCCAGCCGACCCAGCGCGCGGCTGACCCCGGAGGTGGTCTGGCCCAGCTGTTCGGCGGCGGCGGTGATCGACCCGCTGTCGATCACGGCGATGAAGGCCTGCATCTCATCGAGGGTGGTTTTCATGGCGGCGGCCCGGCGGAGAGGCTCCATTATTGACCATGGAGCAACAGTGATTGGCGTGAAGGCCGCTTTTTCCGCAAGAGTGCGGCGCGCAGACTGCGCAGCCTCACTCCCCACCGGTATCCGTCCATGTCCCGCGGTATCCCCTTGGCCTTGTTGGCGTTGACGCTGGGTGCGTACGCCATCGGCACGACTGAATTCGTCATCGTCGGCCTGATCCCGACGATCGCCGCCGACCTCGGCGTCACCCTGCCCTCGGCCGGCCTGCTGGTGTCGCTGTATGCGCTTGGCGTGGCGGTCGGTGCGCCGGTGCTCACCGCGCTGACCGGCCGGGTGCCACGCAAGACCCTGCTGGTCGCGCTGATGCTGCTGTTCACCCTCGGCAATGTGATCGCCTGGATGGCTCCGGGCTACGGCTCGCTGATCGTGGCGCGCGTGCTGACCGGCCTGGCGCACGGTGTGTTCTTCTCGATCGGCTCGATCATCGCCACCTCGGTGGTGCCCAAGGAAAAGGCCGCCAGCGCGATCGCGATCATGTTCACCGGCCTCACCGTGGCGCTGGTCACCGGCGTGCCGCTGGGCACCTTCATCGGCCAGCACCTGGGCTGGCGGGCCACCTTCCTGGCCGTGGCCGCGCTCGGCGTGATCGCGCTGATCGGCAGCCTGCTGTTCGTGCCGCGCAACCTGCAGCGCAGCGCGCCGGCCACGTTCGGCCAGCAGCTCGCCGTGCTCGCACAGCCGCGCCTGCTGCTGGTGTATGCGATCACCGCACTCGGCTACGGCGGCACCTTCCTCTCCTTCACCTACCTGGCCTCGATCCTGCAGGACGTGACCGGCTTCTCGGCCAATGCGGTCAGTGGCGTGCTGCTGGTCTACGGCGTGTCGGTGGCGATCGGCAACCTGTGGGGCGGCCGCCTGGCCGACCGCCGCGGCCCGATCCCGGCCCTGAAGCTGATCTTCGCGTTGCTGGCCGCCGTGCTGTTCTTGCTTACCTTCACCGCCTACAACACCTGGTTGGTGCTGCTGACCGTGCTCGCGCTGGGTGCGGTGGCGTTCGGCAACGTGCCGGGCCTGCAGGTGTACGTGGTCAAGCAGGCACAGCGGTTCGCCCCGCAGGCCGCCGACGTGGCGTCGGGCCTGAACATCGCCGCCTTCAACGTCGGCATCGCGCTCGGTGCTTCGCTGGGGGGCCTGGTGGTCGATCACTTCGGCCTGATGCACACCCCGTGGCTGGGCGCGCTGGTGGTGATGGGCGCCTTTGGCCTGACCGCGTTGAGCGGCCGCCTGGACCGCCGCGATGGCGTGGCCGACCGCGCCGAAGGCATCGCCGTGAGCGCGCATTGAGGGATCCCGGTCGCGGACCCGTGACAGCAGCCGACCAACGGTCGGCTCTACCTGACAGCCGACCAACGGTCGGCTCTACCTGACAGCCGAGCAACGATTCGTTCCACGCAACCACAGCCGACCAACGGTCGGCTCTACCGTCGCTTTACGGTGCACGGCGTAGCCTGCACCTCACCCCATGAAGGAGTTTCCATGAGCATTCCCGCCTTCGGCCTCGGCACCTTCCGCCTGAAGGGCCAGACCGTGATCGACTCGGTGCGCAACGCACTGGACGTCGGCTACCGCGCCATCGATACCGCACAGATCTACGAGAACGAAGCCGAGGTCGGCCAGGCCATCGCCGAGTCCGGCGTGGCCCGCGAAGCTCTGTTCCTGACCACCAAGATCTGGATCGCCAACTTCCACCACGACGCGCTGCTGGAGAGCCTGCGCGAGAGCCTGCGCAAGCTGCGCACCGACCACGTCGAGCTGACCTTGATCCACTGGCCGTCGCCGAAGGATGCGGTGCCGATGGCCGAGTATCTCGGTGCACTGGCCGAGGCCAAGTCGCAGGGCCTGACCCGCCAGATCGGCATCTCCAACTTCACCATCGCCCAGACCCGCCAGGCCATCGAGATCCTCGGTGCCGATGCGATCGCGACCAACCAGATCGAAGTCCACCCCTACCTGCAGAACCGCGCGCTGATCGCGTTCCTGAAGGAACAGGGCATCGCTGTCACCGCCTACATGAGCCTGGCCTACGGCGAAGTGCTCAAGGACCCGGTGATCCAGGCCATCGCCGCGCGCCACCAGGCCACCCCGGCCCAGATCGCGTTGGCGTGGGCGTTGCAGCAGGGCTTTGCGGTGATTCCGTCCTCGACCAAGCGCGACAACCTGGCCGGCAACCTGTTGGCCGCCGATCTGCGCTTGAGCGATGAGGACATGGCGCAGATCGCCACGCTGGATCGGGGGCATCGCCTGGCGAACCCTGAGGCGATTGCGCCAGCCTGGGATTGACCGGTAGCGCCCGACCGTTGGTCGGGCGTGGTGGGCATGCCGACCAACGGTCGGCACCTACCCCTGCAACCACGCGCGCAGTGCCGCGCTGACCTCGTCGGGCTTCTCCATCGGGGCCAGATGGCCACAATCGGGCAGCACCACCAGGGTTGAATCCGGCACCAGCGCATGCATCGCCTCGCTGATCGCCAGCGGGGTGATGCGGTCGTTCGCACCGCATACGATCAACAGCGGATCGCGGTATCCGGCCAGCACGTCATGGCCATCCACCCGGTCCAGTGCGCTCTGGCGCAGGAACACCTCCGCGCCCAGCCGCGCGGTCATGTCGCGTACGCGCTGCACCAGCACATCGTCATCCAGCCGCGAGGCATCGATGTAGCTGCGCATCAACGTGTCACCGAAGCCGTGGAATTTTCCGGGCAGCCGCACGCTTGCCTGCTGCGTCCTCCGTTGCGCGGCGCGCTCGGGCGAGTCGGCATGGATCGAGGTATCGATCAGGGCCAGGCGCAGCACCCGCTCCGGCGCGGTGCGCAGAATCTGCTGGGCGACGAAACCGCCGAGGGAGAACCCGGCCAGGGCAAAGCGCGCCGGTGCCTGCGCCAGCACGTCATCGACCACGGCCTGCATCGTCTCGCCGCGGGTCTGGTCGCCCACGATGCAGTCGGCGATATCGGACAGGTCGGCGATCTGCGCACGCCAGAGTTCAGCGTCGTTGAGCAGGCCGGGGAGCAGCAGCAGGGGGAGGCGGTCGGTCATCCCGTATTGTCGCCCCGCCCACGTGCACGCGCCGTACCGCGATCGGCTCAGTGCGTTGCAGGATCGGGCGCCTGCGGCACCTGTACGTCCTGCACCGGCAGGGTCACCACCATCACCGTCGAATCGTCCGGGTCGAGCCGGGTCTTGAAGCCCAGGCTCTGGCACATCGCCAGCATGGTGCTGTTCTCGCGCAGCACCTGGCCTTCGATGATGTTCAGGCCCAGCCATTGCGCGTACTCGATCATGATCGCCATCAACCGCCAACCGATGCCGTGGCCCTTGAGGTCGGAGCGGATCAGGATGCCGTACTCGCCACGGTCGTAGTCCGCATCGGCGTGCAGGCGCACCGCGCCGAGCATGTCGCCGCTGCGCGGGTCGATGGCCACCAGCGCGATGGAACGCGCGTAGTCGAGCTGGGTCAGGCGCGCGATGAACTCGTGGCTGAAGTGCTTCACCGACTGGAAGAAGCGCAGCCGCAGGTCGTCATCGGTGACGCGCGCGAAGAAGGCACGGAACAGCGCGTCGTCCTCGGGGCGGACCGGGCGTACAAAGGCGGGGGCGCCGTCGGACAGGGTGATGGTGCGCTCCCACTCCTTCGGGTACGGAAACACCGCGAAACGGGGGTGGCCGCGGCCCTTGTGCAGCTTGCGCGACGGTTCGATCGCCACGCGCGCATCGAGTGCAATCACCCCGTCGCGGTCGGCCAGCAGCGGATTGATGTCGAGCGTGCGGATCTCGGGGATGTCGGCGGCAAGCTGGGCGAGCTTGACCAGGATCAGCGCAACCGCGCGTTCGTCGGCGGCCGGAACATCGCGGTACGCCTTGAGGATGCGTGAGACCCGCGTGCGGCCGATCAGTTCATGCGACAGGCGCAGGTCCAGCGGTGGCAGGGCGATCGCCTTGTCGTCGATCACTTCGACCGCAGTGCCGCCACGGCCGAATACGATCACCGGGCCGAAGGTCGGGTCATCGGCAATACCCGCGATCAACTCGCGCGCCTTGGGCCGCACGATGGTCGGCTGCACCAGCACGCCATCGATACGCGCATCGGGCCGCTTTTCATGCGCGCGCGCGATGATCGAGGTCGCCGCCGCATGCACGGATTGCAGGGTACCGAGGTTCAGACGCACGCCGTCGACATCGGACTTGTGCGGGATGTCGGCCGAGAACACCTTGATCGCCACCGTGGCGCCCTGCTCCAGCAATGGCTGGGCCAGGTCCATCGCCTCGTGGGCATCACTGGCCTGCATCACCGGCGCGGACGGAATGCCGTAGGCGCTGAGCAGCTGGTGGGTGGCGATCGGGTCCAGCCACTGCTGGCCGGCGGCCAGTGCGGTCTCCACCAGCGCGCGCGCGCCGGCGGTATCGACCACGAAATCCTCGGGCAGGCTGGGCGGGGTTTCCATCAACGCGGCCTGCGCGTCGCGGTAGCGCACCAGATGCTGGAAGCCGCGCACGGCCTCGGCTTCGGTCGGGTAGGTCGGCACGCGCGCGGCATTGAGCGTGGCGGTGGCACGATCGTCGTTGCCCAGCCACACCGCGAACACCGGCTTGTCGCGGTGGTGGCGCGGGCGCAGGCCGAGCGTGCGGGTCAGGGCCTGCGCGGCATCGGCCGAGGAGGTGAACGCGGTCGGCACGTTGACCACCAGCACGGCGTCGTTCTCGGTATCGGACATCAGCGCTTCGATCGCCGCGGCGTAGCGGTCGCCATCGGCATCGACCACGATGTCGACCGGATTGCTGCGCGACCAGCCTTGCGGCAGCACCGCATCGAGCTGGGCGACGGTGGCCGGCGACAGCTCGGCCAGGCTGCCGCGCAGGGCCAGCAGCTGGTCCACCGCCAGCCGCCCCACCCCACCGCCGTTGCTCAGGATCGCCAGGCGACGGCCCGGGAAGGTGCCGAGCCGGCCCAGTGTTTCGGCCGCGGTGAACAGCTCATCCAGCGCGCTGACGCGCAGCAGGCCCGCACGGTTGAATGCCGCACCGTACACCGCATCGGCGCTGGCCAGCGCCTGCACGTGGGTATCGGCATCGGGATTGATGCGGATGTGGCGGCCGGATTTGACCACCACCACCGGCTTGGCGCGCGCAGCGGCACGCGCGGCGGACATGAACTTGCGCGCATCGCGGATGTGCTCGACGTACAGCAGGATCGCGCGGGTGCGGTAATCGGTGGCGAAGTAATCGAGCAGATCGCCGAAGTCGACATCCAGGGTGTCGCCGAGCGAGACCACGGCGGAGAAACCGACCGAGCGCGCCACGCCCCACTCCACCAGGGCCGCGGCAATCGCACTGGATTCGGAGATCAGGGCCAGATCGCCGGCCTGCGGGAAGTGCGCGGCGATGCTGGCGTTCAAGCGTGCATGCGGCGCGATCACGCCCAGGCAGTGCGGGCCGAGAATACGCAGGCCCTTGGGCCGGGCGGCGGCCTCCACCTGCGCGGCCAGCGAGCCCGGGCCTTCGCCCAGGTTGGCCGTCAGAATGATCGCCGCGCTGACACCGCGCTCGGCGGCCGTGGCCACCACCTGCGGCACGATGCTGGCCGGGGCGGTGATCACCACCAGCTCGGGCACCCAGTCCAGATCCTTGAGCCGCTTCACGGTGCGGATGCCGTCGATCTCGCTGTAACGCGGATTGATCCAGGCCACCTTGCCGGTGAAGCCGGTGCCGCGCAGATTGCGCATCACTGCGCGGCCAGCGGAGCGTTCACGTGGGCTGCCGCCGATCACGGCGACCGACTGCGGGCGGAAGACGGCTTGCAGGTGGTAGGTGCTCATGCGATCAGACAGTAACAGGGACGGGGGTGGTTATTAACCACCCCCCGTCCCTGTCAAAGGAGGGTGCCGCGCAGGATCATCGCGGCGATGCTGAAGTAGATGACCAGGCCGGTAACATCGACCAGCGTGGCCACGAACGGGGCCGAGGCGCTGGCCGGGTCGAAGCCCAGGCGCTTGAGGATGAAGGGCAGCATCGAGCCGGACAGCGAGCCGAAGGTGACGATGCCGACCAGGGCCGCGCCGATGGTCAGTGCCAGCAGCTGCCAGTGCTCGCCGTAGTCGTGCAGGCCCAGCAGCTGCCAGGACACGATGCGGATGATCGCCAGCACGCCCAGGATCGCGCCCAGGGTGATGCCGGTCGGCACCTCGCGCAGCGCCACCTTCCACCAGTCACGCAGGCGCAGCTCGCGCAGGGCCAGGCTGCGGATCAGCAGCGAAGTGGCCTGCGAGCCGGAGTTGCCGCCCGAGCTCATTATCAGCGGGATGAACAGCGTCAGCACCACCGCGCGTGCCAGCTCGTCCTCGTAGTGCTGCATCGCGCTGGCGGTCAACATTTCGCCGAGGAACAGCACGCTCAGCCAGCCGGCCCGCTTGCGCAGCATCTCGAAGAAGCCGATCTGCATGTACGGCTTTTCCAGCGCCTCCATACCGCCGAACTTGTGCACGTCCTCGGTGGATTCTTCGATCAGGGCATCGAGGATGTCATCCACCGTAACGATGCCAAGCACATGGTGCTGCGCGTCGACCACCGGAATCGCGAGCAGGTCGTGGCGGCGGATCAGCTGCGCCACCTCTTCCTGATCCAGCTGCACCTCCACCGTTACCGGCGGGTTGACCTGGGCAACGTCGAGGATGGGTTCCTCGGGCAGCCCGGTGATCAGCCGGCGCATGGTCACCACCTGCACCAGCGCGCGGGTGTGCGGGTCCAGCACATAGATCGCGTAGACGGTCTCGCGGGTGCGCTCGACCTCGCGGATGTGCTGCAGGGTGCGGCCGACCGTCCAGTCCGAGGGCACGCTGACGAACTCGGTGGTCATCAGCGCGCCGGCGGTGTGCGCCGGGTAGCTCAGCAACTGCTGGATCGCCTTGCGCGCCTCCGGGCTGAGCAGCGGGATCAGGCGCGCGCGCTCGTCCTCGTCCAGCTCGTGGACGATATCGGTGGCGCGGTCATCGGCCATCAGCCCGAGCAGGGCGGCGGCGCGGGCCACCGGCATGGCCGCCACGAGATCGCCGCCGCGGTTGAGCTCGGGCTGCTCGAGCATCTTCACCGCGCGCGGCAACGGCAACGCGGCCAGCGTGTCGGCGGCGCGCGACAGGCTCAGCGTGTTGAGGAATTCCACCGCATCGGCGGTGTTGAAATTATCGAGGGGTGCGCTCAACGAGGCGGCATCGGCCACCGGGCGCAGCAGGTCTTTCTGGTTCATCGTATTCGCCTGTGGGTATCGCATTGCGCGACGCCAACGCTGGCGAACCGACCCGTGTCAGGCGGTGGCCATCGCTGGCGTCGAGCAAGGTCGACTTCTACTGTCGCTGGACATGGGTTGGGGACTCCGGAAGGGTTTACTGCCGACGGCGGACGCCAGCAGCGGCGGGCAGTCTGGACCCGGGTGTGACGCAGGTCAACCCTTGTGCGGGACGCCGTTCCGGTGGGAGTCGCCTTCCGCACCCATCGCGGTCGCATAATGGCGCGTGGCCCCGGCCACAGGCCCCGGTCCGCCCGGGGAGGCTTTCCACCCGCACGGCACACGACCCCATGAGCAGGTTCCCCCATGCATAGCGGCGCGCTCGAGCTGGCCCTGGTGCTGCTGCTGGCCGCGGTGATCGCGGTGCCGGTGTTCAAAAAACTCGGCCTGGGCGCGGTGCTTGGCTATCTGGCGGCTGGCGTGGTGCTCGGCCCGGATGGCCTGGGTTTCGTGCAGGACGCCGACCGCATCCTCAGCGCCGCCGAGATCGGCGTGGTGATGCTGCTGTTCGTGATCGGCCTGGAGCTGTCGCCCGCCCGCCTGAAGGTGATGCGCCGCTCGGTGTTCGGTGCCGGCGCACTGCAGGTCGCGCTGAGTGCCCTCGTGCTGGGCAGCCTGCTGATGCTGGATCACTTCCAGTGGAAGAGCGCGTTGATCGTCGGCATCGCGCTGGCACTGTCCTCCACGGCGGTCGGGCTGCAGCTGCTGTCCGAACACAAAGCGATCAACAGCGATTACGGGCGCCTGGGCTTCGCCATCCTGCTCTTCCAGGATCTGATCGCGATCCCGTTGCTGGCGGCGATTCCGCTGCTCGGCGGTGCGCGCAACGACACTCTGCAGTGGAACGACGTGGCGATCGCGATCGGCGCGCTGGCGGTGGTGATCCTGTGCGGACGGCCGGTGCTGCGCCGGCTGTTCAACATCATCGCGCGCACGCGCAGCCCGGAGGTGTTCACCGCCACCGCGCTGCTGGTCGTGCTCGGCACCGCATGGTTCATGCAGGAGGCCGGGCTGAGCCCGAGCCTGGGCGCGTTCCTGGCCGGTGTGCTGTTGTCCGATTCGGAATTCCGCCACGAGCTGGAATCGCAGATCGAACCGTTCAAGGGCCTGCTGCTCGGCCTGTTCTTCATCGCCGTGGGCATGGGCATCGACCTGGACCGCATCGTCGCCGAGCCGATGATGATCGCCGCCGGCGTGGCGATCCTGCTGGTGGTCAAGTTCGGCCTGCTGTTCGGCATCGGCAAGCTGGCCAAGCTGCGCACGCGCCACGCGGTGCTGCTGGGCAGCGTGCTGTGGCTGGGCGGCGAGTTCGCCTTCGTGGTGTTCAACGAAGCCCAGCGCGCGCACCTGCTTGGCAGTGCCAACCATGATCGGCTGGTGGCGATCGTCGGCCTGTCGATGGCGATCACGCCGCTGTTGATGATCGGCCTGATCCGCCTGCTGGGCCGCGATGACGGTCCCAAGGCGCCGGCCCAGCCCGCCGACAAGGTCGACATCACCGATGTACAGCCGCAGGTGATGATCGCCGGCATGGGCCGCTTCGGCCAGGTGGTGGCGCGCCTGCTGACCGCGCAGAAGATCCCGTTCGTGGCGCTGGAGTCCAATCCGGATACGGTCTCGGACCTGCGCCGCTTCGGCAACAAACTCTATTACGGCGACCCCACCCGGCCGGAGATGCTGCGCGCCGCCGGCGGCGAGCACATCCGCGTATACGTGGTCACACTGGATGATCCGGACGCCAACATGCGGGCCACGCGGCTTATCCGGCGCATGTATCCCGATGCGGTGGTGCTGGTGCGCGCACGCAACCGCCAGCATGCGTGGCGGCTGATGGACATGTCCGCCGAGCCGTTCCGCGAGGTGTTCGGCACCAGCCTGGAACTGAGCGAACGGATGCTGATCGCGCTCGGCATGTCGGTGGAGACCGCACGCAGCCATGTGCAGCGCTTCCGCGAGCATGACGAGAAGCTGCTGCGCGATCAGTACCTGGTCTACGACGACGAAGCGGCGGTGATCCAGACCTCGCGCGATGCGCGCGCGGACCTGATGCATCTGTTCGAGGCGGATGCGGAGAGTGATGGGAAGGGTGTGGACGGCAACCCGCCGCGTTGATGAACCTGCAGGTGCACCTGCCCGTGCCTCATTGAGCGCTGCCGGCCAGCGGCCGGCACTACCAGGCGGGGCTCAGCCGTTATCGCGCAGGAACCGGGCCATCGAGGACACGCCCGGTACCAGCGGTTCGAATTCGCCGGCGACGTCGATGAAACCACGCATCACCGCGATCTCGCGCGGGCTGCGGTTGAGTGCGTCGCGCACGTCCGGGTCGGCGCCGGCACGCAGCAGGCGCTGCACCAGCAGCGGCAGGCCGTGCAGGGCCGCCAGATGCAGCGGGCCGAAGCCACGCGGATCCCGCACGTCCAGCGAGACCTCTTCGTCCAGCAGGCGCTCCACCGCGGCGAGCACGATCTGCTCGTCGCAGGCGGTGCCCGGTTCGGCGCGGGCGCCGAGCAGCAGCAGCAACGGCGTGACCGAGCCGGCGGCGGCCTGGTCCGGTTCGGCGCCGGCCAGCAGCAGGGTGTCGAGCAGGGCCAGCAGACGCGAGCGGTCGCGCGCACTGAAACCGTATAGCGCGGCGCAGTGCAGCGGGCCGAGCTGCTGGGCATCGCCCGCATGGACGTTGGCACCGGCGGTGAGCAGACGCGAAACAATGTCCGGCAGGCCCAGCGCCGAGGCCAGCATCAGCACGGTGACCCCGCCCGGCAGGCGGTATTCCAGTTCGGCACCGGCATCGAGCAGGGCCGAGACGATATCGATCTGGCGCATGCTGACCGCCGCCGACAGCGGCGTCGCACCGCTGGCCGCGGCGTGCTGCGGATTCGCACCACGGGTGAGCAGCAGGTCGACCACGGCCAGGTGCCCGCCACCGGCGGCACGCAGCAGCGCGGTGCAGCCTTGGGCGTCGACCACATCCACGGCGAAACCGAGATCGATCAGGCGACGCACGGCATCGGCGTCACCGGCCATCGCGGCCGCCGGCAGGTCGCCGTCGCGCAACGCGCGGCGCGGCAGCGGCCACACCCGCCAGTCCAGCCAGTCGGCCAGATCGCGGCGGCCGATCGACAGCGCCACGCCCAGCGGGGTCTGGCCGTCGGCGGCGCGGGCTTCGGGTGAGGCGCCCTGCTGCACCAGCAGCTTGATCGAGCCTTCGCGCGCGAGCGCGGTGGCCAGATGCAGGGCGGTCATGCCATGGCTGTCGCGCGCTTCGCGGTCCACGCCTTGAGTGAGCAGCGCCTGCTGCAGCCGCAGCCAGCCCAGCCGCACGGCCAGCGACAGCGGCGGATCGCCGGCCGGCGATGGCGCGAACGGATCCGCGCCGCGTTCCAGCAGTTCAAGTGCAAGCTGTTCCAGCCCGCGTGAGGCGTGGTCGTGCTGGGCGCAGGCGCTCAGCAGACGCGCCAGGCCACCGCGACCGGCCGGGGACACGCCACGGCGCAGCAGCACCTGCAGCGCCGGCACCGCGTCGATGCCCCGCGCCAGCAGCGCGAACATCGGGGTATCACCGCACGCATCCAGCACTTCCGGCGCCGCGCCGTGCGCGAGCAGCCAGTCCAGCGCCTGCGGATCCAGCGCCAGTTCGGCGTCGTGCAGCAGCGCACCCAGTTCCTCCGGCGCGCACAGGCGGGCCAGCGCGGCCATGCCCTCCACGTTGCCGAAGCTCAGCGCTTCACGCAGCAGTTCCAGTGGCGGACGGTCCGGCAGCGAGGGCGAGGCTGTGTCCCCGTCGCCGGACATCACCAGCCCATCGCTGACCGCGGACGGCAGCGGATAGGCGGGATCCAGCAGCGAGACGATCGCCCAGCGCCCGGCACCGGCGGCGATATCCACGGCACGGCGGCCCTGCGGGTCGGCCACGTCCACGGCGATGCCCAGATCACGCAGGCGGCGCACCAGCAGTGGCGAGACGTTGTCGGCCATGCAGGCCAGCAGCACCGCGTTGCGGCCTTCGCCATCAACCGCATTGAGATCGGGGTGGTGCGGCAGCAGGTGTTCGACCACGCCGGCCCGACCACCGCGCGCGGCTTCCAGCCACGGCGTGCGCGCCAGTCCGTCGCGGGCTTCCAGATTGGCGCCGGCGGCGAGCAGCACATCGATGATGTCGACATGGCCGGCCAACGCGGCTTCGTGCAGCGCGCTGCGGCGCTGGCGGTCGCGCGCATCGGCGCGGGCCTTGTGCTTGAGCAGCAGCTGCACACCGGCGGGATCGTCTTCTTCGGTGCCCGCGGCCGCCAGCAGCACGGGCGTTCCCTCGGCCGGCTCGGTCTTGGCCCCGCGTTCCAGCAGGAACTTGGCCAGGCGCCAGTTGCCCACCTGGCAGGCCACCGCCAGCGGTGACCAGCCATCGTCGTTCAGCGCGTCCACTTCGGCAGCGGCGTCGCGCAGCAACGCGGCGACGCCGGGATCGGAGCTGCGCGCGGCGTGGTGCAGGGGGGTGTTGCCTTCGCTGTCCACTGCACGCGGGTCGGCGCCGTTGGCGAGCAGGGTCATCACCGCCTCGGGGCGGCCATGCCAGCTGTCGCGGGTGGCGGCCAGCAGCGGGGTCATGCCGCGGTGCGGCGCATTGACCCCGACGCCGCGGGCAATCAGTTCACGCAGCAGCCGCAGGTCAGGCAGCACCGCGGCGAGCACCGCCAGGCTGCGCTGGTCGCGCCAGGCCGGGTCGGGCAGGCCGTGCGGATCGGCGCCGGCCTGCAGCAGCTGCAGGGCGCGGTCGACCCGGCCGCTGCGCGCGGCGTCATACAGCGCCGGCTGTTGTTCGTGCAGGCCGATCGATTCGAGCGGCTTGGGCTCGGGGTATGGCTCGGCAAAGGGATCGGCGCGGTCGCCGCGCGTCTCGGCCGGCACCGGCGCACCCAGGCTCGTCGCCGGCGCGATCGTCTGCAGCAGCACGTGCGCCAAGGGCGAGAGCAGCACGACCGCAGCGGCGATCGGCCAATGCAGCGCGTCCGACACCAGGCCCGGCCACGCCGGCAGCACCACCAGCGCGCACACCAGCACCACCAGTGCGGCCACGGCCAAGCCGCGCCAGGCGGTCAGGTCGCGTCCGGCCAGGGTCTGCCAATGCCGGGCCAGACTGCCCTCGCTGCGTTCCACGTCATTCCACAACGGCCAGGTTCGCCAGACCCCGAGCAGCGCGGCACTGACCGCCACGCTCAGGCCAAGCACGGCGGCCAGGCTGCCGCTGTCGTGCAGTGCGCTCAGCGGCCAGGCCACCAGCAGGGTCAGCAGCAGCGGGCCAAGGGACCACAGCGCCAACAGCGCGGGCGCGTCGTGGCGGGCCACTTGGGGCAATGGCTGCAGCGGGCGCGTCCGGCGCCACCACGATACCGCCAGCGCGAACGCCGGCTGGGCCAGCGCGGCGCACACCGCACCGGGCACGCCACCGACGGCCGCGGCCAGGGCCAGCAGCACACCGAGCGCGGCAGCGGAGGCAACAGCGCGAGGGCGTTGGGAGTCAGTCATTGCGTCGCGGGAACCGGACCGGCGCCAACGGGGGCGGCGGCAGCTGCAGGTGGAATCCACGCTCGGTCAGGTTCTGGCGCACTTGTGCGGCATCGACCTGGGCAAGGCGACGGTCGGGAGTCAGGGCCACTTCGAGAACGAACTGGAACGGCGCCAGCGAGGCCTTTACCGCGTCAGGGATGACCGAGAAGTCATCACGAACGGCGAGATAGACGAAGCTGTCCTGCTTGCGTTGGCTTTTATAGACGTAGGCTTGCATGCCGCAGGGCTTTGCCCAGGGTAGTGAATGACAATGATTGTGGAGGAAAGCCGGCACAGGTGAAAGCCGCGTGCACTGTCCACCGTCGGTTTTCCGTCGCGCGACAGCGTCAGGTTCATCAATGTCGCGATGTCGTTCAGCTGGGCACCGCTGCAGTCTGCCCGCGCCGCCGTGATGAATGCGTATCTGCGGCGGCCTGGGCAGGGGCAGCCGACCACCGCCGGGGGAGGCGGTGGCCGTGTCTGCTTACTTCACCTTGGCGTAGGTGCCCTTCAGTGCCACGCCGGCCAGGATCGCGCCCGCATAGCATTCGTAGTTGGTGGTGCTCTTGAACTCGTTCTTCTTGTAATAGCTGACGATGTCGACCACCGCATTGGCACCGCGCGACTTGGCACCGTCCTGCAGCGCGCGCAGCGCCGACAGGGCCACCCAGCGGCAAGCTTCGGCGTCGCTCTTGTTGGCGGCGTTGGTCTTCTTGTTGGTCACATCCTCGCCCAGGCGCTGCAGCACGCTGACTTTCTCGCCGGCCAGATAGAACTTCACGCTGCCGTCGATGCCGACGTTGCGGGCTTCGGCGGAATTGACCAGCTCATGCAGCGACTGCTCCACGCGGGTATCGCGGGCCTGGGCGGTGCTGGCGACAGCCAGCAGGGCGGTGGCGGCCATCAGGGCAAAACGACGCATTCAACTTTCTCCTTGTTGGTGGGACGCGGGGGGCTACGGAAACGGCCGGCCCGCACGGCAGGCCGGAAACAGCGGTCAGTCCTGCCAGCGGCGGAAGATCAACGAAGTGTTGATGCCGCCGAAGGCGAAGTTGTTGCTCATGACGTAGTCGGTCTGCAATGCGCGGCCTTCGCCATCGATGTAATCCAGCGCGCCGCAGCGCGGATCGACCTCGTGCAGGTTCAGGGTCGGGGCGAACCAGCCGTCACGCATCATCTCGATGCTCAGCCAGGCCTCGAACGCGCCGCAGGCCCCGAGCATGTGCCCGACGTAGCTCTTGAGCGAGCTGATCGGCATGCCCGGGCCGAACACCTGGTGGGTGGCCTGGGTTTCGGCGATGTCGCCGTGCTCGGTGGCGGTACCGTGCGCGTTGACGTAGCCGATCCGATCGGCGGCCAGGTCGGCGTCTTCCAATGCCAGCCGCATCGCCTGGGCCATGGTGCCGGCGCTGGGCTGGGTGACGTGCTGGCCGTCGCTGTTGGTGCCGTAGCCGACCACTTCGGCCAGGATCGTGGCACCACGCGCCTGTGCATGCTCCAGCTCTTCCAGGATCAGCGTGCAGGCGCCCTCGCCCAGCACCAGGCCATCGCGGTGCGCATCGAACGGGCTGGGCGTGGTCTGCGGCGCGTCATTGCGTACGCTGGTGGCGAACAGGGTGTCGAACACCGCCGCGGCGGTGGCATCAAGCTGCTCGGCACCACCGGTGACCATCACCGTCTGCTTGCCGCCGCGGATCGCTTCATAGCCCGAACCCACGCCCTGGCTGCCCGAGGTACAGGCGCTGGAGGTGGTGTAGACGCGGCCGGACAAGCCGAAGAACACGCCGATGTTCACCGGCGAGGTGTGGCTCATCATCTTCAGGTAGGTGGTGGCGCTGATGCCTTCGGTGGTGTGCTCATGGAGCATGCGGCCGAACTCGGCGGTGGCCTCGTGGCTGCCCGAGGACGAGCCGTAGGCCACGCCGGCCATGCCACTGCGCAGCACAGGGTGGCCGAGCAGACCGGCTGCCTCCAGCGCCAGCTCGGTGGCACGCACCGACATCACCGCCACCTTGCCCATGCTGCGGGTGGTCTTGCGGTTGTAGTTGGCCGGGAGCTCGAAATCCTCGGCTGGCGCGGCCAGGCGGGTATTGAGGCCATCAAACACTTCCCACTCGGGGATGTAGCGCACCGCGTTGGTCCGCGCCTGCAGGCGCGCGCGGATGCTCGCCCAATCCTGCCCGAGCGGGCTGATGGCAGCGGCGCCGGTCACCACCACGCGACGATCGGAGCCGGCCATCAGACCATGCCTCCGTTGACCGAGATCACCTGGCGGGTGATGTAGCCGGCCGACTCGGAGAGCAGGAAGGACACGGCCGCAGCGACCTCTTCCGGCTGGCCCAGGCGGTTGGCGGGAATCAGCTTGAGCGCGTGCTCGACGACTTCTTCATTGACCATCTCGGTCTCGATCAGCCCGGGGGCCACGCAGTTGACGGTGATCGCGCGGCTGGCCAGCTCCAGCGCCAGCGCCTTGGTGGCGCCGATGATGCCGGCTTTGGCCGCACTGTAGTTGGTCTGGCCGCGGTTGCCGACCAGGCCGGACACCGAGGACAAGGTCACGATGCGGCCCGGTTTGCGCCGGCGCACCAACGGCATCACCAGTGGGTGCAGCACGTTGTAGAAGCTGTCCAGGTTGGTGTGGATGACCGCATCCCAATCCTCGGCCGGCATCGCCGGGAAGGCACCGTCGCGGGCGATGCCGGCATTGCAGACCA
Organism: Stenotrophomonas sp. TWI377; assembly: GCF_039674525.1. NCBI lineage: Bacteria > Pseudomonadati > Pseudomonadota > Gammaproteobacteria > Lysobacterales > Lysobacteraceae > Stenotrophomonas > Stenotrophomonas sp. TWI377. Next base: position 139,307 of record NZ_JBDJNT010000008.1, read on the forward strand.
CCCCGTAATAGGTGCCGTGCTCGGCGATGTCCGCTTCCAGCGCGGTGCGCGCGGCATCGCGGTCGGCCACATCGAACATCAGCACCCGGGCCTGCCGGCCCAGCGCCTGGATCTCGGTCACCACGGCCTGTGCGTCTTCGATGCGGCTGCGGCAATGCACCACCACGTCGAAGCCGTCGCGCGCGCAACGCAGCGCCACGGCACGGCCGATGCCACGGCTGGCGCCGGTCACCAGCACGGTCAAATTCCCTGTCATGCCTCTCCACTCTCCAGATAAGCCGCTGCATCCGTGGGTTGGAACACGGAAACGTTGGCAACTGCCACTTCGATATCGTCCGCCAGGATCCGGCAGGCGAACATGCCCAGGCCATTCTCGCCCAACAGCTCGCAGTTCGCCTCCACCCGCAGGCAGCTGCCGGCGGCAAAGTATGGCCGGTGGGCGGTGTAACGACGGCTGCCGAGCAGGAAGCCGATCGAGGGTTCCGCACCGGTCTGCCAGGCGCGGCACCCGGCCCAGGCGGCGATCGCCTGGGCCATGTATTCAACCCCGACCCAGGCGGGCACGCCGTCGGGGGTGCAGAACAGACCCTGCGTCGGGACGTCCACCTCGACCGCGATGGATTCGTCCTGCCAGGCCACCACGCGGTGGATCAGGCGCATGCTGTCGCGGTGCGGAAGCACGGCGTCGATGTCGGGGGGCAGCGGCATGCTCATCCCTTGGCCAGTGCCAGGACGGCATTGCTGCCGCCAAAGGCAAATGAGTGACTGAGCACGTGCTGCAGCGGCTGCGCGGCACGCGTCCCGGGCGCCACCAGCGCCAGTGCCGGCAAGGCGTCATCGGCCTGTCCATCCCACCAGTGGGTGGGCAACTGCTGGTCGGGGTTGTCGGCCAGCGTCATCCAGCACAGCGCCGCTTCGATCGCGCCGGAGGCACCCAGCGTGTGCCCGGTCAGCGGCTTGGTTGAGCTGGCCGGCACCTGCGTGCCAAGCACAGCGGCGACCGCCTGGCTTTCCATCGCATCGTTGTGGCCGGTGGCGGTGCCGTGCAGGTTCACGTAGTCGATCTGCGCGGGCGTCAGGCCGGCCCGGTCCAGCGCCTGCTGCATCGCATCGATCGCCCCGCGTGCCTGCGGATCCGGCGCGGACATGTGGTGCGCATCGGAGGATTCCCCCCAGCCGGAGAGCCGCACCGGGCCCGGCTCGCGGGTCATCAGGAACAGCGCCGCGCCCTCACCGATGTTGATGCCGTTGCGGTTGACGGAGAACGGATTGCAGCGCGCCGCCGAGACCGACTCCAATGCGCTGAACCCGGCCACGGTGAACCGGCACATCGAATCGGCGCCACCGGCCACCACCGCATCGACCGCGCCGGCCTGCAGCAGGCGCGCGGCCGACATCAGCGCCTTGGCGCTGGACGAGCATGCGGTGGAGATCGTCCACGCCGGGCCGGTGCTGCCGATCCGCTCGCGCACGAAGCGCGCGGCGGTGCCCATTTCCTGCTGGGCGTAATGGAAATCGGCCGGCCACACACCATCGCGGTGATGCGTACGCAGTGCATTCTCCGATTCGCCGATGCCCGAGGTGCTGGTGCCGATGATCACCGCCACGCGATCGGCACCGAAACGGGCCACGGCGGCAGCGATGCCCTCGCGGATCTGCTCCAGTGCGGCCTCCAGCAGGCCGTTGTTGCGGCCACGCAGGGCCACCGGCAAGGCGGCCAGGTCCGGCAGCGGCGCATGCACTTCGCCCAGCGCCAGCGTGCGCCCGGGGAGGATCTCAGCGTTGTCGCGCAAACCACCGGGCTGCGCCGCGAACAGGCCGTCGCGTACCTGGGCGCGGTCGGCACCCAGCGCGCAGATCACCCCCAGCTCGTTCAGATAGACCGCGCTACTGCTCACTCTTGGCCCTGCCCCATGTCCATCGATTCGATCACCAGTTCATAGCCCTCGGCCAGGTTGCGCAGGCGCACGCGGCCGTCGGGGAGGCTGTCGCGCACCAGCCAGGGTTTGCCGCCCTGCTCCAGGCTGCGCACGCCATCGGTCTCCTGCAGGGTCCAGCCGGCGGGCAGCGCGGCACGGATCGCCGCCGCCGGCCACAACGCGAACTGCAGGTCGTCCAGCACGCGCTCGCCGCGCACCTGCGGCGGCAGCCATGGGGCACGGGTCTGTTCAAGATGCTGCCCGTCCCAGACCATGCGCACGCCGGTCTGGCCCATCGCCTGCACCGCCAGCCGCACCTGCTCGGCATCCACTTCCAGCAGCGCATCCAGCTCTCGCTGGTGGCTGCCGAAGCGGAACTGCAGGCGCTGCTGCAGCTGCACCGGTTGCGGCAATGCCGACGGCGCCAGCTGCAGCGTGGGCAGCTGCACCAGCGGTGTGGGCATGCGGGTGCTGGCACACGCGGCCAGCAGCAGGCTCAGCAACAGGGTCAGGATCAGGCGCTGCACAGTTCCTCCAGCACGCGCAGGCGCCGGCCGCTGGCATCGGCAACATACGGGTTCTGCGTGTCCCAGGCGTAGCCGGCCAGGATCGAGGAGATCATGCGGCGTACCTCCGGCTGCGGATCGGGATGGTAGATGATCTTCTGGAAGCCACCGGCGTACCAGGCTTCGACAAAGCGACGGAAGGTCTTCACCCCGGCGCGCAGCGGCACCGAGAACGCCTGCTCCCAATCCACCGTCTCACCGGCATGCTCGCGCGCCAGGCACTCGCTGGCCAGCTGCGCCGACTTGAAGGCAATGGTCACGCCCGAGGAGAACACCGGGTCCAGGAACTCGCCGGCATTGCCCAGCAGCGCATAGCCCTCGCCCCACAACGAGGAGACGTTGGCCGAGTACCCGGTGATGGTGCGCACCGGCAGCACCGCCCATTCGGCGTTGCTGAGCAGGCGGGTCAGGTTCGGGTCTTCGCCGACGATGGCCTGCAGCTTCTCCAGATCGGTACCGGGGTAGCGCTCGAAGAAACTCGGCTCGGCGACCACGCCCAGCGAGCAGCACCCATTGGAGAACGGAATCGTCCAGTACCACACGTCCACGTGCTCGGGATGGGTGGTGATCAGGATCTTGTTGCGGTCAAACCCCGCGCCGGCCGGAATGTGGTCACGCACGTGGCAGAAGATCGCGCCGCGCACCGGGAAGTTCGACGGCGACTCCAGCTTCAGCAGGCGCGGCAGCAGCCGGGCGAAACCGCTGGCGTCGAGGATGAAACCGGCCTCGATGGTGTACTCGCTGCCATCCGGGCGGCGCACCTGCACCTGTGCCGGGCGGCCGGGCTGCACCGAGAGCACTTCATCGCCGAAGCGCAGCGTGGCACCCATGCGCTCGGCACCGCGCGCCAGCACATCATCGAAGTCGGCGCGCTGCACCTGGTAGGTGGTGCCCCAGCCCGGCGAGAACTTGTCGCGGAAGTCGAACTCGGTGGTCGCTTCGCCGCGCACGAACGCGGCGCCGTTCTTGTACTGGAACCCGGCCTGCACCACATCCTGCAGCAGCCCGGCGGCCTCGATGTACTCCATGCTCTGCGGCAGCAGGCTCTCGCCGATCGAGAAGCGCGGAAACTGCTGGCGCTCCAGGATCAGCACCTGGCGGCCCTGCCTGCGCAGCATCGCGGCGGCCACGGAGCCGGCCGGGCCGGCGCCGATGACCAGGATTTCAGTACGTTCCACCTGCGGGTTCATCGATACATCCTTGATCAGTGCATGAAAGGAAAAACGCGGTCGCTCAGTGCGGGGCGTCGTGCGGTGGTGGGCGGAACAGCGGCGAAATCAGCCAGACCAGGCCGATGCCGAACAACAGGGTCAGACCGAACGCGCGCAGCGCCGGCGTGGCCGACAGCCCGAGCAGGCCGAACGACAGCCAGGTACTGGCCGCGCCGACGCACACGGCCAGCCAGGCACTGGCATCGCCGCGGTGCTCGATCAGGAAGATGCCGTAGTCGATGCCCATGCCCAGCAGCAGCATGAGCGCGAGCACGTTGAACAGCTGCAGCGGTTGCCCGAACAGGCCCAGCAGGGCCAGCGTCAGCGCACCGGCAACCAGGGTCGGGGCGAGCACGCGCCAGGCCTGCCCGCGGTAGCGCCAGTACAGCACCGCGAACACCAGCGCGATGCCGATCAGCAGCAAGCCGCTCATCAGCTTGCGATAGTGCTTGAGCAGCTGCGAGAAATCGGCGGTACGGTCGACCCAGCGCACCCCATCAATGCCCTTGGCCTGTGCTTCCAGCACAGCCAGTGCATCGGCGCGGGAGAGGTCATCGACCATCACCACCGAGGCCACGCCCTGCCCGACCGTCCCCAGCCACAGGTGGCGGAACGGCATCGCCGCCGGCGATGCGAGGAAGGCCTCGGCCTGCAGATCCTGCGCGGCATAGGCCGGGCGCAGCAATGGCTCGCCCACGGCCTCTCCGACCCGGGCCAGCACCTGCGGCTCGACCTTGGCCGTCAGCGCGGCATCAGCATGCTGGCGCTTCTGCGAAGGCAGCCAATCGCTGATCGCGCGGTAGCCGCCGATCTGCTTGTCTGCTTCCAGCACGCGCAGGCGGTCGATCAGCGCTTCTTCGCGCTCGAGCACCTGCTCGGCGGTATCACCCTGGACCAGATAGAACTGCGCCGGGCTGGGCATGCCCAGCATCTGGCTGATGCGGATCTGCTGGGCGATCAGCTCCGGTGGCGACGACTGCAGGCTGCGCAGGTCATCGTTGGTCTGCAGGCGCGCGATGCCGATCGCCGAGAGCAGCGTCACCACGCCCAGGAACATCGCCGCCTTGCGCCCATGCAGGCGCGGCCAGCGCTCCAGCGTGGCGCCGAGCCAGCGGGCGAAGCCGGTACGACGGATTTCGCCGCCATCCAGCCACGGGAACCAGAAGATCACGGTCAGGAAGGCGGCGGCCAGGCCCACCACCGAGAACAGCGCCATCTGGCGCAGCCCCGGGAACGGGGCCAGCCCCAGCGCGAGATACGCCAGCGCGCTGGTCAGCAACGCCAGCCACAGGCTCGGCAGCAGATGCCGCAGCAGCTTCCAGCGACGGTCAGCCGGCTCCGCCTGGCGCGAGGCGAACCAGTGGATGCCGTAGTCCTCGGCAACACCGACCAGTGACGCACCAAACACCAGCGTCAGCACATGCACCTTGCCGAACACCAGCACCGTCACCGCCAGCGCGACACCGCAGCCGATCAGCAGCGAGGCGGCCACCAGCAGGATCGGGCGCAGCGAGCGGAATGCCAGCCACACCAGCAGCAGCACCGCGGCCAGCGAGCCCCAGCCGATCGTGTTGATTTCCCAATTGGCCTGCACCGCAGCCGCCTCGGCATGCAGCGGCACACCGGCACGCAGCACCTCCAACCCCGGCGCCTGCCTGGCGGCGGCCTCGGCGGCGGTGTCCAGCAGCAGATCGATATGGCGCTCGCCATCGAGCTGGAACGCCGAACCGACCGTGTCGTACTGCACGATCGACCAGTGCTTGCCATCGGCCTCCAGCAGGCCGTCGTCGCCCATCTGCAGACCCGAGCCCAGCGCGCGTTCCTGCCACCACTGCGGCCACAGCGACAGCGGATCCTGGCGCCACTCGGTCAGCCGCGGTGCGCCCATCGGACCGTACAGCGCCGCCAGTGCCGACTCGGCCAGGCCTTGGGTGGGCTCGTTCTGCAGCCGCTCGCGCTGTGCGCTGGTCAGCAGGCGGTCGCGATACGGTGCGTAGAACGCACGCGCCTGATCGAACCAGCCTTCGATCGAGCCGCTCTCCTGGAGCAGCGGGGCAGCGCCCCGCTCTGCCTTGATGGCATCGCGGAAGGCCGCCTCGGCCGCCTTGGTCTGCACCGCATCGGTACTGCCCAGCAGCACCACGATCTGGCGCGCATTGGCATCGGCGATGCGCCGGGTGACATCGGACAGCAGGCGATCATGCGCGTCCTGCGGCAGCAGCGCGAGGATGTCGGTGTCGATCCGCGATTCGCTCTTCCACAGCTGCCACTGCTGCACGCCCAGGCCGACCAGCACCAGCAGCCAGACGATGGCCAGCCAGCGCCAGAGGCGCTGCAGGCGGCCGTTCGAGGTCAGCACGTCATTCAAACCTGCGACCCTCGTCGGTGCTCAGCGTGGCCGGCGTATCGCTCATGCCGGCAAAATGGATGCGGGTGACATCCTGGTTGGCCTCGTTGATCTGGACCTCGCGCACGTAACGGTCGCCGCTCAGGGTGAGCTGCGCGAACACCTTGCCGAGCATCGCCGAGCGCGGGGTCAGCTGCATTTTCCAGGCGTTGCCAGGCAGCACCTCGACCTTGACCGTGAACTGCGCCGACAGCGCCTGCGCATCGCCGCTCATTAGCGCGAACATGATCGCGTTGACCGAGCGCATCGCCGGTTGCTGGCGGCCATCGAGTTCGACCCGGCTGCTGCCATCGCTTTGCCGGCTGAGGATGCGGTCACGGGTGACCACCACCTCGGACGGGAACGGCTTGAGCGTGGTCCAGATCACCCCGTGGTCCTGGGCCAGCACGAAGCGGCCCTGCGAGCGCAGCGGATTCTTGAAGCCGGCGACCTGTTTCTCCTGGGTGAACTCGCCACGCAGCACGTCGACCTTGGCCACGCGCTGTTTGACGGCCTCCACATCGGTGGCGGCAAGCGCCGGGGCGACCACGGCCAGCATCACCAGCACGCACAGCGTGCGCAGCAAACGGTTCATTGCGGTTGCACTCCCAGACGCTCCCACAGCACCGGCGGGCACAGGTAGAGCATTTCATTGGTGGCCGCGTCGACCGCGACCTGGATGGTGTGGGCGCGGGTCAGCGTGGCACCGCTGCCTGCATCCAAGATTTCGTAGGCGATCTTCAGGCGATTTTCCCACTCGGTGATCGTGGCGCGCACGCGCAGCGCCTGGCCGTACAACAACGGCCGGATGTACTTCACCCGCGCATCCACCACCGGCCACAGGTAGCCGGAATCGCGCATCTGCGGGTAGTCGTAGTCGTGGCGCTGCAGCAGTGCGCAGCGCGCGATTTCGAAGTACTTGAAGTAGTTGCCGTGCCAGACCACTTCCATGGCGTCGCAGTCATGGAAGGCCGGCGACAGCGTCACCTCGAAGCTCAGATCAGGCGTGGACATACAACTCCCAGCGCTGTGCGCGGATATCGTCCAGCAGGGCGCGCAACTCGCCATCCAGCGCGCGGTCTTCCTCGATCAGCGCGATGCGCTCGGACAGGTCCTGGTACATCGCGGCCAGATCGCCGTGCAACGTCGCTTTCATGCCGACACGCTCGCGCAGGGCCACGCCCTGGCGGGCAGTGATCAGCAGCGCGGCGACGACCTGTTCGGTCAGTTCGATCACGCGCAGGCAATCGCGCGCGGCGATGGTGCCCATGCTGACCTTGTCCTGGTTGTGGCATTCGGTGGAACGCGAGAACACCGAGGCCGGCATGGTCTGCTTGAGCGCTTCGGCGGTCCACGCCGAGACACTGATCTGCAGCGCCTTCAGGCCATGGTTGATCGCGGCACGCTCACCGGTGGCGGCCGACAGGTTGGCCGGCAGACCGTGGTTGAAGCGCGCATCCACCACCAGCGCCATCTGCCGATCAAGCAGATCGGCCAGGTTGGCGATGGTGTTCTTCAGCGCATCCATGGCGAAGGCGATGTGGCCGCCATAGAAATGGCCGCCGTGCAGGATGCGCTCGCCCTCGACATCGATCAGCGGGTTGTCGTTGGCGCTGTTGAGTTCGGTTTCGATCAGCTGGCGGAAGAACGGCAGCGCGTCCTGCACCACCCCGATCACGTGCGGGGCGCAGCGCAGCGAGTAACGGTCCTGCAGCCGCTGTTCGTTGCGCGGCGGGCGATCGCTGTGCAGGTCCTGGCGCAGGCGCGCCGCGATCTGCGTCTGCCCCGGGTGCGGCTTGGCGGCGAACAGCATTTCATCGAAGTGGTGCGCGTTGCCGTCGCTGGCCAGCACGTTGAACGCGGTCAGGCGCGTCGCCAGCCTGGTCAGGTAATCGGCACGGTCATAGGCCAGGCAGGCCAGCGCGGTCATCACGGCGGTGCCGTTCATGATCGCCAGGCCTTCCTTGGGGCGCAGCCGCAGCGGGGTCATGCCGATCTCGGCCAGCACCTCGGCCGCCGCGCGGCGCGCGCCCTGGTACATCACCTCGCGCTCGCCACACAGCACCGCAGCCACGTAGGACAGCGGGGTCAGATCGCCACTGGCACCGACCGAACCCTCGGCCGGGATCAGCGGCAGCACGTCGTGGCGCAGCAGCGTGGCCAGGCCCTGCAGCAGCGGATGGCTGACGCCGGACATGCCACGCACCAGCGAGGCCAGGCGTGCAGCGATCACCGCACGGGTCTCCTGCGGATCCAGGAAACGGCCCAGGCCACAGCCGTGGTAGGTGAACAGGTGGTGCGGCAGCTCGGCCACCAGCGCCGGCGGAATGTTCACCGTGCACGAATCGCCGTAGCCGGTGGTCACCCCGTAGATGACGCCATCCTCGCGCAGCAGGCGATCAAGGAAATCCGCGCCGCGCTGGATGCGCGCGGTGAATGCCGCATCGTCGGTGACGACGGCCTGGGCCTGGCGCTGCGACAGCGCGACCACGTCTTCGATGGTCAGCGGCGCATCGCCGAAGCGGACGGAGGGTGCCTGATCGGCCTTACTTGCCATGAGATGCCTGATCCCAGAAGGGGAAGAAATTGAACCAGTCCAAGGGTGCCTGGGTGACCTGAACTTCCAGCCACCGGGCGAAATGTTCAGCCTGCGCGGTCAGCGCGGCGTCACGCGAACCGCGCGGCAATACGATGCGATCGGTGAACTGTTCAAAGCGCACCTGGTAGCCGCGGCCATGATGCAGGCAGGCCATGGTGTAGACCGGACAGGCCAGCGCCGCAGCGAGCACATAGGCGCCGATCGGGAACTGCGCGGTGTGGCCGAGGAACGAGGCCGGTACCGTGCGCCCGCCGCGCAGCGGCACGCGATCGCCGACGATGGCCACAAAGCCCCCCGCCTCGACCCGGCGCTGCAGCTCGACGGCGGTGGCCGGGCCCATGTCGGTCACCTGCAGCAGTTCCACCGAGGCCAGCGGATCGAGCCGCTGCATCAGCCGGTTGAAACGCTGCGCGTGCGCGGTGTGCACCAGCACGGTGATGTGGAAGCCGGGCACCTGCTCGGCCAGCACCTGGCATAACTCCAGGCAGCCGATATGCGCGGTGAGGATCAGGCCACCTTCGCGGCGCGCGATCCTGTCCAGCACCAGGTCACGCTGCAGATAGATGCGCTCGGGCGGATAGCGGCCGCCCAGGCCCAGCAGCTTGTCGAGCATGGTGTCGGCAAACAGCGCGAAGTGCTTCAGGCTCTGCCAGCGGCCCGGCGCTGTGGAAAACACGCCGGTATGCGCCTGCAGACGTTGCAGATACTGCAGCGAGGATTCGCGCGCGACCCGGTTGGTCAGCCAGTGGCAGAGCACCACCGGATACACGCACAGGCGGAACGGCCACCGGCCGAACCAGCGGTGTACCCAGCACAGGAACAGGACGCCGGCGGCCGAGGTCGACTCGCCGATGTCGGCCCAGTGCGGGGCGCCCTCAGGTGCAGGCGTGGTCATGGGCGAGAACCTGCGAGGCGCTGCCACAGCAGCCGCGGCGCACGCCACAGCATCCCGAAGAACAGGCGCGCATGCATGCGGCTGATGCGCACGTTGTCGCGCCACACATCGAAGTGCGAGACACCATCGCTGGGATAGGTGACGGCGGTCGGCACATTGATCACCTTGACCCCGCGCCAGAACAAGCGCACCAGGATCTCGCTGTCGAAATCCATGCGGCGGCCGATGGTTTCCTCGCCGATCAAGCGTGTCACCGGCGCCAGCGGATACAGGCGGAAGCCGCACATCGAGTCGCGGATCTGCAGCGACAGCGTGTTGATCCAGACCCAGATATGCGTGGCATAGCGACCGTACAGTCGCGCCTTGGGCACGCTGGCATCGTAGGCGGGCGTGCCGCAGATCACCGCGTCCGGCTGCGCCTGCGAGAGCGCGACGAAACGCGGGATGTCGGCGGTGTTGTGCTGACCATCGGCATCGATCTGCAGCACGTGGCTGTACTCCAGGCGCGCGGCTTCCGCGAAGCCGGCCAGCATCGCGCCGCCCTTGCCCTGGTTGACCGGCAATCGCAGCAGCGTCACCTGCGGCGCGTGCGCACGCGCCAGTGCATCGAGCACCTGCGCGCAGTCCAGATGCGAACCATCGTCGACCAGCAGACACGGCAGGCCACTGGCAAGCACGCCTTGGACCACCGCGCCGATCGCATGGGCGTGGTCGTACACGGGAATCACCACCAGCGGGGCGAAGGCGGGCCCGCTCACGTCACCACCGGTGTCATCATGCATCGCCGAACACCACCCGGCCGCTGGCATGCACGCCATGGTCGGAGACATAGCGGAAGCTCATTGCCGATTTGGCCGCATCCCAGCCCAGGCTCAGCTGCAGGCAGTCGCCCGGCCGCGCCACATGCTGGAACTTCACCGCATCCATCCGTACGAACCGCGGCGGCATCGTGAAGGCGCTACGGCCGTAGTGGATTGCCCAGTCCAGCTGGACCACGCCGGGCAGGATCTTCGCCTGCGGGAAATGCCCGTCGAACGCGACCAGGTCAGGATCCAGAACGAACTGCAGCGACGCGGTGGTGTCATCGCGCTGCTGCCACTCGGCCATCGGCATCAACGGGCGGAACAGCGCCGCCAGTGCCGCGGCGGTGACCTTGCCCTGCGCATTGAAGGGAAGTTCGTCGATGAAGCGCCAGCGGCGCGGCCGGGTCACCGCGTCATGGCTGCGGGCCAGATGCGCGCTGAGCTGCTGCGCCTGGCGGCGGCGCTCGGCGTCATCCCACTGCGCGGCGCCCGTCGCCTGCGGCACCACCACGGCGGCCAGCTGTTCGCGCGCGCCCGGCAACACCAGCACGCGCACCTCCTGCACGGCCGGGTGCGCGCGCAGCTGCTGCTCGAGGGCATCCAGCGAGACGCGCCGCTCTTCGATCTTGACGATGCGATCGGCGCGGCCGAGCAGGCGGAAGCTGTGGCCGTCATCGGCCACGGCACGGTCCTGGGTCAGCCACCAGTCTTCGCTCGCCAGGTGCGGCGAGCGGACCGCCAGGCAGCCCTCGTCGATCCGCCAGGCGACGCCGGGCAACGGATGCCACTGCGGCCGCGCTGCACTCCAGCGCCGCCACGCAACGCCACCGGTTTCGCTGCTGCCGAAGACTTCGGTCGGGGCCACGCCCATCAAGGCGCGCACCTGCAGCGCCGCCTCGGTCGGCAGCGGACCGCCGGAGGAGAACACCGCGCGCAGCTGACCGCCCAGCGAGGACCAGTCCAGCTGCTCGGGCAGGCGTTTGAGATGGGCCGGGGTGGCCACCAGCACCGACGGCTGGCCGCCCAGCGCGCTGACCAGGTCTTCGTGGAAGAACCGGCGCGGCTGGATCGCGCGTCCGGCCACCAGCGGCCACAGCACCCGGAACAGCAGCCCGTAGATGTGCTGGTGCGAGACCGTGCCCTGCACCTGGGCGCCGTCGAACTGCTCGCCGAAGGCGGCCTGCAGCGCATCCACCTCGCGGGTCAGCTGGCGCATGCGTTTGACGATGGCGCTCGGCGCGCCGGTGCTGCCGGAGGTGAACACCACCAGTTCCAGCGCCGCGTCGTCCAACGGCTGCAGCACCTGCTCCGGATCGGCCGCCGCATCGGGCTGCAGCGGCGCATACCGGGCCGGCACGTCGCCGGCGAACCCGGCCACGCGCGGGCTCAGTCCTTCCAGCGTGGCCGGCAGGTTGTCACCGCCCAGGAACACACGCTTGCCGGCATGCCAGGCCCCCAACAGGGCGGCGGCGAAGGTCAGCGTGTCATCGAAATACAGCGCCCAGTCGGTGCCGGGGGCACGCGCGAACGCCTGCTGCCAGCACAGTACCTGCGCGCGGAACTGCGGGTGCTCCACCACGGTGTCGCCGGCGATGCCGACGATGCGGCCCGGGCGCGGGGCCAGCGCCAACCGGTCCAGTGCGATCCACTCAGCCATGGGCATGCGCCGCCTTGACCCGTCGCCGGACCAGCCATTCCCCGCCAAACAGAGCACCCATCATCACGTAGGCCAACAATCCGTTGTAGAACGCCCAGACCTGGTTGGACGCCCACAGCGCCGTGGCCAGGGCCAGACTTCCGTTGAGAACAAAGAAGCCGCACCAGATCCACGTGACGCGACGGGTATAGATCACGGCGAACGGCGGCAGGTCCGGCTCACTCAGCCGCGCCAGGCGCTCCACGGCACTGGGCCCGAAGCGCAGGCTGGTGGCGAAGATGACCAGCATCACCGCGTTCACCAGCGCCGGGTACAGCTTCAGCGGCAGGGCCTCGTTGAAGGCCGTAGCCACCAGGGCGAGCACACCGGTGCCGAGTGCGGCCACCCACCACACCGCCTGGCGGGTGGTCAGCGCGCGCAGCGCGGCCAGGGTGAACAGCAGCAGCGACAACCAGCGCGGCTCGAACCGGCCCAGCGACAGGTAGACCACCAGCGGGTATGCCAGCGACAGCAACGCAAACGCCGCGACGCGTACCCGGACCATGGTCAGTCTTCAGCGATGGCCGTCAGGCGGCCGCTTGACCAGGCAACAGCCCGTGCACCACATCCACGATGTCCTGCACGGTGCGCACCTGCTTGAACGCTTCCGGCTGCAGATTGCGGCCGAGCAGCGGCTTGAGCTGCACGATCAGGTCGACCGCGTCGATGCTGTCGATGTCCAGGTCGTCATACAGCCGCGCGGCGGGCGTGATACGGCTCGGCTCGATCTCAAAGCTGTCCTTGAGGATCTTGACGATGCGCTCGAAAAGTTCGTTCTTGGTCATGGGTAAATCCTGACGCGCCGTTAGGACGGCTGGCGTGCGGCGACAAACTCGCTCAGGGCACGCACGCTGGAGAAATGGCGACGGGTCTCTTCCGAATCGGCTGACAGGCTGACACCGTACTTTTTCTGCAGGGCCAATCCAAGTTCCAGCGCGTCGATCGAATCCAGGCCCAACCCCTCTACAAACAAGGGCGCGGCGGAATCGATGTCTTCGGGAGTGATGTCTTCCAGTGAAAGCGATGAAATGATCAATTCCTTGATCTCGTGCTCAAGTGCCTGCACGGGTCGGGTCTCCAGCGAAGTCGAAGTAATGGGCAAGATGATCGGTCACACGCCTGGCCGCCAAGGCATCCCCCCTGGGCGCATCGCCGGTCTCGTTCAGAAACGGGGCAATCGGGAGATCCTCCCCGACTTCCAGCTGAACGTGAAATCGCCGTGATGGCACACGATACCATTTCTGGCCCTTGGTCAGGGTCAGCGGGGTGCAGGTGATCCGCACCGGGGTGATGTCCAGCCGGCCCCGCACCGCGATGTTGGCCGCCCCGCGCTGCAGGCGCAGCGGCTGTCCCGGCACGGTGCGGGTGCCCTCCGGGAAGATGACCAGGTTGCCGCCGGCCTGGACCGCCGCGATGCAGTCATCGATCAGGCCCGCTCCGTCGTCGTTGGAGACATAGCCGGCCGCGCGGACCGGGCCGCGCATGAACGGGTTGCACGCCACGGCCTGCTTGACCACGCAATCGGCATTGGGCAGCTGGGCGATCAGCAGCACCACGTCGATCAGGGTCGGGTGGTTGGCCAGGATCAGCAGGCCGTTGCGTTGCAGGCGCTCCCCCCCGCGGATCTCATAGGTCATCAGCCCGAGCCGGCGCATCAGGCCGACGTGCGTGGCGAAGCTGCCCTGGACCAGGCGCCGCGCCAGCACGCGCCGGCGCACCGGGTCGCGGATCAGCAGCAGCGACAGGAACAGCAGCCCGCCCAGCACCAGCCCGCCGAGCCCGAAGGCGGCAAAGCTCAGCCCCGTGCCCAGCACCCGCCAGGCATGGTTGATCCGGGCCGGCCAGCGCTCAGCCATGGCGTTGCCAGGTCCAGCGTTGGCCATCGGCCTCCAGCCCCAGCGAAGGCGCACCGGCCAGCAGGAAACGCAAGGCTTCCAGGCCATGCGGCAGACCGTCGGAGGGGCGATCCTCGCCGCCTGCCCCCCAACCCAGCGACAGCCGGGTGCCCGGACCGTCGGCCGGTCCCAGCCGCCAGCACCAGGCGAAGAACGGATCGGGCTCGTCGGCGAAGCCGGCGTAGATCGGTGGCAAGGGCGATTCATAGACCACCAGTCGCACCTCGGGCGCGCCATCGGCGAGCAGGCCGAAGGCCTCCATGCAGGCGGTCTCGACCGTGGCCCGGCCAGCCGCGAGGGCCAGATAGTTGCCGCGATGGCCGCGGGCAATCGAATACAGCGCGGCGATCGCGTTGTGCACCGACAGGCCGAAGCCGGTTGGCGACATCGGCTGGTCTGCGCTCAGGGTATTGAGCAGTTCCATCGAACGGGCCACGTCGCCATGCCGCGAGGCGAACACCAGCGGCACCTGGCCACCGTCGTCGGGCTGCTCGCACCAGCACGCGGTCTGGATCGCCATGCGCCCCAGCCGCTCGATCCGGCGGCGCTGCATGGCCGGCACTTCGGACAGTGCCGGCGTGTCCTCACCGGTCGGCAGCCAAGGGGCCTCTGCCCACGCCTGCCACTGCTCCCGGGTGGTGATGCCTGGCGCCCAGGCCGACCAATCCACTACTGAAAACTCGATCATTCACGCCAACATGATGGATGGGTACCAGGACGGGCACGAGCCAGGGTGGCCACGCGGATCGGCTCCCCATGCCAGCCGGACCGCGCCTGTCATCGACATCGTCCGGCGCCGGACGCGGTGCCGAGAAAGGAGCGCACGCTATCATGACACTCTCGGCACTGGCAGCATTCACATTCTGAAATGAGCAACACGATCGACCACGCAACGTCCCCGGCAATCGCTTTCCCTTCCTCCGGACCTGCGTGGTTCCATGTCGCCTACGCCCCGGCGGCGCACCGTGATGCCGCGCTGGCCGACCCGCAGACGCTGGCGGTGTTCGGCTTCGGCCTGCGTCACGCCGCGCTGGACGACCCGCGCTGGCTGCAGGTCCCGCTGGCCGAACAGGGTCCGGCGCAGATCGAGGTCTGGCGTGGCGGCACGCCGGTCGCGCACGGCACCACCGATGGGGTGCGCTGGTCGCACACCGACAGCCTGCTGTTCGGGGTGCTGGAGATTGACGAGGTCGACAGCGATATCGAGTCCGCCGCAGCCGAGGCCTATGCGCGGATGAGCGCGTTCCTGTCGCGCTGCGGCTATCCGCATCTGCTGCGCACCTGGAACTATCTGGACGCAGTGACCGAGGGCGATGGCGACGATGAACGCTACCGACGTTTCTGCGTGGGCCGCGTGCGGGGCCTGCGGGAACTGGATGAAGCCGCACTGCCGGCGGCAACCTGCATTGGCCGCTTCGACGGTGAGCGCCGGCTGCAGGTGTATTGGCTGGCAGCCCGCGAGCCGGGCCTGCCGCTGGAGAATCCGCGTCAGGTGAGCGCGTTCCGTTATCCACGCCAGTACGGGCCGCAGTCGCCGAGTTTTTCGCGGGCGCTGTTGCCGCCGTTGGCAACGGGGTTGCCGTTGCTGCAGTCCGGGACGGCGGCGATCGTGGGGCATGTGTCGCAGCACACGGGGGCGGTGGATGAGCAGTTGCGGGAGACGTTGACGAATCTGCAGAGTCTGGTGGATACGGCGCGCGGTCAGCGGCCGTCGCTGTCACCGGCGTTGGGGTCGACGTCGGTGCTGAAGGTGTATGTGCGGCGCGCGGAGGATATGGCGGCGGTGGCGGCGCAGATGGCGGCGCTGCCGACGGCCCCGCCGTTCGTGGTGTTGCATGCAGAGGTGTGCCGGGCGGAGTTGCTGGTGGAGATCGAGGGGCTGCACGGCTGAGTCAACAGCCTTGGTTTGCCGGGCGCGCCTGGCCTGGGTCGGTGTGGGTGGGGTGTCGGGACCCGCTGCAAGTACGTCCCTGTAAGCTCATGTGTTGCCATCCATGGCAACACATGGTCCCGCCACCCCACCCACACCGCCCCTTCGACAGTTGGCTGGTGCGCATCGGAAAGATCAACAGCAGGTCGAATCGGCCGCCTGACGTTTCTTCTTGATCAATCAAGCAGCTTTCATGCTGGGGTAGAGCCGACCGTTGGTCGGCTGCTCTTGACCCGTTTTATGCGGTTGACTCTTCCCACCGACGACGCAGACCTTTCAGGGCGAGGGCGGTCGGACCCTGCCGGGACCGACGGGCGCCATGGATGGCGCCCGTCGAGCCCCCAGGGATGGGTTTACGGCACGTCCCGGCAGGGTCTGACCGCCCTCGCGCACACGGAACCGGGAATAGCCACCGTGCTTTCCTCAGTGATACCCCACATCCGCCCGCACCTTGCCGCGGAACACCCGGTACGACCAGGCCGTATAGCCCAGGATCACCGGCAGCAGGATCACCAGCCCGACCAGGCTGAAGCTCAGCGACGAGGCCGGCGCCGCGGCCTGCCACAACGTCATGCTCGGCGGCAGCAGGTACGGCCACATGCCCAGCACCAGGCCGATGAAGCCGAGGATGAACAGGGCCAGCGTCAACAGGAACGGCGGCAGATCGCGCTTGGGATGCATCGCGCTGCGCCACAGCGCGGTGGCGACCGCCAACGTCAGCAACGGCACCGGCGAGAGCCACCAGAAGTTGCCATCGCTGAACCAGCGCGCCATCAGGCGCGAATCCAGGAACGGCAGCCACGCGCTCACCAAGCCCATGAACACGATCACCGCCACCACCAGCGGGCGGGTCAAGGTGCGTGCAAAGGTCTGCTCGCGACCTTCGGTCTTGAGGATCAACCAGGTGCTGCCGAGCAGCGCGTAACCGAACACCACGGCTGCGCCGGTCAGCATCGAGAACGGGCTGAACCAGCTGAAGGCGCCGCCGACATAGCGGCCATCCACGACCTGCAGGCCCTGCACGAGTGCGCCGAGAATCACGCCCTGCGCGAAGGCGGCCAGCAGCGAGCCCAGGCCGAATGCCACGCTCCACAGCTTGCGCGAGCGGTGCGCCTTGAAGCGGAATTCGAAGGCCACGCCGCGGAACACCAGCGCGACCACCAGCAACAGGACCGGCAGGTACAGCGCCGACAGCAGCGCCGCGTAGGCCTTCGGGAAGGCCGCCATCAGCCCGGCCCCGCCCAGCACCAGCCAGGTTTCGTTGCCGTCCCAGATCGGGGCGGCGGTGTTCATCATGATGTCGAGCTGTTCTTCATCCTCGGCCATCGGCGCGAGGATCCCGATGCCAAGCACGAAGCCATCCAGCACCACGTACATCAGCACACCAAAGCCGATCACCGCGAACCATGCCACCGGCAGCCAGGTCGTCATCTCCATCTCAGCGCTCCTCCAGCGGTTCATCGGCACCGGACAGCGGCCGCGCCGGGGTGTGGCTGCCGGCATCCAGGGCCGGGGCCGGGTCATGCGGCTTGGGACCGGTGCGGATGATCTTCACCAGGTACCAGACACCCCAGCCGAACACGAACGCATAGCCGACGATGTACACGCCCAGCGAGAGCGCCGTCATCCATGCGCTCTGCGGACCCACGGCATCGGCGGTGCGAAGCACGCCATAGACCACCCACGGTTGCCGCCCCATCTCGGTCACGAACCAGCCGGAGATCAGCGCGATGAAGCCACTGGGCAGCATCCAGTTCCAGCCGCGGATCAGCCAACGCGACTGCAGCAGTTTGCCGCGCCACCACTGGAACGCCGAGACCCAGGCCAGCAGCAGCATCAGCGTGCCCAGCCCGACCATCACCCGGAACGCAAAGAACACCGGCACCACCGGCGGCCGGTCGCTGGCTGGCACCGAGGTCAGCGGATCGAACGTGCCCTCCAGCGAATGGGTGAGGATCAGGCTGCCCAGGCGCGGGATCGCGATTTCGTAATCGTTGCGCTCTGCCTTTTCATTGGGCACCGCGAACACCACCAGCGGCACGCCCTTGCCCTCGCCTTCGGAATGCCAGTGCGCCTCCATCGCCGCGATCTTCATCGGCTGGTGCTTGAGGGTATTCAGGCCATGCATGTCGCCGACGAAGATCTGTACCGGCACCGTCAGCGCGGCGAAGCCCACCGCCGCCAGCAGCATCTTGCGGCCGGCTTCGCGGTGCACGTCCTTGCGCAGGTACCACGCCCCCACGCCGCCGATCACGAAGCACGTGGTGATGAACGAGCCCAGGGCCATGTGCGCCAAGCGGTACGGGAACGACGGGTTGAAGACGATCTGCCACCAGTTCTGCGGGTGCACGATGCCATCGACCATCGCGTAACCGGCCGGCGTCTGCAGCCAGCTGTTGGAGGACAGGATCCAGAACGTGGAGACCAGCGTGCCCAGCGCCACCATGCAGGTGGAGAAGAAATGCAGGCGCGGCGAGACCTTGCCCCAGCCGAACATCATCACGCCCAGGAAGCTGGCTTCCAGGAAGAACGCCGTGAGCACTTCATAGGTCAGCAGCGGGCCGATCACCGTGCCGGCGACCTCGCTCAGCCGGGGCCAGTTGGTGCCGAACTGGAAGGCCATGACGATGCCGCTGACCACCCCCATGCCGAAGGAGACCGCGAAGATCTTCTGCCAGAAGAAATACAGCTCGCGCCAGACCGGATTGCCGGTGCGCAGCCAGCGCGATTCGACAAAGGCCAGCCAGCTGGCGGTACCGATCGTGAAGGCCGGGAACAGCACGTGGAAACTGATGACGAACCCGAACTGGATCCGGGACAACAACAACGCGTCCAAGAGACGCCTCCGACTGGCTTCTGAAATCCGCACCAGTCTGGGCCTGTATCCGTGAAAGGCACATGCGACCGGGTGACGCGCTGCTTCACTTTGTCGCAGGTGGGTCGGGCGCTGGGCCCCCATACCCTTTCCGGCGAATGTCCCCCGGCGTCGGCCTGCGGCCGCCCCCTCCTCCTTTATTTCGCCTCCAAGGGTATGGGGGCCCAG
>NZ_JBDJNT010000009.1:0-153330 GCF_039674525.1 Stenotrophomonas sp. TWI377
GGCCGGCTCCTCGCGAACCCACGGTAATCGCGGAGCCGGCCAGCGGCCGGCACTACCGGTTACGGCATCACGATCACCCCGGCGCGCCCGGCACCACGGGCACCGCTCGCTTCGCGGTCAACGTACTGCCCACCGAGGCCACCACCGTGCAGCCGATCGCCGCCCACTGCAGCGTGGTCAGGTGCTCGGCGAGCAACCCCATCGCCAGCAGCGCGGCGACCGCCGGCTCCATGCTGATCAGGATGCCGAAGGTCTCCTTCGGCAATCGCTTGAGCGCCATCATCTCCAGCGACATCGGGATCGCGCTGGAGACAATCGCCACGCCCAGCCCGAACAGCAGGATCTTCGGCTCCAGCAGTGCCATGCCCGCGTGCGCCACACCGACCGGCACCACCACCAGCGCCGCCGCGCACAGCCCCAGCGAGACGGTGTGCCCGGCCGGCAGATGGCCGGCACGCTTGCCGAAGATGATGTACATCGCCCAGCACACCGCCGCGCCCAGGGCGAACATCACCCCGGCCGGATCCAGTGGCTCGCCATGGCCCAGCGGCAGCAGCAGCAACAGCCCGACCAGCGCGCAGCCGACCCAGACGAAATCGACCGGCCGCCGCGAGGACCACATCGCCACCGCCAACGGCCCGCAGAATTCGATCGCCACCGCGATGCCGAACGGGATCGTGCGCAGCGCCATGTAGAACAGCAGGTTCATCACCCCCAACGTGATGCCATAGCGGAAGATCGCCCCCGCATCCGCGCGCGAGGTGGTCCAGCGCCACGGCCGGAACACCATCAGCAGCACCAGCGCCGAGAAGCCCACGCGCAGTGCGCTGGTGCCCTGCGCACCGATCAGCGGGAACAGCTGTTTGGCATACGAGGTGCCGACGGCCAGCGAGGTGACCGAGCCCAGCACGGCCAGGGCGGGAAAGAACGTAGAGAGGCGGGAGGTCGACATGCGCACAGGATATTGCGGATCGCCTGCCGACGCCGCCTTGCTGCTGGCCCTGACGGCGGCCTTGATGTGCCGCGCTCGGAAGGCGCTGAACGTTGCCCGGGCGGAGCTACCTGCGTCAGCGCGTGGCCGACAGCGCAGCATCGAACAATGCCGTCGCTTCCGTGATCGCGGCCCCGTGTGTGGCCTGCTTGTCGGCCGCCACCTGGCAGAGTGCGCCGACGCGCGTCTGGCCCAAAGCGGTGCAGCTGGACAGGAAGTCGTAGTGTCCCACCGCCGGCAAGGTGGTCAGCGTCGCCTTCGGAAGTGCCGAGGCAGCCACGTCGCTGTTGGTGGCCGGTGAGGCCACGGTGTCGGCTGCACCGACGATGATCGAGACCGGCGGCGTGACCTTCTCCAGTTCCTCCGGGGCGAAGGCCTGCACCATGGCCGGCGCAATCAGGAACACGGCGTCCACGCCTGGGATGGCGCGATCCTCACCGGCCTTGGCCACCCATGGGGCCAGTTCCGGTGTGTCTGCAGCCGCCATCCGGCGGGCAAGCGTCAGCGCCGGGTTCTCCGCCTGCGGGGCGCATACCCCATCGGCGGGATATGCGCGGCAGAACGCCAGCAGCCGCTTCACGTCCGGGCGTGCGCCCGCGGCGACCAGGGCAGTGAACCCGCCGGCCGAATAGCCCGCGATGCCCAACCGGGTGGCATCGATCTCCGCGGCCAGCACCGGGTCGGCCTGCACCGCGGCCAGCGCGGCAGCCAGGTCATCCACGCGGTTCCACATCAGGATGCTGGCGGCCTCGGTCATCGGGTCCACCCCGTTGTTGCCGGGATGATCCACTGCGATCACCACGTATCCGGCCCGCGCCATCGCGGTGCCGAACCAGCCCATCATCCGGGCACTGCCACCGTTGCCGTGCGAGAGCAGCAGGACCGGCCAGCGTCCTTTGGCGATGGCGGCATCGGCGGCCGCCGTACCGACCTCGAACAAGGGCGCCCCCGGCGGGCCGATCGTCAGCGCGGTTTCCTGCGCATCGGGCTGGGCCGGATACCACACGGTGTAGCGCACGTTGTCGCGGTGGTCGGCATCGCGCACGGCCGCACTGGGCGTATGAGCAACGCCGTGCCGCTCGCCAACGGGCGGCACGGCCCCAGCGGCAAACAGGGGCAGGCACAGCGCCAGCAGCGCAGCACAACAACGGGCGGTCATTCGCATGGGTCAATCTCCTTGAGGTGCAACGTGTCGGCCAGCGGCAGCCAGATCTCCACCCCGCCGTGGCCGCTGCGGTCATCGAAGCGCGCGTCGTAGCGCTCCAGGTCCGGTGCGTCGGCCAGGGTCAGGCCGGACGCCGGCAGATAGTCATTCAACAGCCAGAACCAGGTGGAGCGGATCGCGGAAATGTGCCCGGCATGCCAGGCCACCAGATACTCGCGGGGCGCGATCGAGATCGCCTGCCAGCCGGCGGGCACGGGCGCGGAGGCAGGGATCTCCACGCCGGCGATATAGTCAAAGCCGCCGTCAGCGTCATTGTTGCCGCACACGCCGTAGGCGATCTGCGCGCCCAGCCCATGCGCCTCGTCCAGGCGCTGCCATTGCGAAGGAATCGATGCGACGGTCGCGGCGGTATGGCGTGCACCGATGCCGGCCACGCGCAGGGCACCGCGGTGCGCGCGATGGGGTTCGATCGTGCAGGGTGTCGAGGGATCGATCAGCTTCAATGCCTCGACCAACACCATGCCGGCCGGCCCCTGCTCGCGCACCTGCTCGGGCGACCGTCCGAACTGCTCGGAAAATGCGCGGGTAAAGGCCGCGTGTGAGGCGTAGCCGGCAGCAATGGCCACCTCGAGAATGCCATCGGCCCCGGCCGCCAGCTGGTGCGCGGCGTGGGTCAGCCGGCGGCCTCGCAGATAGCGCACCACCGAGGTGCCGGTGGTGAGCTGGAACAGCCGCGAGAGATGGAACGGCGACAGCCCCACCACGCCGGCGATATCGGCCAGCGACGGGTTTTCAGCGAAGTGGCTTTCGATGTACCACAGGGCCCTGCGTGCCGCACCCATACCGCCAGATCCATGCCGATGAACGGGACCGCAGCGTAACCCAGCGCGCGCCGCGCCATTTGATCGTTCTTGCTGTCCGCTGCAACGCGCCGCGCCTGTTGTCTCAGCCTCTCACCGCCGCTTCGATGGCCGCCACGTCGATCCTGCGCATGGTCATCATCGCCTCGAACGCACGCCGGGCCACGGCGGGGTCCTTGCTGGTCACCGCGTCGGTCAATACCCGCGGGGTGATCTGCCAGGACAGGCCCCACTTGTCGCGGCACCAGCCGCAGGCGCTTTCCTCGCCGCCGTTGCCGACGATCGCGTTCCAGAGCCGGTCGGTCTCGGCCTGGTCATCGGTCGCGATCTGGAAGGAGAAGGCTTCGCTGTGCTTGAACGCCGGTCCGCCGTTGAGCCCGAGGCAGGGAATGCCGGCGACGGTGAAATCGACGGTGAGTACGTCCCCCTGCTTGCCGGAGGGGAAGTCGCCCGGTGCGTGATGCACCGCGTGCACCGCGCTGTCCGGGAAGGTGGCGGCGTAGAAGGTGGCGGCGTCCAGCGCGGTACCGTCGAACCAGAGGCAGATCGTATTCTTGCTGACCATGGGCATCTCCTGCAGCGGAGGAAGGCGGCCTGGCCTGCGCGGGGCCGCCGAATCGCGCGGAGGCTCAGGCTGTCCACCCAGCGCAGGCTCAGGGTAGCGACGGGGCTGTTAACCCAGCGCGCGGGTAGCTGCGGCGACGCACGAGGCGCGCCTGCGCCCGCGGGGGCTCGGCAGCGGGAAGTATGAATACGAGAGCGCCTGGAGTCGCCGGCCTTGCGCATCGGTGCCGATGTCCGATGCGGTTGATGATGCGAATCATTGCTATTACCATAGTGTGATCCGGGTCGCGCAAGGGATGCGTACCCGTGAACAGTTATCGAGCCCGCGCCGGGTCACCGCCCCCGCCAGCCGCTTCCTGCCCCCACCCGCTCCGCCGCAGGCCACCCAGGACGCCGGCCTTGCCCGTTGCCGCCTTTCTGGAAACGCCGATGACCCGCTCCGCCCACGTGCTGTCCCGCCCGTCGATGCACCGTCGCCCGCTGCCGCAGGCCTTGATGGTGGCGCTGTGCGCCCTCGCCGTTACGCCTGCGTTCGCGCAGGATGCGACTCCTGACGCCACCACCCTGGACAAGATCGTGGTCAAGGGCGAGCGCGCCGAAGGCTATTCGGTCCGCCGGACCTCGGCCGGCACCCGCTTCGATCTGGCCCCGCGCGAGATCCCGCAGTCGGTCAGCATCATCAGCCACCAGCGCATCGAAGATCAGAACCTTGATGACATCATCGACGTGCTGGCCAACACCACCGGTGTGAGCAGCACCCAGTCCGATACCGAGCGCACCGAGTTCTATGCGCGCGGTTTCTACATCGACAGCTACCAGTTCGACGGCCTGCCGACCCAGATGGTGCAGAACTGGAGCTACGGCGATTCCGGCCTGGACCTGGCCCTGTATGACCGCGTGGAAGTGGTCCGTGGCGCCACCGGCCTGCTGAGCGGCGCCGGCAACCCGTCTGCCTCGGTGAACCTGATCCGCAAGCACGCCGACAGCGCCGAACTGACCGGCAACGTGTCGGTCAATGTCGGCAGCTGGGGCCGCACCCGCAGCACGGTGGATGTAACCACCCCGCTGAACGCCAGCGGCTCGGTGCGCGCGCGCGTGATCGGCAGCTACCTGGATACCGAATCGCAGATGGACCGCTACGACCAGCACAAGACGCTGGGCTATGCGGTGATCGATGCCGACCTGACCCCGGACACCCAGCTGAGCGTGGGCTACGACTACCAGCAGAAGCGCGCGAACGGCGCGACCTGGGGTGGCTTCCCGATGCTGTTCTCCGATGGCAGCCTGACCCCGTTCGATGCGTCCTTCAGCGCCAACCCGCGCTGGACCTACTGGGATACCACCAGCAAGCGCCTGTTCGCCACGCTGGAGCATGCGTTCGCCAACGACTGGAAGGTCAAGCTCGGCGCAACGCACGACACGACCAAGGCCGATGACAAGTTGTTCTACCCGGCCTACAACGACTGGACCAGCGGTGCATCGCTGCTGGACAAGACCACCGGTGCCGGCGTTACGCCCTCGGCAGGGTTCTACAACACCGAGCGCAAGGTCAATGCGGTGGACGGCTTCGTGGAAGGTCCGTTCCAGCTGTTCGGTCGCGAGCACCAGTTCATGGCCGGCCTGAGCTACAACAAGCGCGAGTTCGCCAACTACGGCGACTACCAGATGGGCTGGGCGCCGCTGGACAACTATCTGGCCGGTGTGGCGGATTTCCCCGAACCGAACTGGGTCGGCACCCTGCCGCTGCAGAGCGAAGGCACCATCACCCAGAAAGCCGGCTACGTCGCCACCCGCCTGTCGCTGGCCGATCCGCTCAAGCTCATCCTGGGCGCGCGCTACACCGACTGGAAGAGCGAAGGTGAAGGCGATGACCGTTCGCACAAGGTCACCACTCCGTACGCCGGCCTGGTGTTCGACATCAACGACACCTACTCCACCTACGCCAGCTATACCGAGATCTTCCAGCCGCAGACGGCGCGCGACCGCAGCGGCAGCTACCTCGATCCGGTGGACGGCAAGAGCTACGAAATCGGCGTCAAGGGCGCCTGGTTCGACAACCGCCTGAACGCCTCCGTCGCTGCGTTCCGCATCGAGCAGGACAACGTCGCACAGGTCACCAGCGAGCTGATCCCCAGCCGCCCGGGTGAGTTCGCCTACATCGCCGCGCGCGGCACGGTGAGCCGCGGTTTCGAGTTCGAGCTCAACGGCGAACTCGCGCCGGGCTGGAACGCGACCTTCGGTGCCTCGCGCTACGTGGCCAAGGACATCAACGATGCGGACATCAACACCAACCTGCCGCAGACCACCATCAAGCTGTTCACCAGCTACACCCCGCAGTCGCTGAGCGCGCTGACGGTCGGTGGCGGTGCCAACTGGCAGAACGGCATCTACTATCCGGTGCCGGCCTATGGCCTCATCGAGCAGGGTGGCTATGCGCTGGTCAGCGCGTTCGTGCGCTACCGCATCTCGCCGGCGTTCAGCGTGCAGGCCAACCTCAACAATCTGCTGGACAAGACGTACTTCTCGCAGATCAACGGGTACGGCGCGTACGGTGATGGTCGCAATGGCTCCATCACCTTCAACTGGTCGTTCTGACCGGTCTTTGATCGTATCGCTTCAACAACGGGGAGCCGGGCATTGCCCGGCTCTCTGCGTTTGGGGCCCCGGCAGATGGGTCGGGAGCCGGCCAGCGGCCGGCACTACCATAAACGCCGCGCGCGCTGCGCCAGACCATCACGGCCGTGCGCGCAGCAGCGCCAACCCGAACCCGATGAAGATCGTGCCGACCACGCGGTCGAACACCTTGCGCAGCCCCGGCTTGGCCAGATGACCGGCCAGCCCGCGGCCGCCGGCGGCGTACACCCCGTACCAGAACATCTCCATCACCGCGAAGGTCGCCACCAGGATCACGAACTGCGGCAGCTGCGGCTGGGTGAGATCAACGAACTGCGGCAGGAACGCCGAGGCGAAGAGCAGCAACTTGGGGTTGCTGATGCCGATGATGAATCCATCGCGGAACAGCACGGTGCGTGAACTGGGCACCAGCGCCGTGGTGCTGCCGACGTCGATCGGCGCATCACCGCCGCGCCAGGCCTTGATCCCCAGGTACACCAGGTACGCCACGCCCGCGTAGCGCAGCACGTCGAACACCATCGGCGAGGCCTTGAGCACCGCGCCCAGCCCGGCGGCGGAGATCGCCAGGGCCAGTACCAGCGCGGTCAGGCAGCCGGCCATGGCGGCGATACTGCGACGGAAACCCACGCGCACGCTGCGGGTCATCACGTGCAGCATGTTCGGGCCGGGCGTGCCGCACAGGACGAACACGGTGACGGCGAAGATCCACCAGGTATGCAGGTTCATGGCAATGCCGTTCAGGAGAGGTAGTGCCGGCCGCTGGCCGGCTCCCCATGATGCCTGACGCAGACAGCACCGGCATGCCAGGCACGCGCGGTGGCCGGTGTGCGCAACGCATTTGTCCGTCCCTGCACGCAGCGGGGCCTGACCGGCACTGCTGCAAGCCGGCACCGGGGCGCCCTGATGGCGCCCCGGTGTGTCACCTTCGCATCAGCCCGCGATCAGAACCGCAGGTCCGCGCGCACGTACCAGTAGCGCCCGCGCGGAATGTCGTAGGTGGACGCGTCATAGCCGTTGAGCGAGCACGACAGGCAGATCGGCGGATCCTTGTCGAACACGTTGTTCAGGCCGGCGCTGAGTTGAAGACCCTTCATCCAGTCGACCTTGTAGCCCACCTGCATGTCGTGGAAGGTGGTGGCCGACAGTTCGTTGGTGCCTTCGGCCTGGTTGCTGCAGATCGGGAAGGCGGCCACATCGCCGCACTCCTCGGTGAGCTTGGAGATGTGGCGCACCGTCCAGGAGGCGTTCCAGTTGGCCAGATTCCAGCTCAGCGTGGCATTGCTGGTCCATTCCGGGATCGAGCTGTCGGCCACTTCCACCCCCGGCTCCTGTGGCTGCCGCTGGCCGGCCGCGCCCAGTGCCTCATAGCGGCCGACGAAGGTGTTCTGCCAGCCCAGCTTGAACTGCCCGATCTCCGTCTGCGGCAGGGTCCAGAACAGATCCACATCCCAGCCATCGGTCTTGATCGAACCCAGGTTGGTCAACCGGTTGTTGAAGCTGCTGACCGCCCCGGTGGAGGCGCGGGTGATGCCACTGCAGTACAGCGGGTCCAGCGTGTCCACGCACAGGTCGAGCTGGGTCTGCGCGTTGATCGCCTGGATCGCGCCTTCGATGTGGTGGCGGTAGAACGTCACCTCGACATCGAAGCGCTCCGACCACGACGCATTGCTGCCAAACCACGGACTCCACACGAAGCCGGCACTGAAGCTGCGCGAACGCTCCGGATCCAGCTCGGCGTTGCCGCCGGTGGTGACCGATATCTGCGAGTTGGCCTGCTGGAAGCCGCCCGGCACGCCAAGCGCCGCACAGTTGGCCGCGCTGCCACGCGGCGGCGTGCCGCCCAGCCCGACCGAGCAGGGATCGAACAGCTGCAGGTCGGCACGCGCGGCCGAGCCGTACAGCTCGCCGATCGACGGCGCGCGGAAGCCTTCGGCATAGCTGGTGCGCAGCACGAAGTCGTTGGTCACCTGCCAGCGCAGGCCGTACTTCGGGGTGAATTCGCCGCCGAAGGTGGAGTAATCCGAGTAGCGCCCCGCCAGGCTCAGGTCGAGCTTTTCGCCGAGCGCGCTCTTGGCGAAGATCGGCACGCTCAACTCCAGGTAGGCCTCGTTGACATCGTAGGAACCGGAGGTCGGCAGTGACGGCACTCCGTTGTAGTGACCGATCACCGTCAGCGGATCCGGATCGTAGCGGCCCTCGTACTTGCGGTACTCATAGCCAGTGGCGAACGAGACCGGGCCGGCCGGCAGGGTGAAGAGCTCACTGCTCAGGTTGGCGGTGAACAGGCTCAGCTCGTTCTGGCTGCGGTCACGGACCACCGGCTGGATCCAGCGCAGCATCTCCGGGGTGATCGAGCCGACCCCACCGAAGATGTTCAGCGGTACGCAGCCCGGCGTGGCCGCGCAGATGGCCGGCTCCCCCAGCGCCATGTTGACCTTGTAGATGTCGTAGCTGCCATAGTTGGTCTGCTCG
This sequence comes from Stenotrophomonas sp. TWI377, assembly GCF_039674525.1. Taxonomy (NCBI): domain Bacteria; kingdom Pseudomonadati; phylum Pseudomonadota; class Gammaproteobacteria; order Lysobacterales; family Lysobacteraceae; genus Stenotrophomonas; species Stenotrophomonas sp. TWI377. Next base: position 8,687 of record NZ_JBDJNT010000009.1, read on the forward strand.
GCCTTGTTCTTGCTGTACATGCCGTTGAGGTCCCAGAACCAGCTGCGATCCGCGGCCTGGAACTGGCCCACCAGCCCGGTGGCGAAGTACTGGGTGTTGACCTCCTGCTCGTATACGCGCGCGCCGCCTTCCACCGGGCGGCGGCCGATCAAGATCATATTGTCCGATGCAACCAGATCGAAGCCGAACGGGTTGTACGGGTTGAGCCCGGAAACCACGATATTGTCCGCCAGCGGATTGCCGGTGGCGCCATCGGGGCCGAAGAACAGCGGCTCGGGTGCGGCCTGGTTGGTGGATTCGCGGCGATTGCCCAGTGCCTTGATGTACCACTGGATGTCATCGGTGAGGTCGAAACGGAACTGCCCGAAGATACCCTTCCGCTCGGACGGAGTGAGCACCATGTTGTAGTCGGCGAAGTTGAAGCGGTCGGCGGAAGTGAAGCAGTGGTAATCATCGCTGCGGGTGCAGCCGGCACTGCCGTCGTAACGTGGGTTGCTCACCCCGGTATTGGGCACGATGTCCTGCAACAATCCGGAAGTGGGGTCGATGATTTTGAAGCGCCCCTGGGGAATGCCGCCACTGCCGAAGGCCAGTCCGGTGCCCGGGATCGGGAGGCGCGACTGCTCGCGGTCGCGCGCATACACCGGATCCTGCTTGGTCCAGCTCGCGCCCAGGAACAGGCTGTAGCGGTCACCGCTGGTGCCCCAGGCCAGGTCCACGCCCTTCTGGGTGCCATCGCCCTTGGTGTATTCGCCGTAGTTCATCGTCACCTGCGCGCCGTCGAATTCGCGGCGGGTGATGATGTTGACCACACCGGCGATGGCGTCGGAGCCGTACAGCGACGACGCGCCGTCTTCGAGTACTTCGATGCGCTCGACGATGGCCAGCGGGATGGTGTTCAAGTCTGTCGCCGCGCCCACGCCGGAGGCGGAGGATTCGTTGACCCAGCGGATGCCGTCGACCAGCACCAGCACCCGCTTGGCACCCAGGTGACGCAGATCGACCTGGGCCGAGCCCGCACCCACACCGCTGCCATCTGGCGGGAAGCCGAAGTTGCCCGAGGAATTGAACTTCGCATTGAGCGCCGAACCGGAGCCGGTCAGCTGCTGCAGCACATCGCCGATCGAGGTCAGGCCGGTACGTTCGATCTCGGTGCGGGTGAGGGTCTGGATCGGCACCTGCCCTTCCACCTCGGCCCGCTTGATGCGGCTGCCGGTCACTTCCACCCGGTCCAGATCGGTCGTGCTGCGGGGCGCGTCCTGCGCGCTGGCCAAGGCCGGCGCAGCCAGCAACAGGCACACGGATACGGCAACCGCCAGCGGGCGGTGATGCAGGTTGTTCATTCGCTCTCTCTCCAAAGGAATGTCGGGCTGGGCTGCCGCGCCCCCTGCATGGCGGCAGCGTCTCCTTTGTAAACAACCTGTAAATGTGAAGGAGTGACGTGCGCCTCGCTTTCACGGGAATTCGACAAAACCGACTGCGCAGGGTCCAGCTATGGAGGCAGCTCCCGTGCGACGCGTAGGAACGCAAATGTCGCTGTTTTCAAGGGTCGTTGAAGGCATCCAAGGTGGGCGTCGTGCCGCTGCTGCGCGAACGCCATCCGCTTGATGCCAGGATTCGGGTGGCGACCGGAACCTTGGCATTTGCGCCATCCAGCGCGTCGGAATCGGCTTCAGTGCGCAGCCGTTGAACGTCGCCCGCACGGGCATCCACGTGCTACACCGCCCATGATGCGGTGGGATCGCGATCGGCACGTGCTTCCCACGTCCGTGGTCACCGGTGGAGCGATGGACCGGTGATGCGAATGGCCCGCCTCAGCGGCAGCTGTTCATCCTCGAGTCGGCTTGCCCTCACTCCCTTTCACCCCGCGCCGTTATGCTTTCCGGCATGACTCGACTTCCCCTGTATTTCTTCAGCGCGACCGTCCTGCTGGCCTGCACCGGGGTCAGCCCGGTGGCCGATGCCCAGAACCTGGATGCCCAGCGCGCGCAGCTCAAGGCCGTGATCGACAATGCCGAGCGCGGCCAGTTCGATCCTGCCCAGGCGGCGGCACTGAGCAGGCACCCGCTGTATGGCTGGGTCGAATTCGCCAACCTGCGGCGCAACATCGATACCGTCAGCAACGTGCAGGCGCAGGATTTCCTGAAGCGCTACAACGGCCAGGCGGTGGCCACCAGCTTCCGCAACGTATGGCTGCCCGCGGTGGCGCGGCGCCAGGATTGGCCGACGCTGCTCGCCAACTGGACCGACACGACCAACGTCGGCCTGCGCTGCGCCCAGCTCAACGCACGCCAGGCTACCGGCAAGGCCGATGCGCAGTGGGTCAGCGAGGCGCAGGCGATCTGGCGCAGTACCGGCAAATCGCTGCCCGATGCCTGCGATCCGGTGTTCGCGGTGCTGGACGCCAAGGGCGGAATGAACACCGAACTGCGCTGGGCGCGCATCGATGCCGCTGCCGATGAGCAGCAGCCGGCGGTGATGCGCAGCGCCGCGCGCGGCCTGCCCACTGCCGACCTGGCGTTGGCCAACACCTATGCCGCCTTCGTCGACAAGCCCAACGCCAGCGCGTTGAACTGGCCACGCAATGAGCGCAGCCGGCGCATCGCCACCGATGGCCTGGCCAAGCTGGCCAAGGCCGATCCCGGAGCCACCGAACAGCAGTTGCCGCAGTACGCCGACGCCCTGCAGCTGAGCGCCGCGCAGCGCGCGCAGGTGCTGTACCAGATCGCGTTGTGGACGGTCGCCTCGTACGGTCCCGACTCCGCCCGTCGCCTCAATGCGGTGCCCGAATCGGCGTACGACGAGCGCCTGCACGAATGGCGCACGCGCGAAGCGCTGTCGCGCGGCGACTGGCCAGCCGCACTGACCGCCATCCGCAAGATGGGCCCCACCCAGCGGGCCGACTCGCGCTGGCGTTATTTCGAAGCGCGCATGCTGGACAAGACCGGCAAACGCAGCGAAGCGCAGGCGGCCTTCCGTGAGGCGGCCCGTGCGGCCACCTTCCATGGCTTCCTGGCCGCCGACCAGCTCGGCCAGAACTACACGCTGTGCCCGTGGGAACCCAACGACAGCGCCCAGGCGCAGGCGGCGGTCGCGCGGGACCCGGCGATCGTGCGGGCGATGGAACTGTTCAAGATCGAACGTGCAGGCTGGGCCGTGGCCGAGTGGAACGATGCGCTGAGCCGCTATGACAACACGCAGCGTCGTCTCGCCGTGGAAGTGGCACGCTACAACGGCTGGTTCGACCGTGCGGTGTTCTCGCTCGGCAAGACCCCGGACGAGCAGCGCCTGTACTCGCTGCGCTTCCCCCTGCACCACGACGACAGCATCCGCCGCGAGTCCGCACGCAATGCCATCGACCCGGCCTGGGTCGCCGCGGAGATCCGTGCCGAGAGCATCTTCAACCCGAAGGCCCGCTCGCCGGCCAACGCCATGGGCCTGATGCAGGTCCTGCCCACCACCGGCGCGGCCGTGGCCAAATCGATCGGCCTGACCAACTACGGCGGCGCCGCCAGCCTCTACGACCCCGACACCAACATTGCCATCGGCACGGCCTACCTGCGCCAGCTGATGAACAAGTACGAGGGCCTGCCCTACGTCACGATTGCCGCCTACAACGCCGGCCCGACCCCGACCGCCCGCTGGCAGTCGCAGCGCCCGGGGTTCGATCCGGACATCTGGATCGAGACGATCAGCTACAAGGAAACCCGCGAGTACGTCGCGCGCATCCTGGCCTTCAGCGTGATATACGACTGGCGCTTGAACGGCGACGCGCTGCCGGTGACCGATCGCATGAACGGCCGCCTGCAGGTCAAGCGCAAGACCTTCGCCTGCGCGGCCAACGCAGACAAGGGCGGCGACTGACCGGCCCCGGTATGCCGGTTGGCGTCGCCTTGGCCCACTGCGGCATCATGGGCGCATGAAGATCTATCTTGTTGGCGGCGCCGTACGCGACCGCCTGTTGCAGCAGCCCCCCGGTGACCGCGATTGGGTGGTGGTGGGCGCCACCCAGACGGAGATGGAAGCGCAGGGCTACAAGGCCGTGGGCCGTGATTTCCCGGTGTTCCTGCATCCGGACACCGGCGAGGAATACGCACTGGCCCGCACCGAGCGCAAATCCGGGCGCGGCTACCGCGGTTTCGTGGTGGATGCCGACCCGTCGGTGACGCTGGAAGAAGACCTGCAGCGGCGCGATTTCACCATCAACGCGATCGCCTGCGATGAGGCCACCGGTACGTTGGTGGATCCGTATGGGGGCGTGCGTGATATCCAACAGCGGGTGCTGCGCCACGTCGGTCCGGCCTTCATCGAAGATCCGCTGCGCGTGCTGCGTGCGGCCCGCTTCATGGCGCGCTTTGCCCCAGCCGGCTTCACCGTGGCCGAGGAGACGATGGCCCTGATGCAGCAGATCGCCGCCAGCGGTGAGCTTGAGGCACTGGTGCCCGAGCGTGTCTGGCAGGAGCTGCGACGCGCCCTCGCCTCCGCGCGGCCATCCGCCTTCCTGCGCACGCTGCATGATGCCCATGCACTGGGCCCGATCCTGCCCGAGCTGGAAGCACTGTATGGCGTGCCGCAGCGCGCGGAGTTCCACCCCGAAGTGGATACCGGCGTGCACCAGGAAATGGTCAGCGACATGGCCGCGCAGCTGGCCCCGGGCGATGACCTGATCGGCTTCGCCGCGCTGACCCACGACCTCGGCAAGGGCTTGACCCCGCCAGAGGAATGGCCGCGTCACATCATGCATGAGCAGCGCGGGGTGGCCCCGCTGCGTGCCCTGGCCGAGCGCCTGAAAGTGCCGGTCGATCACCGCCAGTTGGCCGAAGCGGTCTGCCGCGATCATCTCAACGTGCACCGCATCGACGAATTGCGCGATGCCACCGTGCTGGAGCTGCTGGCCCGGTGCGACGGCTTCCGTCGCCCGGAGCGGATCGCGCAGATCGCGCTGTGCTGCGAGGCCGACAAGCGCGGCCGACTGGGCTTCGAGGACAGCGACTACCCGCAGGGCACCACGCTCACCCGCCTGCACCAGGCGGCGCTGGCGGTCCAGGCGCGCGACCTGGACCTCACCCACCTGAAGGGACCGGCGGTGGGTGAAGCGCTGGCCAAAGCGCGTACGCGGGCGATTGCGGCGGTGCGTTGACCTACGGGATCAGCCGGCTGCGGCGACACGCCACGGCGGTTGCAGAAACCGTTCGAGCACATCAAAGAGGGTTATCTTCTCAAGGCCATATGCAACGCGGGCGCTACCGGATGGGCACCTCGAACGGCCCGGCGGGCAAGCCGTTGCGGTCATAGAGCGTAATGACCGGGCTGCCCGCCCATCCATACCGGACCCGGGTAGCCTGCCCTGCGCCGTCGGCCTCAAGCACCACGTCGTTGCCGTCTATATGCGCCTGCGCGTAGCGGCAGCTGGCCTGGGTATCCCCGCAGAGTTCAAAACCGACCGGCGACAGTCCTCCGTGAGCGACCAGTCCGCTCTCGATGTCGGCAAAGGCAACACGCACGCCGTTGCCATCGCGGCGTGCCTGCACCGGCACCGGCCCGGACGCTGGCGCAGGATCGGCGTAGGCCAGATGAAGCGCGGCACGCGCCAGGCGTTGCCCCACTGCCTGCTTGTTGGCCGGGTGCAGGTCGTCGTGCTCGCCGATATCCAGCGCCACCACCAGCGCCGCGTGCGGATCGGTCGCCACGACCCTGCGCTGCGCCTCCCGCAGTTGCGCCCAGTCGCTGGCCTCTGGTTGCAGCGGCGCCGGGCCGAAGCCGGACAGCTGCACTACCAGCAGCGGCAGCGCGCTGCCGAAGCTGGCGCGCAGGCTGGCACGATAGGCGGCCAATTTCGCGGCATAGGCCCCAGCCTCGAACGTATTGGATTCCCCCTGGTACCACAGCGCGCCCCGCAGGCCATACCCGGCCAGCGGCGACACCATGCCGTTGTGGAGGGTGCCCATGCCCCACGACGACAGCCACGGCGCGGTCGGTGGCATGCGCTGGGCTGCCGGTACTGTCTGGTAGTCCCACGGGCCGGCAAGCGGCAGGCGTGACCTGTCAGCCAACCGCAGTGCGCGCGGCTCCGCCGGCAGGCCTCCTTCGCGATACGTGTTGAGCACGTTGACCACCAGCGTGTTCGCACCGGCGTGCAGCGTGCCGGCCGGCAGCACATAGCGTCGCGCCAGCCCGGCACCGAAGCTGCTGCCCACGATGCGACCGTTGATCCAGGTGGTGTCCAGTTCGTCGATCCGCCCCAACTCCAGCACGCTGGGCTGCCCGGCCTGCGCGGCGTCGAGCTGCAGCGTGGTGCGGTACCAGCCCATGCCAAGGTGGTCGGCCAGTGCCGGCGCAACCCACGCCGTCGTGGGGGATGCCCTCTGCCAGGGACCGGTATCGTCAACGCGCCATGGCTGGCGCATATCGGCACTATCGCGCTGCCAGGCCTGTTCCCACTGCGCACCCCAGGCCACCAGTGCCGCCGCCGGGTCCTGCGCGTACTGGTCCAGCACGGCCAGGGCCGGCGCCTGCCCATCGACCCGGCGCAGCGCATCGGCGCGTGTCCAGGCCTCGATGCGCGACCCGTTCCACGACGCATTGACCAGCCCCATCGGCACATCCACGTCGCGTTGAAGCGCGCGCGCAAAGTAGTAACACGTGGCCGAAAACCCCCGCACGGTGTCGGGCGTGGCGGCCTGCCACTGCGGTGCATCGGCGAAGCGCTGCGTCGGCACCGCGCTGTCCTGGGCCGGAATCTGCAGCAGGCGGATGCGATCGTGGGTGGCCGCCGCCAGTTCGGCGCGGGCATCCAGCGTGCGCTCCACCGGCAGGGCCATGTTGGATTGGCCACTGCACAGCCACACGTCACCGATGAGCACGTCATCCACGCGCTGCTGCCGCCCCTGCGAGGCCACGTTCAACACATGCGGGCCGCCGGCCGGCAACGCGGGCAGGGTCGCCTGCCAGCGGCCGCTGCGATCGGCGCGCACGCGTTGCGCATGCCCGGCCAGCTGCAGGTCCACCCGTGCGCCCGGTGCCGCCGCGCCCCATACGGCAATCGGGCGGTCGCGCTGCACCACCATGTGGTCGGTGAACGGCGCGTCCAGCAGGGCTGGCGCTGCGTGGGTCGCCGCCACCGCAAAAAACGCAATCAGCAGCACGCCGACCGGCCCGGCAGGCCGCTGCAGGCTCACGGCTGGACCGCGAACAATCCGCCGGAACCGGGCCACTGCGCCAACGCCTGCTCGCCCAGTCGTGCACGCGCGGTGGTGATGAACAGCCGTCCGTCGGGCGCGAAGCACAGGCTGCCCACGTGCGGCGCCGGTACCGCGAGCGTGCGCAGGACGGCGCCGTTGGCGGCCAACTCCACCACCGAATGGCCGCCCCACATCGCCACCCACAGGTGGCCATCGCGCGCCATCGCCATGCCGTCGGGCTTGCCCGGCACGCCCAGGAAATCGGTGACCACCTTCGGCTCGCCCAACGTGCCTGCCACCACATCGGCCGGGTAGGCGAGCAGGGTGCGGGCCAAGGTGTCGATCACGAACAGGGTGGTTTCGTCAGCCGAGAACGCCATGCCGTTGGCCACGCCCAGGCCGTCGGCCACGCGCCGCGCCGGCGCATCCACGGCCGGCGCATGGAACAGTGCGCCGCGTCCAGTGAGCAGGCCTCGATGCATCGACCCGCCCCACAACCCGCCGCGGCTGTCGGTGACCAGATCATTGAGCCGGCACCCTGCGCCCACGTCCACTTCCGGGCCCGCCTGCAGCGGCCCGTCGGGTGCAAACGCGACAAAGTGCGTCTCGCCGTTGCCCACCAGCGTGCCGTCGGCCATGGCCAGCGACCAGACCGGCTCGGACAGCGGCACCCGTTCGCACTGCGTCCCGTCCCAACGCAACAGGCAGGGCGCAGTCGGATCGACCCATCGCAGGACACCGTCGGCACCGAACACGGGCGATTCGCCCACGGTGGTGCGCGCGTCGCACACCAGGGTAGCGCGCGCCGGTGCCGCCGCCTGCACGGCGTGCATCCAGCGGGAGGCACGCTCCCCCACCGCCTCGGCACTGCGGCCGGGCCGGTACAGGTCGGTGCCCACGCCGAAGGCGCTTACCCCGGCCTCGCGGAACTCAGCAACCTGCGCGGGAGCGACGCCGCCGACGGCGATCAAGGTAACCCCGCCCGGCAACACCGCCGACAACGCCTGCAGGCGCGGCTGCGCACCGTTGGCCGGGAACGCCTTCAGATGGCGCGCACCGGCGGCGATTGCGGCGAAGGCTTCGGAGGCCGTGGCAAACCCCGGCACCGGTACCATGCCGTGCGCGATCGACGAGGCGATCACCGCTGCATCGGTGTTGGGGGCCACGCAGAAGGCGCAGCCGGTGGCGGCCAACTGCTCGACCGCTGCGGTGCTGACCACCGTGCCCGCACCGATCAGCATGCGCCCCTGGAAATGTGCCGCCAGGGTGCGGATGGTGCGCAGCGGGTCCGGTGAGTTCAACGGCACTTCGGCCAGCCGCACGCCGGCGGCGTACAGCGCCTCGACCACCGCGATCGCCTCGTCACCGGGCAGGCCGCGCAGGATCGCGATGATGCCGGTACGCGCCAGCGCGGCGTCGAATGTTTCTGCGTGTTCGTCGTTCATGCCAACGCTCCGGCTGCCTGATGCAATGCAAGGAAGCCGCGGGTGGAGGCGTCCTGCGAGGCAATGGAGCGGCTGCCGCCGCCCAGTTCGACCAATGCGCGTGCATACAACGCGCAAACCGGGGCGGCCCCCACCAGCGGCACGGCGTGCAGGGCCTTTGGCCACTGCCGGCGCACATCGGACAGCTCGGCGCCGATCAGCAGCCCGCGCAGATAGGCCGCGCCATCACGCCGCGGCAGGTCGCCGCGGATCACCTTCGCCCGCGCACCAAACAGCAACGTACCCAAGCCCATGCCGCCGTCGTGCGCGGCATGCAGGCCATCGATGAAGGCCGCCCCGTCGTGCGCCGGCCCATCGACCACCGAGGCAAGCAGGCCGGCGGCGGTGAGGCGATCGAATATTTCACCGGACATCGCGGTCATGAAGGCCACCACCGTGCCGCCCTCCAGCTGCACCCATTTGCTGTGCGTGCCCGGCAGCGCGACCACGCCGGTGTCGGGCACCGCACCGGCGGCGACCAGGCCGAGCAATTCGGTTTCCTCGCCGCGCATGATGTCCGGCGCGCCGTCCGGCCGCCGACAGGCCAGGCCGGGCACGATCGCCACGGCATGCGCCCCTATCTGGACCGGGTGCAGTTGGCCGGCCAACGCGTCCAGCGTGGCCGGACATTCCACATAGCCCGCATCGCTCCAGCCGATGTTGGAGCCCACCATGCCGCTGGCGTAGATGCGCGTGGCCTGCGGCCACTGCGCCACCACATCCTCCAGCAGCGCCTGCATCTGTGCCCGCTCCAGCCCCGTAATGCCGCGCGGCTGTTCGATCGCGCCGGTCACCTGGCCGTCGTGGCCGATGCGGAACGCGCGGAAATTGGTGCTGCCCCAGTTGATGCCGATGATGTACGGCGTGGCTGCCTCACTCATTGCCGGGTCACTCCTGCGCCACCGTCCAGGGGAAACACCGCGCCGGTGATCCAGCTGCTGCGCGGTGACGCAAGGAACAGCGCCAGCTCGGCCGCATCGGCCGGCGTGCCCAGGCGCCCCAGCGGATGTCGCTGCACGTTGGCGTGGCGGGCGCCAGCCGGGTCGGCGGCGCGTGCGAACGAGGCCTGCAACATCGGCGTATCCACCGACGCCGGGGCGATGGTATTGACCCGGATGCCATCGGCCGCAAACTCCAGCGCGGCGGTGCGCGCCAGTTCCTCCAGTGCGGCCTTGGAGGCCGCGTAGGCCGCCAATCCGGGCGTGGCGAAGCGGGCGTTGATCGACGACACCAGCACGATGCTGCCATCGCGACCGCGCATGTCCGGCACCACCTGCCGGATCACCCGCAGCGCGCCCAGCACGTTGACCGAGTACACATCCAGCCACACCGCATCGTCGTGTGCCAGGGTGCCACCGGCCGGGCAGATGCCGGCGCAATGCACCAGGGCATCAAACGGACCCACCGCAGCACGCAGCTGCCCGATCGCGGCGGTGACCGCCTCGGCCGACCGCAGGTCGGCGATCGCGCTGGCCTGCCCGCCGTCGCTGGCCACCTGGTCCAGCGTGGCCACCGTGGCGCCGTCTGCACGCAACCGCGCCACCACCGCCGCGCCGATGCCACTGGCCGCGCCGGTCACCAGCGCCACGCGCCCGTGCATTGCCGTATCGCTCATGCCCTGCCCTTTCCTTCCAGAAGATCCATGCTCAGAACCGGTAGGTCAGGCTGGCCTTGTAGGACCGGCCGAATACCACGTTGGTGCGCAGCCCTTCGGCATAGCCATCGAAGGTGCGCTGCTCGCTGTCCAACAGGTTGTTGCCTTCCACCTTCAGGGACAGGCGGTCGCTGAAATCGTAGCTCATCGATGCCGACAGATCCTTGTAGGTGTCGTTGTAGATGCCGGTGGACGCGGCCGACAGGCCGACCAGGTATTCGTCACGCCAGTTGTAGGCCACGCGGATGCCGAACGGACCGTTCTCGTAGTAGCCGATCAGGTTGGCGTTGTTCTTGGACAGGCCCGGGAAGGTCAACGCGCTGCCGTTGATGTCGGTGATCGGGGTTTCCGAATCGATCCACGTGTAAGTGGCGACCACCCCGAAGCCGTCGAACATGCCGCTGAAGGGCACCTGCGCCAACAGCTCCACGCCTTTTACCTTGGCCTTGTCGCCGTTGATCTTGCGCAGCACCAGGTAGTTGACGTTGTTGTAGGTCTCCGCGCTCTGGCGCTGGACAATGAAGGTGGAGACATCCTTGTAGAACAGTCCGGCCGACAGCAGCCCCTGGCCGCCGTAGTACCACTCCAGCGACAGGTCGTACTGGGTGGCCTTGAACGGATCCAGGTCCGGGGCGCCGCCGCTGCCGGTGCCCGGCGAGGTCTGCACACCGTTGCTGTCGAACACCGCGTTGTTGTTGAGGGTGACGCCGTTGTTGAGGTCTTCGGTGTTGGGGAAGGCCACCACCTTGGCCGCGCCGCCGCGCAGTATCAGGCTGTCAGTGATCTGCAGCTTGGCCACCGCCGAGGGCAGCACCTCGCGATCGTCGCGCTCGAACAGCGAGGGGCTCAATGCGCCGCTGCCGCTGATCAGGTTGCCGCGCGAGGTCAGGTCGCGGCCGACGAAGCGCACGCCCAGGTTGCCGCCCAGCGGCATGCCGGCCACGTCGGTGTCCCAGTTGAGCTTGGTGTAGGCCTCCAGGAAATCCTCGTCGACGCTGAAGGTGGCCGCGTAGGCCAGCGCGTTGTTGCGCGGGTCCAGGCACTGCGCGTTCTGTGAGATCTGCGGCAGCGTGGTGAAGCTTTCACAGCCCCCGAAGGTGCTGCGGAACGGCCCGAGGTAGGCACGCGGCAGACCACTGAACTCGCCCGGCAGGAAGTCGTTGTTGCTGTACACGCGGATGTACGGCGCCATCTGCGTGACCGGCACCCCGCCAACCGGCCGGATATCCGCGCGGCGCGGATCCTGCAGGCTTTCCAGGCGGCTGAAGCGTGCACCGAAGTCCAGCGAGCGCAACGGGCCATCGCCGAAGGCCAGGCTCCAGTCGGTGCGCAGCGCGCGCGAATCGGTCTGTGCGCGCCAGTCGTTGTCGAACATGATGGTCATGCGCCACTGCGATGGATCGGTCAGGTCGATGCCGCTGACGTTGAAGCTGCCGAAGCTGCCGCTGCGCAGGTCGAAGTCGGTGACCGAACTGCGCCCGGCCATTGGCGCCAGGCGCATATAGCGCTGGTTGTAGTTGGCGGTGGAGCGGCCCCAGTCCAACTCGGCCGAACCATCCAGGCGATCGCCGACCCGGAAGCCCGCACGCAGCGCGGTGGACAGCGTGTCCGAATCGATATCAGCCGATTCGGCATTGAGCAGCACCGTGCCGGTGGAGCGCCCCGCCAGCAGGATGTCGTGGTCGGAGTAGACCGCATTGCTCAACCCCGCCGAGGGATTGAAGGCGATCCAGTAGCGGTCACGCTCGGCCTTCTGGCGCGAATAGAACGTATCCCAGGTGAGCTCCACCCCGTCGGTCGGCCGCCATTGCAGCACCGCGCTGACGCCGACCTTGGTGCGGTCATCGTCGATGTTCTGCGCACGCATGTCGGTGCTGCCGAAGCGGGTGCGGGTAGGGTCGGCGGGGTCGGTATAGCGGGCATACCCGGAGAAGGTGTCCAGGCCCTGCTGCACCACGTTGCGGCGACCGTAGGTGGCCGACAGCAGCGCACCGAAGCGACGGTCGTCGCTGCGCCGTGAGATCAGCCCGAACGCGTTGTGCCCCCAGGCATCGGACATTTCATCGTAGGTGCCGGCCAGGCTCACTACGTTCTGGTCGCTGTCGCCGGACAACGGCTGGCGGGTGTGGATGTCCACGATGCCGCCCAGCCCACCGGAGAGCTGGTCGGCGCCAGCCAGCTTGGTCACCTCCAGACGCGAGATCAGCTCGGAAGGCACCAGCGAGAGCAGGCCGTAGGTGGAGGTGGCCAACTGGTCCAGGCCGTTGCCGCCGCGCCCGGTGGCGTCGACGATCTGGCGGCCGTTGTAGAGCAGCACGTTTTCTTTTAGCCCGCGCACCAGGATGTCGCTGCCCTCGCCCATGCCGCGCTCGAGCTGCACGCCGGCCACGCGCCCGAGTGACTCGGCCACGTTGGTGTCGGGCAGTTTGCCGATGTCGTCGGCCACGATCGCGTCGACGATCTGCGCGGAGTCACGTTTGAGATCCCGCGAGGCTTCCAGGCTGCCACGGATGCCCACGACGCTGACCGCGTCCAGGGTCTGCGCCTGCTGTTCGGTGGTTGAGGGGGCCGGGGCGTCCTGCGCCGTTGCCAGCACGGGCGCCAGCAGGCAGGTGCCCAGGGCGATGAACAAGGTGGAACGTCGAAAACGATGCATGGATCGGACCCTCTCCCAAGGTAGGGACCCAGACCGGACTGCCGGCTGGATCCAGCGCTTTTCCGTCATTGCTGCTGCGCTGCGGCTTGGCAGCGTGTAGCTAATATAGCAATATGTTTTGGCCGCGCACGCTGCAATGCAGCGAAAAATGATGGTTCCTTTGCGGCATGTACGGGAACCTCCCTTCCATAGTGTTGCTATCCACGGCACACACAGTTCAACAAGGACCCGGCGCAATGGCCGTTCTGCAAGGTGTCTTCCCCATCCTCCCCACGATCTTCGACGCGCACGGCGCCCTCGATGAACGCGGCACCGAGGCGGTATTCGAGTACATCCTGGCCGCGGGTGCGGCCGGCGTGGTGTTCCCGGGCCTGGCCAGCGAGTACGACATGCTGTCGTTGGAGGAGCGGTTGCACCTGACCGCGTGCATCGGGCGCTGGAACCGCGGCCGGGTGCCCTTCATCGTCGGCGCCAGCGCGAAGACGCTGGAGGATGCGGTGCGGCTGGCGCGTGCCGGTGGCGAGGCAGGGGCCGAGGCGGCGATGGTGTTGACCCCGCATGCGCTGGCCGGCGATGCCGCGGCGATGGCGGCGTTCTTTGCCCGGCTGGGCAGCGAGTCGGGCGTGGCGGTGATGTTGCAGAACGCGCCCGCCCCGATGGGGGTGGGGCTGGGCGTGGACGAGGTGGTGGCACTGACCGCGCAGGTGCCGGCCATCGCCTACGTCAAGGAGGAAACCATGCCGTCGGGCCATCGCATCACCGCATTGTCCGAACGTGCCGGCGACAGCGTGCAGGCGGTGTTCGGCGGTGCCGGAGCGCGCTACGTGCTGGACGAACTGGCACGCGGTGCGGTGGGCACGATGCCGGCCTGTGAGATCACTGAAGTGCATGTGGCGATGTTGGCCGCCTGGGCCGACGGCGACCGCGACCGCGCGCGCGACCTGTTCGAACGCACCCTGCCCCTGCTGAGCATGCAGGCGGTGTTCCGCTGGCGCCTGACCAAGGCGATCCTGCTGCGGCGTGGCCTGATCGGCAGCGACCACGTGCGCGCGCCGGGCCCGTCGCTGGACCGGCATGACCAGCAGGAACTGACTATCCTGCTGGACCGCATCGGCGACCTGCTGCCGATGGATACCGTTCCCGGCCAGGCCACGAGACATTCCGCATGAGCGTTGTCAGCAAGGTCGAGACCTTCATCCTCACCGTGCCACGCACCACGCCGTACCTGGGTCCGCTCGGCGCGGGCGAACGGGTCAACGCGCGGGGCTATCTGGTACGCCGCGGCAACGGCACGCTGTACCCCACCGTGGACCGCTCGGTGCTGGTACGGGTCACCACCGCCGATGGCGCGGTGGGCTGGGGCGAAACCTATGGCATCTGCGCACCGCGTGCCACCTGCGAGATCATCAATGACCTGCTGGCCCCGGAACTGGTGGGTCGCGATCCGCAGGACGTGGAAACGATCTGGGATGACCTGTACGGGTTGATGCGCGTGCGCGGCTGCGGCAGCGGTTTCCATACCGACGCGCTGGCTGCGCTGGACATCGCCCTCTGGGACCTGCGCGCACGTGCGGCGGGGCAACCGCTGTGGTCGCTGCTCGGCACGCGCCAACGCGACAGCATTGCCGGCTATGTGTCCGGACTGCCGGCGGCCACCGTGGACGAGAAGGTGGCCATGGCCCGCACGTTTGCCGCACAGGGGCATGATGCGTTCAAGGTGCATGCCGTGGTCAGCCACGACGGCATCGCCGAGGAAATGGCCGCGCTGCGTGCCGCGCTGGGCGAGCAGGTGCAGCTGATGGTCGACCTGCACTGGAAGTTCGACCATGCCCAGGCCCTCGCACTGGCGCACGAGCTTCTGCCCAGTCGACTGACCTTCATCGAAGCGCCGTTGAAGCCGGAGGACGTGGCGGGTCTGATCGCCCTCGGGGCCGACAGTCCGATCCCGGTGGCGGCAGGCGAAGAGTGGCCCACCGACTACGTGGCACGCCTGCGGCTGGACGGCGGCACGCTGGCGTACGTGCAACCGGAGATGGGCCACACCGGCATTACCCAGTTCCTGCGCATCGCCAGGCTGGCAGCGCGCCGTGGCGTGCAGGTTGCACCGCACGCGACCATTGGCGGCGGCATCTTCATGGCCGCCAGCCTGCATGCATCGGCGGTGATCGACGGGCTGTGGCGGCACGAGTGGCAGCACTCGATCTTCTCGCGTTCGGTGGAGATGCTGGACACCGACATGGCCTACGCGCACGACGGCTATCGTCTGCCCAGCGGCCCCGGCCTGGGCGCGGTGCCGAACGCCCGTTTCTGGCACCACACCGAAGCGGTAGCGTAGTGCCGGGCTCTGCCCGGCTGCTGTTCGCAGGCGCTCCTTTTTGGTTCTTCGCCCCTTTGAGGGGAGCGTCTTGTTCCAACGGCCGTCGCAGAGTGCGCACGACGCTACGCGGATGGCCGGATGTGCAAGCGCCGTTTGGATCGGCTGGCGTCTCCGATCCGGCCGGTCGCGAGCGTAAGGGCGAAGAACCTTTTTCTGGCATGGGCTGATGAAGGCAGCCGGGCAGAGCCCGGCGCTACGTGCGGTGGCGTTTCGTTTGGTGGTCGCGTGGCGACGCGGCCATGATCCGCGCGCGCTTCATTGGCGGGACGCGCGGCGTTTCTCAGCCGGCCGCAACCGCCGCAGCCTGCGGGCCGATCAAGGTCATCTTCGAGCGGCGCGCCTGCTTCAACGCGGTCCACGCCAACAGCACCGCGATAGGATGCAGGAAGGCCATCAGCACGAAGGCGCGATCGAAGTTGCCGTCGGCCACCAGGTGCCCCACCACCTGCGCCGACACCATGCCGCCCAGCGCGCTGCCGCAGCCGACCAGACCGGCGACCGAGGCGATGTAGCGCGACGGGAACAGGTCCACGGTCATCGTGGTCAGGTTGATCTGGTAGGTAAGGTGGGCGAAGGTCACCACGCAGGCCAGCGCCAGCAGCAGCGGAATCGGGGGATGCATCGCCACGAACAGCCCGACCGGTGCCAGGCACGCCGCGCCCATCATGGTGGTCAGGCGCGCACGCACCGGGTGCATGCCGCGCTTCACCAGCCGGCCGGAAATCAGCCCGCCGCCCACGCTGCCGATATCAGCGGCCACGTACACGATCCACGCCACCGACGCGATCATCGCCAGGCTCATGCCGCGTGCATCGCCCAGGTATTTGGGGAACCAGAACAGGTAGAAGTACCAGACCGGATCGGCAACCGCGCGCGACGCCACCAGTGCCCAAACGGTACGGTCGCGCGCCAGCCGCCCCCACACGCCTTTCATCGAGGTGGGCGGCGCAACCGGCACCGGCGTTTCCAGTCCCGGGGTCGCGCTGGCCTCGGCTGCAGCGGCGGCCTCGGCCTGCGGCGTTGCAGCCGGCACCTGCGCCTTGCGCGGATAGGCCCACCACCACGCCAGCATCCACAGCAGTCCGGCCACGCCGGTGATCCAGAACGCACTGCGCCAGCCGTAGGTCAGCGCGATGCCACCAATCAGCGGCGGCGCCAGCGTGGCGCCGATCATCGCGCCGGCCGTGTACAGCCCCAGTGCCAGCCCGCGTTGCGGCGCGGGAAATTGTTCGGACACCACTTTGGTGCCCACCGTGTAGTTGCCCGGCTCGCCCAGGCCCAGCGCGAAGCGGGCCGCGCCCAGCTCCACCGCACTGCGCACGAACCCGGTGGCGATGTTGGCCAGCGACCACCAGCCCACGAACAGCAGCAGTGCCACGCGCGCGCCAAGCCAATCGGTGACCCGCCCCGCCATGACATAAGCGGCCGCGTAGGCGAACAGGAACACCTGCACTACGCGCGCATATTCCAGGTCGGTCATCTTCAGGTCGGCCTGGATGGTCGTCGCCAGGATCGACAGCGCCTGCCGGTCCAGGTAGTTGATGACGGTCGAGAAGAACAGCAGCGCCAGCAGCACCCATTTGGTTTTCCCGGTCCCGCTCACCCGCCTGCACGCTTGGACATCGCTGATGCCTCCCCATCGGAAGGCTGCAACGTATTGCTATTGTAGCAACATGTCAAACCGCACTGCGGCAATCGCTCAGCCGATTTCCGCCGCCGCCGCGCGCAGCGCCGCCACCAGTTCCTCGGTGGCCGCTTCCGGGATCCAGCCGGACATGGCAATGCCGGCATGCACCGGATCGCCCATCGCGATGGCCACGATGTGGTGGTCACGTTCGTCGGCCACATGCACGCGCGCGTGGCCCTGCGCACGGGTAATGGCCAGGGTGGCCAGCAGTTGCTCGATGCCCTCGGGGAACATGGGAATCGGCCGGTCGGCATACAGCTCGCGCACGTCCTCGTCGCCCAGCTGGGCCAGCAGCGCGATGCCGATGCCGCTGGTGGTGGCGGGCAGCAGCCCGATGCGGCCCAGTCCGCGTGCCGCCTCGATGCCCGGCGGGGCATGGAACAGGTAGCTCACGCTGTCGTTCCAGAGCACCCCCAGCGCCACCGTGTGGCCGAACCGGCGCAGGTGTTCCAGCACCGGCAGCGCGCGCCGGATCAACCCGGAGGCAAACAGGCTCTGCGCGGCCAGCACGTGCATGCCCGGGCCGGCGGTGTACTTGCGGTCGGCGGTCTGCCGCGCAATACCAAGGTAGGCCAAGGTCTTGAGCAGCCGGTTGACCCGGGTGGGGTTGGCGTCAAGCTGCCGGGCCAGTTCACGGCAGCCGACCGGCTCGGGGGACGAGGCCAGCGCCTGCAGGGTGGCGATGCCGTCGATCAGGCTCTGGTTGGGCTGTGCATTGGGCTTGGTTCGCATCGGGAAAGCGTACTTCCCCCCCGCGGGTAATGCCACCAATAGCAACACGCCAGACCGGGGCGACGACCTTTCAGGGCAGCTTGCAGGCCGGTTGCGCCAACAGCCACGCCTGCGCGGCCGTCGTTGCATCCTGCCCCTCGGCCACAATCACGTCGGGCTGCAGGCGGTTGCCATCGCCGACGCCGTTGCGGTCGGCGATCACACTGCCGGTCAACAACAGCAGACTGCCATCGGGCAGACGCTGCGGGGTATTGGCGGTGGAATAGCCCGCACTGGGCTGGCCGAAGCTGCGCGACGCTGCCCGGCCGCGGAAGGCCAGTACCGATGCCTCGCCGGAACTTGCAGTGCGCGGCCCGAACAGGACGGCCACCGGGGCGCCCGGGTGGCGCAGTGTGTACTGCGTGTTGCGCGATCCGACCACCGCCTTGCCGTCCAGCCAGACCGCACCCTCGCGGTACGCCCACGGCTGGCGTTTGTCGGCCAGCAGGAACATGCCCACCGGATCAGCGCCGTTGGCATCGCCCAGCAACGGGCCCATGCCCAACAGCATCGGCCACATGTTGCCGCCACTGTTGCCGCGCAGGTCGACCACCCAGCCACAGCGATTACCATCATCCTGCGCCTGGATGCGCGCCTGCAGCGCGACGGCCGCCTGCTTGCGCGCCTGCTTCTGCATATCCTGCGACTGCGTTCTGTCGTCCATGTAGGCGCCCACCTTGATCCACCCCAGACGCGCTGTCGGTCCGCTGCGGGCGTCATCTGTCTGCGGGGTCGCAGCACCCATCGCGGTTTGAGTGGCCTGCGCGCGCTGCGACTGCGTGCGCTGCTGGTTGGCCGATATCCAACGCCCGTGCCCGCCACTGCTGCGCTGGATCACATCGTCCAGCAATCGCCGCGTCTGCGCCGGGTCACGCGCGGCCGCCAACTCCGCGCGGGCCTTGGACCAGTCCACGCGGTCGCGATACAGCGACTGCTGCTGCAGCAGATCCAGGATCCGCGCCTGTGCCTCGGCACTGGGTACGTCCTGCGCGTGTGCAGCGCCACTTGCCGTTGCAAGCGCCACCATCAACAGCCAACCACGTCCTGCGATCATCGTGCTACATCCCTGTAGTGAAGAGGCCGCAGCTTAACGCTGCACGCGGTCATTGGCACAGTGCACCGTTCACATGACCAGCGACGCGTGACACTGCAACGCAGCGGCATCGCCGATTCCGTCCGGCGTACCGCTGCGGATTTTTGCCTGCCGTCGCCCTACCAGTCCAGCCGCAGCCCGACATTGCCTTCGATCACCTTGCGCTCCTTCTGCGCACTGCTTTCCAGGTCGCGCGTGTAATCGGCTACCGCAAACGCACTGACGGCGCTGTTGAAGCGCGCAACGACGCCCACGCCCACTTCCAGCGCGCGTGAATCCTGCTGGTTGAGGATGCGGTTGGTATCGAAATCGATGCGGTCTTCGCCGTCCAGGGTCTGCCAGTAATTGAGCTTGATGTACGGCTGCCAGCCGTTGCCGGCGATGTCGTAGTCGGCAGCCAGGCGCAGGCCCACGCGACCGGTCCAGGCGTTGTCGTTGTCAAAGCGCAGCGCGGACACCGCGTCGCCGGCATCGTCCACCGACGTGCGCTGCCAGATCACCTGCAGCTGGGGCTCCAGCCACCACGCACTCTGCCCGAAGCGCAGCAGCGGCTTGCCCACTTCCAGCGAGGCGGTAGTGCCATCGCCACGCACGTCGATGCCCAGCCCGCGCGAGGAGGTTGCGTCGCCGTCGTAGCGGCTCTGCATCACCACCGCGTCCAGGTAGCCACCGGCGCTGCCGGCGCGGGTCCAGTACACGCCCACGTGTTTGTCATCCAGCCGCGTGCGGCCCACTGCAACGTTTTCCCAGCCGATCGCAAAACCGGTCACGTTGCCCTGCGCACGGGTGCGCCCGACAAACACGCCGAACTGGTCGCGATGGCTATCGCCCGCGTTGGCGTACAGGTCCAGGCCGGCCTGGATGCCCTGGATGTCGCCGTCGAAGCCCGGTTGCGCGTCGCCTTCCCAGTGCTGTTCGTGGCTCTGCCCGACCATCCGCGCCCATGCCGCGCGCACGCCGCCCTGCCCGGCCAACAGCCGCTGCTCGCCCTGGCGTTCGTGGAAGGTGCCCAGGCTGGCCAGGCTGGTTTCGCGCAGCAGCGGCGGCACCACGGAATACAGGCCGGTCTCGAAGCGGTACAGCGGAATGATGTCGCCCTGCGCCGGGCGCGCACCGGGCGTGGGCGGCACCGCCAGCGGCCCGGGCACCGCCGCCATGTCGGTGGGCACCGGCGGCGGGGTATCGATGGTGGGCGGCGCCACGTCGGCCGGATCGGCCGGCTCCGGCGGTGGGGCCGGCTCGGGCGCGGCCGGGTTCGGATCATCCGGCGGATTGACGTCCGGCGGCGGGGGCGGCGCGGGTGGCAGCTCCGCCGGCGGGGTCCCGGCGCCCTCCGGCGGCGGGGGCGGCGGCGTGGTGACTCCACCCGGCGGCGGTGCGGGCGCCGGGGTCACGCTGGCCACCAGGGTCGAGCGCAGATACCAGTTTTCGCTGGTGCCGCCGCTGACGCCGCCCTTGAACAGGAAATACTCGTAGGCACCAACAGCGACCGGGTTGTACAACGCGAACGCGGTGGGCGCGGTGGTCGCACCGTTGATCGCCTGCACCACCAGGATGCCGTCAGCCACCGTGGACGCGCCGGTGCCGCCGGCGTTGAGGATGCCCACGCCGGTGGTGCCAGTGGCGCTGCCGGTGGAGATCACCAGTTTGTCCGACAGCGAGCTGTCGTCGCCCAGCACCGTGTTGAGGTACAACGCGCCACCGTTGCCGACATAGTTGCCCACCACGGTGAAGGTATCGCCGACGCCGCCCCCATTGCTGAGATCGATGCGGCCGGCATTGGTGAGCGTGGCCAGCCGCCCGGCCACGAACGGGGCGAGGACGCCGTTGCTGCCGCCGCCGAACACCGCGCTGGTGGCATCGATGTCCAGGCTGCCCGTGCCGCTGCCGCTGTCGCCCAGCACCCACGTGCCATCGAACGTCAGCTGGGTATCGTCGCGCAGCGCCACCTGTTCCCAGTTGGTGAAGCGCGCCACGCCATTGGTCTTGACGTTGTCCAGGCCGAGCACATCGTTGCCCAGCCCGCCATCGAAAGACGGCAGCGCGCCCAGGTGGGCGTTGTTGAGGTTGCTCAGCTGCGCGACATCGTCGCCTTCGCCGAAGTCGATCGCCCCGTGCACCACGCCGCCGCCGTTCCAGGTCAGGCTGTCGTTGCCGAAGCTCAGGCGGATCTCGCCGCGCACGGTGCCGCCGATGATGGTGACCGCATCGTCGCCACCGCTGACGCTGATGTTGCCGCCGATGTAGCCGTCGGACAGCACGATGGTGTCGCGGCCGAAACCGGTGACCAGGTTGCCGTCGATGGTGCCGCCGGACATCAGGAAGGTGTTGTCGTCCAGCTTCATGTTGACCCGGCCGATGCGGCCGCCGGTCATCTCGGCGTAGTCGCCATCGTCGAATGCACCGACGATGCGCCCGCCGGTCATGCGGAAGCGGTCCAGCGCATCGCCCTGCAGCAGGGCGCCGATGCTGCCACCGGTCATCAGGAAGGTGTCGATGCCCGAGCCCTGCTGCACGGTGCCGGTGACGCTGCCGCCGCTGATCTCCAGGCTGTCCTGCCCATCGCCCTGGTCGACGCTGTCGATCACGCCGTCGCGGATCACCAGGGTGTCGTTGCCCGCGCCCTGCAGCACGCCGCCCTGGATGCTGCCGCCGAGCATGTCGATGCGGTCGTTGCCGGCACCGGACACGACGCCGCCGGTACTGCCGGCAAGGGTGCCGCGGTTGGTCAGGTAGGTGGCCCCGTTGAGCTGCAGCGCGCGGCCGGCGTTGGCGATGATGCTGCCACTGTTGTTGATGACATGCCCGGTACCGGCCTGCACGGTGATCGCATTGCCGCTGGCGATACCGAGCTGCGCGTTGGCCAGCACGTTGATGGTGGTGTTGGACGCGCCACCGGCGGTGACGATCGCCACCGGATCCGGATTGGGCGCTGCGGTCGAGCAGGTCACCGTCTGGTCCTGCCCGGGCGCGGGGTTGTCGCAGCCGGCCCAGGCGGGCGCGGTACCGGCCAGCAGGACCGTGCCGAGCGCGCCCCCGCAGCTTCGACGCAACCAATATGAAATGCGGTCGGCCAGCACGGTGCGTGCCGGCGAAGCGGGCTTGGAGCGCATACGCCTTTCCTGTTCTACAAGAGGGGGGTACGGCAACGGCCCAGTGCTTCTACGCAGACCGGCGTCAGTACTTTTACTGCCGCGCCGTGATGGGGGGGTAAACGCACGTGATGCCCATCCTAGATTTTGAGGTAGATGCGCCGCGCGTCCAGCGCCCACACCACGCCCCACCACACCGCCACGAAGCTCAGCGCACACAGCAGCGAGGCCAGTGCGGGGGCCGTCGGCAGCAGCGCCAACAGCGTCTGGTACAGCCATCCCCACGCGCCGCTGGCCATCAGCAGCAGCGCCATCGCTGACGAGCCGAGGTAGGCGGCAATGGCGTTGACGCCGAAGCGTCGGCCCAGCGCCGGCGCACCCCAGCGATCCACCAGCAGGTGAGCCAGCAGCAAGGCCGCCACCGACAGCCCGCCCGTCCACAGCACGAAACTGGGGGTCCACAGCTGCTTGTTGAGGGGTAGCCACAGCGTCGCTACACCGCCCAGGAACAGGCATGCCGTGGCCAGCGCCGCCAGCCCACCCACCTGCCCCGCCCGCAGCCACGCGCCCGCACGCAGGCCCAGCAGCGTGCTGGCGAGCGCGCCCAGGCTGCTCAGCAGCCCTTCGGGGTCGTGGCCGAGCCCGGTCAGCGGGTCGTACTTGTAGAGCAGCGGCGCGAACAACGCGGTATCCAGGCGGCTGGCCGGGTTGACCCACGGTGCCAGCGAATCGGCCCCCAGCAGGATCGCCGTGTACACCAGCAGCAGCCCGACCAGCACCGCCCATTGCGTGCGCGCACGCGTCTGGATCGCCAGCAGCCCGACCACCGCCACGCACAGCGCGATCCGCTGCAGCACGCCCCACAGCCGGTAGGCCGGCAGGTCCATCAGCCACCACGCCAGCAGGTGCAGCACCGCGCCGGCCACCGCGATGCGCAGCGCACGCTGCAGCAGGCCACTGCGCAGGGCCGGGCGCAGTGCCGGCTCGCCCGCGCGCGGCGACAGGCTGAAGGCCATCGACACACCGGCAATGAACAGGAACAGCGGGAAGATCAGGTCGGTGGGCGTGAAGCCGTGCCAGTCCGCATGCAGCAGCGGTGCATACACATGGCCCCAGTCGCCGGGGTTGTTGACCAGCAGCATCGCCGCCACGGTCAGCCCGCGCAGGGCATCGATCGAGCCCATGCGCGGCGATGGGGAGGCGGTCATGCGTCCTCGCGCTCGCCAGCGATCCAGGTGGCGCGCACCTGCAGTGCGTCGTCGAGCAGCACCAGGTCGGCCTGGTAGCCCTCGGCGATCTCACCCAGGCGGTCGTCCAGGTTGAGGAACTGCGCCGGGTAACGCGAGGCCATGCGTGCAGCCTCGTCCAGCGGCAGGCCGAGCAGGTGCACCGCGTTGCGTACCGCCGTGGCCATGTCCAGCGCCGAGCCCGCCAGCGAACCGGCGGCATTGCGCACCACGCCGTCCACGGCCGTGATCACTTCGCCATACAGCTCATAGCTGGGGCTGTCGGCGCCCACTGGCGGCATCGCGTCGGTGACCAGCATCACCTTGCCGCGCGGCTTGGCCGCCAGCGCCACGCGCAGGCTGGCCGGGTGCACGTGCACGCCGTCGGCGATGATGCCGATCCAGCTGTCGCGGTCTTCCAGCGCCGCGCCCACCGCACCCGGCTCGCGCCCGGTCAACGGCGACATCGCGTTGTAGAGATGGGTAAAACCGCGGATGCCGGCGTCCAGCCCGGCGCGCGCTTCTTCGTAACTGGCGGCGGTATGCCCGGCGGCCACGATCACGCCGCGCTCGACCAGCGCGCGGATGCTCTCCAGCGGCACCCGTTCGGGGGCCAGGGTCAACAGGGTCACGCCGTTGTCGAGCGAGGCCGCCATCGCGATCTCGTCAGCGTCGGGCACGCGGAATTTGTTGGCGTCATGGGTGCCCTTGCGCGCCGGCGCGATGTACGGGCCTTCCAGGTGGATGCCGAGCACGCCGGGCACGCCCTGCGCGATGGCCGCGCGGGTGGCGTCGATCGCGCGGCGCATCACCTGCACATCGTCGCTGATCAGCGTGGGCAGCAGCCCGGTGGTGCCGAAGCGGCGGTGCGCGGCAGCCAGCGTGCGCAGGCTCTCCACGTCGGGCGTGTTGTTGAACAGCACGCCGCCGCCACCGTTGACCTGCGCGTCGATGAAGCCCGGCAGCAGCCAGCCACCGCCCAGGTCCACCTGTTCGTCGGCGCTGCCCAGTTGCGGGGCCGCGTCGGAGACCAGCGCGGTGATGCGGCCGTCTTCGATCACCACTGCCAGGTCGTCGCGGAACTCATCGCCGGCCAGGATCCGGGCATTGCGCAGGACGGTTTTCATCAGACGGTTTCCGTCACCTTGTTCAGATGCGGCGGCAGGTCCGGGTTGTGCCCGCGGCGCAGCGCCAGTGCATTGATCGCGCGATAGAAGGCCTGCACGGTGAGCAGCGGTGCGCAGGCCGGGTGCGGTGCGACCGGCAGCGCCAGGTCGCCATCGACATCGGCCAGCCACACCTGTGCGTCGCGCGCGCCAAACTCCTGCAGCACCGCGCGGGTGCCCGCGCCGGTTTCATCGGGCTGGGCAAACGCCAGCACCGGGAAGCCCGGGCCCACCAGCGCCATCGGGCCATGCTTCACTTCGGCCGAGCTATAGGCCTCGGCATGCAGGCCGCAGGTTTCCTTGAACTTCAGCGCAGCTTCCTGGGCCGCGCCCAGGCCCAGGCCGCGGCCAAGCACGAACAGGTTGTGCGCCGGCACCAGGCCGTCGGTCAGCGCCGACCAGTCGCTGTTCCAGGCCTGGCGCAGCGCATCGGGCAGCGCCCGCAGTGCGGCGATCAGTGCCGCGTCCTGGCTCCAGTAGGCCACCAGCTGCAGGATCGCCGACAACGAGGCCAGGTAGCTCTTGGTCGCCGCCACGCTGCGTTCGGCACCGGCCCCCAGCGGGATCACCGTTTCGGCCAGCTGCGCCAGCGGCGAATCCTCCACGTTCACCAGCGCCACCACGCGCGCACCGGCCGCACGCGCGGCCTCGGCGTTGCGCAGCAGGTCCGGGCTCTTGCCCGACTGCGAAATGACGATGTACAGCGCGCCCCGCAGTTTCAGCGGCGCTTCGTACACCGAGCCCACCGACGGCGACGCCGAGGCAGTCACCAGCCCGAGGCGCGTTTCCAGCAGGTACTTGGCGTAAGTGGCGGCATGGTCCGAGCTGCCCCGCGCGCAGGTCACCACGAACGGCGGCGGCGCCGCGCGCAGGCTGGCGGCCAGCGTCTCCACGGCCACCTGGTTGCGCGCGAACTGCGCGGCGATCACATCGGCAGCCTCGGCGGCTTCGCGGTACATCAGGGTGTCGTGGGGAGCAGGCAGGGACATGGGGACTCAGGTCGTTTCAGGAGAAGGAAGCCGTGCACCCTGCGGGCGCATCGGCGCGGTGGAGCCACGCACCACCAGCTGCGGCACGAAGCCCTGGTTCTGCAGCTGCAGTGGTGCGTCGTCGTAAGCATCGCTGCGCAGCTGCGCGATCAGCAGGCGCGCGGCATGCCGGGCGATGTCTTCGGTGGCCTGCTTGGCGGTGGTCAACGGCGGCCAGGACTGGCGCGAGAACGGGCTGTCCTCGAAACCGGCAATGGACAGGTCGTAGGGCACGTTCATGCCGGTGGACTTGGCTGCCGCCAGCACGCCGGCGGCGATTTCATCGTTGGAGCCGAAGATCGCGGTAGGCGGTTCGCGCAGCGCCAGCAACCGTCGTGCGCCGCGGAAACCATCATCGAAGGTGTAATCGCCCTGCACCACCAGGTGCTTGTCGATGCTCATGCCGTAATCGCGCAGCGCCGCTTCGTAGCCGGCATAGCGTTCGCCGCTGGAGCGGTGCGAGGTGCCGCCCCACAGGAAGCCGATCCGCTGGTGGCCCAGCTGGATCAGGTGCTCGGTGATTTCATAGGCCGCTTCGCGGTCATCGACGAACACGCACGCGCCGTCTTCGGGATCGGCGGTGGCGGCGATGATGCGCACCAGCTTGATGCCGCGGGCAGTGAGCGCGGCCACCAGATCCTTGCGCTCGGACATCGGCGCGGTCAGCACCAGCCCGGCCAGGCGCGAACGCTGCACCCAGTCGGCCAGTTCTTCGGCAAGCATCGGCGAGCTGGAATCGCAGGGGTGGATCTGCAGCCCGAAGCCGGTTTCGCGACAGGCAGCGAGCACGCCGTTCTGCACGCCGATGATGTGGTACGGGTTGGGGTTGTCGTAGACCAGCCCGACCACCAGCGTGGTGCCGGTGCGCAGGTTGCGCGCGGCCGGATCGGGCTCGTAGTCCAGCTCGGCGATCGCACGCAGCACCCGTGCACGGGTGGCCTGCATCACCGAGGGCTCGTTGTTGATGACCCGCGAGACCGTCTTCAGCGATACCTTGGCCCGTTCGGCGACATCCTTGATGGTCGCTCTACGCATCGTCTTTTCCTGGCTGACCGGTTGAGCGTCCATGATCGCCGATCACTGCCCGTCGCGGGACAGCCCGACGCGGTGGCCGCGCATCGAATAGAACAGGATGTACAGGTAGCAGGGCACCATCAGGCCGGCGAACACCCACTGGAAATCGAAGTGCTGCTTGAGCACGGCAAACAGCTGGGGAATGATCGCGCCACCGGCGATGGCCATCACCAGCAGGGCCGAGCCGGTCTCGGTGAAGCGGCCCAGGCCGCGGATCGCCAGCGGGAAGATCGCCGGCCACATCATCGCGTTGGCAAAGCCCAGGGCCGCCACGAAGCCCACCGAGACATAGCCGTGGGTCAGCAGCGCGCCGATGCAGAACAGCACGCCCAGCACCGCCGAGATGCTCAGGTAGCGCGACTGCGAGACCAGGTGCGGGATCAGCGCCAGGCCGGCCAGGTAGCCGATCAGCATCGCGCCCAGGGTGATCGAGGTGAACATCTTGGTCTGGTCCAGCGGCAGGTCGAAGCCGTGGCCGTAAGTGCCGATCGCATCGCCGGCCATCACTTCCACGCCGACGTACACGAACAGGCACAGCACGCCCAGCCACAGGTGCGGGAACTGGAAGATGCTGGTGCGCTCGGCCACCCCGGGCGCGCGGGCCGGCGTGGCATTGGCTTCAGCGGTCTTCAGCTCGGGCAGCGGCGAGAACAGCACGCCCACTGCCAGCACCACCAGCAGCCCGGCCATGGCCATGTACGGCAGCTGGATCTTGGCGGCGAAGTCATTGAGCAGCACCGTCTTGGCGGCCGCATCGGCGACCTTCACCTGGGAGTCCAGATCGCCGATGCCATGCAGCACCAGCGTGCCGATCAGCACCGGGGCCAGCATGCCGGCGATCTTGTTGCAGATGCCCATCAGCGCAATGCGCCGCGCCGCCGTCTCGATCGGGCCGAGGATGCTGATGTACGGGTTGACCGCCGTCTGCAGCAGGGCCAGGCCGCTGCCGATGATGAACAGGCCGCTGAGCGCGCCCGGGTACCAGCGCTGCTGGGCGAAGTGCGCGAAGACCACCGCACCGGCCGCCATCACCAGCAGGCTCAGGCTCAGGCCCTTCTTCATGCCGGTGCGCTTGAGGATCCACGAGGCCGGCAGGGCCAGGAAGAAATACGACAGGTAGAAGACCATCAGCACCAGGAAGGCGCCAACCTCGTCCAGCTCGAAGGCGAGCTTGACGAAGGTGATCAACGGGCCGTTGAGCCAGGTGAAGAAGCCGATCAGGAAGAACAGCACGCCGATGATCAGGATCGAGGTAAGCACGCTCGAACGCGCGGAGGCAGCAGGCACGGCAGACATCAAGGAGGCTCCTGCATCGACGGCGCCGGGGCGGCATCGGAAGAGTGGCTGGGAACAACGTTGTCACATTTATTCGTTGCAGCCGCCAGGTTTGTCAACAACTGGTTCACGCCAGCGCCGCGCATTTTCCTTTGCTGCACCTGCGCAATCTGGCGGCAGCGCTCGGCGCGGGCGGAGCAGAGCCCGTATTCACGGCAGTTTGCGAAAACATGACGGCAGTGTGATGAAAACGTTTTCCCGCGCAAACCCACGTTGCGGCGCAGCATCGAAAGTGTGAGGTTATCGTTGACATCGTTGTCAGAACGATTACAGACTCCGCCTCAATCGCCGGGTCAGCCCTGGCCGTGCCCAACCGATGGAGTCCGTGTGACCAACGCCGCCCACGCTGTACCGGCCCATGCCCCGCCCGCCGCGACGCCGCCGTTCCTGGCCGCCGACGTGGGTGGCACGCATGTCCGGGTTGGCCGGGTCCAGGCCAGCGCCGATCCGGCCCATCCGGTGGAGCTGCTGGACTACCGCAAGTTCCGCAATGCGGATTACGCCGGCCTCAGCGCGATCCTGTCCGACTTCCTGGCCGACGGCCCGCGCCCGACGCATTGCGTGGTCGCCACGGCCGGCTATGCCCGCGACGACGGCACGGTGATCACCGCCAACCTGCCCTGGCCGCTGTCGGCGCGGCAGATCGAGCGGGACGTCGGGCTGGACCAGGTGTACATCGTCAATGACTTCGAAGCCGTGGCCTACGCCGCCGCCCAGGTCGATGCCAGCGGCGTGCTGCAGCTGACCGGCCCGGCCACCGCCCCGCGCGGCCCGACCCTGGTGGTCGGTCCCGGCACCGGCCTCGGCGCGGCGGTATGGATCCCGACCGCCCATGGCGCGGTGGTCCTGGCCACCGAAGCCGGCCAGCCGACGCTGGCCACCACCACCGAACTGGAGATGGCGATCGTGCGGCAGATGCTGCGCGACCGGTCGCATGTCTCGGTCGAGCAGGCGCTGTCCGGCCCCGGCCTGATGAATCTGTATCGCGCCCTGTGCGCGTTGAACGGCCACGCACCGACGTTGACCACCCCCGATGCGATCACCGCCGCCGCCGTGGCCGATCAGGACCCGCTCGCGCGGCAGAGCCTGGACGTGTTCTGCGGCCTGCTCGGCAGCACGATCGGTGACATGGCGCTGCAGTACGGCGTCACCGGCGGGGTCTACCTGGCCGGCGGCATCCTGCCGCAGATCCGCGATTTCCTGTTGAACAGCACCTTCGTCGAGCGGTACCTCAACAAGGGGCCGATGCGCGAGGCGCTGGAACGCATTCCCGTGAAGGTGGTCGAGCACGGGCAGCTGGGCGTCATCGGCGCCGCCAGCTGGTATCTCGGCCGCTCGGACACCTGATCTGCCACGGCGCCGGGATCGGCGCTGCGGACACCGCACCACGCAGTACGTAGTACCCAAGGCGCACCCGGACAACAGGCGCGCGGCACAGTCGTACCAGACGCAAGCAAACAGACGCCGTCGCCGGCGACCATCGAGTGATGAGGAGAGACATCATGAACACCCGCAAGACCCTGCTTTCCGCAGCCATCGTCAGCTGCCTGGCCTTCAGCGCCCACGCGCAGCAGGCCCCTGCCTCCACGCCGGCCGCAACCGACCTGGACACCATCCAAGTCACCGGCATCCGCGGTTCGATGGAGAAGTCGCTCGATACCAAGCGCGAAGCGAATGCGCGCCTGGAAGTGGTCACCGCCGAAGACGTGGGCAAGCTGCCCGCGCACAACGTCGCCGATACCCTGCAGCGCGTGCCCGGCGTGAACATCAGCTCGTCCAGCGCCGATGAGGGCGGCTTCGATGAAGCCGACCGTGTCAGCCTGCGCGGCACCAGCCCGAGCCTGACCCAGACCCTCATCAACGGCCACAGCGTCGGCTCGGCCGACTGGTTCGTGCTCAGCCAGGGCAACAACGTCGGCCGCAGCGTCAGCTATTCGCTGCTGCCGTCCGAGCTGGTCAGCTCGGTGGAAGTGAACAAGTCCTCGCAGGCCAAGCTGCAGGACGGCGGCACCACCGGTACCGTCAACATCATCACCCGTACCCCGCTGCAGTTCGCCAAGCAGTTCACGGCCGAAGCATCGATCGGCGCCGTGCGCTCGGACCAGGCCGACTCGACCGATCCGCAGTACTCGGCCCTGTTCAACTACAAGAATGACGCCAACACCTTCGGCGTGCTGGTGCAGGGCTTCTACCAGGAGCGCGAACTGCGCCGTGAAGCGCAGGAAATCCCGGGCGGCTTCTTCGCGCTCAAGGCGACCGATCCGGTCGTGGCAGGCATCCCCGATCCGGCCAATCCGGGCCAGTTCCTGCAGGCGCCGCGTCCGGACCTGGAAGGCCTGTCCATTCCCGGCCTGCTGGGTTCGACCCTGTTCGAGCAGACCCGCAAGCGCAAGGGTGGCATGGTCACCGTACAGTGGAAGCCGATCGACACGCTGACCCTGGGCCTGAGCGGCTTCACGTCCGAACTGGAAGCAAACAACTACAACCGCAACTTCATGATGTTCGGCAGCGGCTTCGGCCGGACCCAGGCCCCCGACCCGGGTTACACCGTGGTGGATGGCGTGATCACCAACGCGACGTATACCGGTGTTCCCGGTACGAACTACGGCGTGTACGACATGATCTACCGCGAGGCCACCGCCAAGAGCAGCTACGTCACCTTCGACGCGGACTGGCAGATCAACGACAACCTCAATGCGAAGTTCCAGGCCGGCACCACCAAGGGCACCGGCGAAACCCCGCGCCAGTTCATCGCCGAAGTCACCGTCGGCCAGGGTGGCGGCGCGTCTTACGCCAGCCACGGCGCCGGCTCCCCGGTCGACTGGAACATCGGTGGCGACCTCAGCGAAGCAGGCGTCAGCAGCTTCGGCACCTGGGGCAACCAGCTGGTCAAGGCAGAGGACAAGGAAGACTGGGCGTCGCTGGATTTCAACCAGTACTTCAGCAACGGTGGCACGCTGAGCTCGATCGACTTCGGCCTGCGCTTCGCCGACCACGAACGTGAAGCCCTGTCACCGGAAGGCGCCAGCCCGGGCGATATCTGGTCCGCACTGCGCGGCAGCGCCACCGGGCAGTACCCGGGCAACTTCGCCAGCGGCGTGGGCGGCACCTTCCCGCGCAACATCTGGTACTACACCCCGGATGCGCTGCAGAACGCCATCGTCAACAACTCGACCTGGCTGGCCGGCAACGACGGTCCCGACGGCCGCCACAACTACGGTGCCGAGTGGAAGGTGAAGGAAAAGAACTTCGCCGGTTACGTGCAGGCCAACTTCACCGGTGATTGGTGGAGCGGCAACATCGGCCTGCGCTACGTCAACATCAAGCAGGACATCGACACCTACCTGGCCGTCAGCGATCCGGCCCGCGCCGACGTGCGCAGCCTGTTCGGCATGTGGCAGCGCCAGGCCTTCGAGAACAAGCACGACCGCGTGCTGCCGAGCGCCAACATCAAGTTCGACCTGGACGATGACCTGGTGCTGCGCGTGGCCGCGTCGCAGACCCAGACGCTGCCGGACTACTCGGCACTGGGTGCGTCGTCGTGGGGTTCGGATCTGAACAAGACCGGCGGTGGCGGCAACCCCGACCTGAAGCCGACCCTGTCCAGCAACCTGGATGCCAACCTGGAGTGGTACTTCATGCCGCGCGGCCTTTTGTCGCTGGGCGCGTACCACATGCGCCTGAAGGACTACATCGCCTTCGACGTGGTCCAGCGCCAGCTCTTCAGCGAACTGACCAACCAGCTTGAAACCTACGACATCTCCACCCCGATCAATGCCGATGGGCAGGTCACCGGCGTGGAAGTGGCCTACGAGCAGCCGATCGGCGAGTACTTCGGCGTCAACGCCAACTACACCTACGCCAATGGCAAGACCAACCACACCTGGGCCGATGGCACCAACAACCTGTTGGGCACCTCGAAGAACACCTACAACGTGGGTGCGTACTTCGAGAACGAACGCTTCGGCGCCCGCGTCAGCTACACCCGCCGTTCCTCGTTCCTGATCAGCCTGTCCGGTACCAACCCGTACTACCAGGATGACTTCGGCACCCTGTCGGCGTCGCTGAGCTACAAGGCAACCGACTGGCTGAGCATCAGCCTGGATGGCCTGAACCTCAACAACCCGACCTACAAGTACTACCAGAGCGCGTTGATTCCGACCTCGTTCTACTCCAACGGCCGCCAGTACTATCTGAACTTCCGCTTCAAGTACTGATCGCCGCGGTAACACGCTGCACACCTGAAACGGGCCCGGATTTCCGGGCCCGTTTCACAGGTGGAACCCGATTCGCTACAAAGGAATGACCCGATGCACACCCGCACCCGTCGTACCTCGCTGTCGCTGCTGTCCTTCGCACTGGCGCTCTCCCTCGCACCGCTGGCCCAGGCTGCCGACGCACAGGCACCGGCTGGCCCGAAGGCCCTGCCCGGTTCGCTGATGCTGATCCCCGCGCCCGCCAAGGTCGATCGCATCGACGGCGCCGGCTACACCGTGACCGCCGCCACGCCGGTCCGTGCACAGGGCCACGCCGCCCAGCGCGTCGCCACGCAGTTCGCCACCCTGCTGCGCGACAGCGGCGGCCCGGCGGTAACGGTCAGCGAAGGACGCGGCAAGGACGGCATCCGCTTCGTGCTCGATGCCACGCTCAAGACCGGTACCGAGGGCTACCAGCTGCGTTCGGACGCGCGTGGCGCGACCGTGCAGGCCGCCACCGAAGCCGGCCTGTTCTACGGTGCGGCCACGCTCTCGCAGCTGCTCACCGGCGGCAGCGATGGCAAACTCCCGGCGCTGCGTATCGACGATGCGCCCCGTTTCAGCTGGCGCGGCCTGATGCTCGATTCGGCCCGCCACTTCCAGAGCCTGGATGAGATCAAGCAGGTCCTCGATGCGATGGCCGAGCAGAAGCTCAACACCTTCCATTGGCATCTCACCGATGACCAGGGCTGGCGCATGGAGATCAAGCGCTACCCGAAGCTGACCGGCATCGGCAGCTGCCGCATTCCGGCCGGCGATGGCGGCCGTGACCCGGTCACCGGCGCCGAGCGCCCGTACTGCGGCTTCTATACGCAGGACCAGATCCGTGAGGTGATCGCGTATGCCGCCGCGCGCCATATCCAGGTCATTCCTGAAATCGACGTGCCCGGCCACGCCACCGCAGCGATCGCGGCCTACCCGGAACTCGGCACGATCGACACCCCACTCAAGCCGCTGAGCGAATGGGGCGTTTTCCCGAACCTGTTCAACACCGACGACAGCACCCTCGAGTTCCTCGAGAACGTGCTGGAAGAAGTCATCGCGTTGTTCCCGGCCACGTACGTGCACGTGGGTGGCGACGAAGCGGTCAAGGACCAGTGGGAGGCCTCCGCACGGGTGCAGGCACGCATGCGCGACGTGGGCGCCGGCGATGAGATGGAAATGCAGAGCCACATCATCAAGCGCCTGGAGACCTTCCTGGAACAACACGACCGGCGCCTGATCGGCTGGGATGAAATCCTCGAGGGCGGGCTGCCGCCGGAAGCCACGGTGATGTCCTGGCGCGGCACCGAGGGCGGCCTCAAGGCCGCCAGCGAGGGCCACGACGTGGTCATGTCGCCGGTGACCGACATGTACATGGACTACCTGCAGACCAACTCACCGAACGAACCGCCGGGCCGCCCGGCGACGATTCCGCTGGCACGTGTGTACGGCTTCGAGCCGGTGCCGGACGCGCTGGCCAAGGACAAGCAGCACCACATCCTCGGCCTGCAGGCCAACATGTTCACCGAGCACACCCGCAGCTACGCGCGTCTGCAGCACAACCTGTTCCCGCGCCTGGCCGCGGTGGCCGAGACCGGCTGGTCGCCGCGCGAGCGCCGCGACTATGCGGATTTCCTGGCGCGCCTGCCAGCGCAGCTGCAGCGTTACCAGGCGATGGGCATCGCGTATGCGCAGACGCCGTTCCAGGTGGAGCTGGACAGCACGGACGACCGCGCCGCCGGCACCGCGACGCTGGCCCTGCGCACCGCGCTCGGCTACGACATCCATTACAGCGTGGATGGCAGCGCGGTCACCGCGCAGTCACCGCGCTACACCGCCCCGCTGCAGCAGCCGCTGCCGGTGGCGCTGCAGGCGGCCACGTTCTTCAACGGCCAGGCGTTGGCCAAGGCGGCCAGCCGCTTCGATGTCACCGCCGCGTCGCTGCTGTCGCGGACCGACGAACATCTCGCGCAGTGCCCGGGCGAAGGCCAGTTGCTGCTGCGCCTGGAAGACGACGGCCCGGCCGATGGCGAGCGCGCGATCTTCAACGTGGACATCTTCAACCCGTGCTGGTTGTGGAAAGACGCGGACGTGGAGGGCATCGCCAAACTGCGCGTGCGGGCCGGGCAGATCCCGTACTACTTCCAGCTGGCCCACGACGAGCCGAACCGCCGCTTCGCGCCCAAGCGCAGCGCACACGGGGAGATGGACATCCTCGGCGGGCAGTGCAATGGCAAACCGCTGGCCAGCGTCACGCTGCCGGCCGCGCCGGGCGCCGATGGCTTCATCACGCTGGAGGCGGCATTGCCGCGGTCGCTGAAGGGTACGCAGAACCTGTGCGTGCGCTTCACCGGCGATACCCGGCCGACGATGTGGGTGCTGGATGAGATGACGCTGTTGCCGCGCTAATTCGGGCACCGGGGTGCCGGCCAGCGGCCGGCACTACCGGTCGTGCGTCGCCGACGTCACACCCATCAACCGCGCAGGCGCACCAGCAGATCGCGCAACGGGGTGAACACGATCGCCAGGCCGGCCAGTACGCCAACGCTGTTGGCCAGCGCATCCATGGGGTCGGCCATGCGGTTGACAGTCAAGGCGCCCTGCGCGAATTCGATGCCGATGCCCAGTGCGACCAGGCCGACCGCGGCCCAGACCAGCGCCGCACGCCGCTGGTAGATCTGCACGGCGGAGGCGGCCAGCAGGAAATAGGCGAGGAAGTGCTCGACCTTGTCGCTGTTCTCCGGCAACGGGATCGGCGGCGGCGGGATCAGGCAGACCACGATCGTGCCCAATACCGCCCCCCACCACAGCGCCAGCCAGAACCGCGGCCAGCGCAGCGGCTTCAACAGATCCGGGGCCGCCACGTTACAGCCGCCAGGTCAGATCGCCGAGTTCGAAGGCGGGTTCGAAATCGACATCACGCTGGAAGCCCATCACCTGGAAGCGCTCGCCCATCTCGGTCGGCAGCGTCAGCTTTTTCACCTGATCGCGCAGGCGCACGCGGCCGATCTCGTCGGTGCGCGCATCGGCTTTCTCCAGCAGCGTATCCAGCCCGTTCCCGAGCAGGAAACTGGCCTGCGTGCAGTAACCGGCCAGTTCGAATCCGGCACCGGTGCCCGACTCGGCCAACGCGGTGAAATCCACCGAGGCAGTCAGGTCCTGCAGGCCCGGCCAGCGGTACAGATCGTTGTGCACGTGATGGCGATAGAACGCGCGCACCGTGCCGTCGTCGCGGTCGTCCTGGTAATACTCGTTGCGCGGGTAGCCGTAATCGACGAACAGCATCGCGCCGCGCTTCAGGCCGCCGGCGATCGCCTGGATCCAGTACGGCAGCTGCGGCAGCAGTTCGGAACGGTAACCATCGGCGAAGGGCTTCTCGCGGTAGTGCTCGACATGCCGCACCGCTGCGGTGAGCATCGCATCGGCCGGCTGCGCGCCGCGCACGAAGGCGCCCTGTGCATCCAGCTCGACGGTTTCCTCGTACACCATGCCATCGCGCGCGAGGAAGCGCGGCGTCGGCAAGGCATCGATCACTTCATTGGCGAAGACCATGCCGTCCCAGTCGTCATCGAACGGGCCGTCCAGCCACTCCACCAGGGCGAACACGGGCGGGATCAGCGCCTTTTCCAGGCGCTCGCGCTGGCGCTCGCGCAGGTCCGCGCTGGGCTCCAGGATCGCGTAGCGCTCAGGCAGCGCGTCCAGTTCCAGCATGCGCTTGAGCAGCACTTCGGCGAACGCGCCGCTGCCGCCCCCCACTTCCATGAAACGCGCTTCCGGGCCGAGCTGCTGCATCACCGGGGCGATCGCATTGGCCAGCGTGGCGGCGAACAGCGCGCCGATTTCCGGCGAGGTGGTGAAATCGCCGGCGGCACCGAACTTGCTGGCACCGGCGCTGTAATAGCCCCAACCGGGGGTGTACAGGCTCAGCTCCATGAAACGGGAGAACGGCATCGCGCCGCCGTTGGCGAGGATTTCAGCACGCAGCGCCGCAGCCAGCTCGTCGCTGTGGGCCAGGGCGTCGGATTCGGGGGTGGGCAGTGGGGAATGCATGGCGCGGGCGATTGCGGTGACAATGCACAGCATAGCCTGAGCAGGGAGTACCCCCGATGACCGATACCGCGCCCGTGGCGCTGATCACCGGCAGCGCGCGCCGGATCGGCGCGGCCATCGCCCGCCAGTTCCACGCCTGTGGCTGGTCGGTGGTGCTGCACGCCCACACCTCCACGACCGAGCTGCAGCAGATGGCCTTCGACATGGACATGCTGCGCCCGGGCAGCGTGCTGGCGCTGCAGGCGGATCTGCGCGATGCCGATGCCCTGCCCGATCTGATCGACCAGACCGTGGCCCAGTTCGGCCGGCTGGACAGCCTGGTCAACAATGCCTCCAACTTCTACCCCACCCTGCTCGGCCAGATCACCGCCGCGCAATGGGACGACCTGTTCGCGGTCAACGCCCGCGCGCCGCTGCTGCTGGCCCAGGCCGCCGCGCCGCACCTGCGCCGCCAGCAGGGCAGCATCGTCAACCTGACCGATCTGCACGGTACCCAGCCGATGCGTGACCACCCGGTGTACGCCGCCGCCAAGGCAGCCCTGGAAATGGTCACCCGCTCGCTGGCGCTGGAACTGGCGCCCAAGGTACGGGTCAACGCGGTCGCCCCTGGCGCCATCCTGTGGCCGGAACAGGGCAAGGACGATTTCGCCCAGCAGGCGCTGCTGGCGCGCACGCCGCTGGCCCGTACCGGCACGGTGGAGGAGATCGCCGAGGCGGTGTACTGGCTGGCCACCGAGGCCGCGTTCGTCACCGGGCACACGCTGCGCGTGGATGGTGGGCGGACGTTGTCGTAGGCGGCCACCGTTGGTGGTCGCATGCGGGCCCCGTACCGACCAACGGTCGGTACCTACCGCATCGATCAGACCGGCACCAGCTCCATCGTGTCGAACGGCTCGCCGAACTGCCGATGGGCCCGCCACAGCGCCTCCAGGGTCAGCCCGCTGACCGGGTCGCGGAAGTCCGGCGCGATGTCGGCCAACGGCTTGAGCACGAAGGCGTGCTTGAGCTCCGGGCGCGGGATGCGCAGGTGGCCGGGGCCTTCCACGATCAGATCGCCGTAGAACACCACATCGATATCCAGGGTGCGGTCGCTGAAGCGCGGGCCGCTGCGGTCGCGGCCGTGGGCATCCTCCAGCGCGTGCAGCCAGTCATCCAGCGTCTGCAGCGGCAGATCGGTCTCGATCGCCACGGCGTTGTTGAGGAAATCCGGCCCGTCGAAGCCGACCGCGGCAGTGCGGTAGGCCGCCGATACAGCGATCGCGCCAAAACGCGCGCGCAGCGCTTCCACCGCGGCGTGAAGGTGCTGTTGCGGCTGCAGGTTGCTGCCCAGGCTCAGGAGCGCAGTGGTCATGGTATTCAGCGTACGTGGGGCGATTCCACACGGGGGCAACATGCCCAGCGCATAGAATCGGGGTGCACATCATAGGACACCGACATGACCTATTGCGTCGGCATCGAGGTGGACGAAGGCCTGGTCTTCGCCGCCGACACCCGCACCAACGCGTCGCTGGACGACGTACGCGTGCACCGCAAGCTGCACGAGTTTGAGTTTCCCGGTGAAGCCGCCTTCGTCATCATGGCCGCGGGCAACCTGGCGACCACCCAGCTGCTGATCTCACGGCTGCGCCGCGATGTGGAGGAACAACGTCCGGAAAACCTGCGCGCCTACCGGCATCTGTTCGAGGTGGCCGAGTACGTGGGCCGGGTGCTGCTCGACAGCCAGGTCAAATCCAGCACGCATGAGGCGGGCCAGGACGGCATCGTGACCCAGGCCACGCTGATCCTGGGTGGCCAGATCGGCGGCGAGCATCCGGGGCTGTACATGATCTATCCCCTCGGCAATGCGATCGCGGCCTCGCCGGAGACCCCGTTCCTGCAGATCGGCGAGTCCAAGTACGGCAAGCCGATCCTGGACCGGATCCTGCGCCCGCAGACGCGGCTGGAAGACGCTGCGCGCACCGCCATCGTCTCGCTGGATTCGACCATCCGCTCCAACCTGTCGGTCGGGCTGCCGGTGGATCTGGTGCTGATCCGCAAGGATGACCTGCGCATCACCCAGCGCATGCGCCTGGCCGGCGACAGCCCGCTCTACGCGGAAATCCACGGCAACTGGTCCTTCAAGCTCGAGCAGGCCGTGGCCAGCCTCCCCCGGTTTCCCTGGGAGGCCTGATCAGGCGGTTTCCAGCGCCTCGGCGACCGAACGGAACACCTGCTGCATTTCCAGCGGCTTGCGCAGCACGTGGACATTGATGCCGGGCGGGAACACCGCCAGCGGCACGGTCACCTCGGCTTCTTCCAGCACCAGCGCCGGGCCGCGGTAGCCCAGCGTGGCCATCTCGCCCAGCAGGTGGCTGGCCGAGAGCAGCTTGGAGCCGGCATCGGCGATCACCAGGGCCGGCATGCTCTCCTGCTGCATCCAGCGCAGCGCGGCCGCACCATCGGAGGCCAGCTGCAGGTGATAGCCCTGGCTGGACAACGCATTGCCCAGCAGCGACAGCCGCGTCGCCTCACCATCCACGACCAGGATGGACTGGCCGGTACCGGCGGCGATCGGCCCATCGACCGCAGCGGCGGTGTCGGCGATCTCGCGCATCGGCAGCAGCAGATCGAAGCGGGTGCCGACACCCGGCTGGCTGTCGACGTGGATGCTGCCGTGTGCGCCTTCAATGATGCGCTTGCACGAAATCAGGCCCAGACCGGTGCCGGTGGCCTTGGTGGTGAAGAAGGGATTGAACAGATGCGACAGCGTGTCGGCATCCATGCCGATGCCTTCATCGGTCACCGAGATCCGCAACCAGTCCTCGCCATGCGTATCGGCGGCGGATGCCGCGCGCAGGGTCAACCGGCCGCCGTCCGGCATGGCCTGGATGGCATTCAACGCGAGGTTGAGCAGGACCTGCTGCAGCTCGGTGTAGTTGGCATCCACCGCCAGGCCATCGGCCACCTCCAAGTGCAGGGTGACCTTGGCCGGCAGGTTGCTGCGCAGGAGCAGCTCGACCCCTTCGAACAGGTGGACCAGGCAGATGTGCTCGCTGCTGTTGCGCGAACCGCGCACGAAGGACAGCATCGATTCGGCCATCTCATGCCCGCGCCGGCCGCACTCGGCGATGATGTCGGCCAGATGGTGCAGCTGCGGATCGTCGGTCCGCGCCTTCAT
Source organism: Stenotrophomonas sp. TWI377 (assembly GCF_039674525.1). NCBI lineage: Bacteria > Pseudomonadati > Pseudomonadota > Gammaproteobacteria > Lysobacterales > Lysobacteraceae > Stenotrophomonas > Stenotrophomonas sp. TWI377. The sequence continues at coordinate 47,956 of NZ_JBDJNT010000009.1, forward strand.
CAGGTCCGGCATGATCAGCAGCGGCTGCAGGATGTTGCGCAGGTCGTGGCTCAGGCCGGCCGCCAGCAGCGACAGGCTTTCCAGACGCTGCGCGCGCATCAGCTCGGCTTCCACCCGCTGGCGGTCGATCGCGCTGCGCGCTTCGCGCACGGCACGCGCCACCGCCGAGGGCAGACGCGCCGGCTGGTGCTTGATGATGTAATCGTTGGCGCCCTGGTGCAGGGCGGCCACCGCGTTTTCCTCACCCATCGTGCCGGACACGAAGATGAAGGGCACCTCGGGCAACGCGGCGCGCACGATCTGCAGCGCTTCATTGCCGGAGAAGCCGGGCATGCTCAGGTCGGACAGCACGATATCCGGCGCGGCGCGCTCGAGCGCCTCACGCAGTTCCTGCGCGCTCTCGACCCGCTCGAAGCTCGCCTCCAGGCCAGCGTCGAGCATCTGCTCGCACATCAGTTCGGCGTCTTCCGGCGAATCCTCGATCAGCAGGATCCGCAGCGCACCCAGGGCGGGGCCGGTCAGCGGCATGGGCTTACTCGATCTCCGGTGCCTGGTTGATCAAGCCCCAGAACTTGCCCAGGGTCTGCACGGCGCCGAAGAACTGGTCCACGTCCACCGGCTTGACCACGTAGGCGTTCACGCCCATGTCCCAGCTGCGTGCCAGATCGCTTTCCTCGCGCGAGGACGACAGGATCACCACCGGCAGCCGCTTGAGCTCCTCGGTGTTGCGGATTTCCTTGAGCACTTCCAGCCCATCCATGCGCGGCATCTTGATATCCAGCAGCAGCACGGCCGGCAGGCCTTCATCGCGGTTGGCGAAGGCGCCACGGCGCAGCAGGTAATCCATCGTTTCCACGCCGTCTTCGACGTGCACGATCGGGTTGGCCAGGCGGGCCTCCTTCAATGCGTCGATGGCCATCTCGGCGTCGGCGGGGCTGTCCTCGGCAAGGAGGATGGTACGGAGAGCGGTCATGCGGCGGAGCCCTTGTTGATTGCGTCGAGCGCGGGTGGAAGAACGAAGTGGAACGTGGCGCCCTGATCGACCGCCGACTCGGCCCAGATACGGCCCCCGTGGCGGGTCAACACCCGGCGGACACTGGCCAGGCCGATGCCCGTGCCGGGGTAGTCACTGGCCTTGTGCAGCCGTTGGAACACCCCGAACAGCTTGCCGGCGTAAGCCATGTCGAACCCGGCGCCGTTGTCGCGCACGGTGAACAGATGGCTGCCGTCCGGCTGCAGTTTGTAGTCGACCTCGATCCGGGCCGGCTCGCGGTTGGAAGAATACTTGATCGCGTTGCCGAGCAGATTCAGCCAGACCTGCCGCATCATGTTTTCATCGGAAACAATGATCGGCAGCGGCGCGATCTTCCAGTCGATATGGTGCGGCACCCCGCTGCTCTCCGACTCGCTCTGCTGGTTGGCATCGAGCATGGCGCGGGTGTCGGCCACCAGCGACTGCATGTCCACGGCCTGCAGCCGCATCGCCGCCCGGCCCAGGCGCGAATAGACCAGCAGGTCGTCGATCAACGCGGCCATGCGTTTGGCCGAATTGGAAATCACGCCAAGGTAATGGAGCGACTTCTCGTCCGCGCCCTCGCCCAGGTGGCGGGTCAGCTTGTCCGAGAAGCCGGCCACGTGGCGCAGCGGCGCGCGCAGATCGTGCGAGACGGAGTAGCTGAATGCTTCCAGTTCGCGGTTGACCTCGGAGACCTGCTCGACCTTCCCTTCCAGCTGGCGATTGAGCTCTTCCACCCGCAGCTGCACGGCGCGCTGGACGGTGACATCGCTGACCGTCATCAGCACCACTTCGTCGTCCTTGTCGGGCAACGGCATGCGGCGCGCGTTGATGAGCATGATGCGCACCACGTCATCGGCGGTGCGCTGTTCGTGCTCGTAGTCCCACAGCTCGCGGCCGCGCAGCAGCACATCGGTCAGACGCTGGCGGACCACCGCATCGGCCCAGGCACCGTCGCCGATGCTGTCCAGCGGCAGCCCCTCGGGCGATGTCTCCTCGTCCAGCCCATACAGTTCGGCGAACGCGGGGTTGTGCATCTGTACCCGCAAGCTGCGGTCGAGCAGCACGATCGGTTCGCGCACGGTATGCAGCACCGAGGCCGCGCGCTCGGCCGCGCGCAGCGAGGCACGTTCGGCGGAGAGGCGGTGGCGGATCTGCCGCTGCAACAGCCACAGCACCAGGCCGAGCAACAGCAACTGCACCACCAGCGCCGACCAGGAGACGAACTCGCCCTGCCGCTGCTGTGCGGCAAACAGCGTTGAGCGCTGCTTGAGCAGCTGTTCCTCGGTGGCCTGGAGTTCTTCCACCAGGCTGCGGATCGGGTAGCGCGTGGTCAGGTCGGCCACCAGCTGGCGCTGATCGGCATCGGGCGAGGAACGGGCCAACTGCTTGGCCAGTTCCATCCGGCGCTCGAGCATGGACTGGATGCGACCGATCCGGACCAGCTGATCGGGATTGTCGCGGGTCAGTTCCGCCAACCGCGCCAGCCGCCCCGGAATGTCGTCGGCCTGGGCCAACCGCTCACGCAGGCCGGGGGCATCGATGCCCTTGGACATCGTCAACGCCGCGGATTCCACATCGCGGACATCGGCCTGCAGCTGGTAGACCGCCACCCCGACATCCTGGGTATGGGTGACCCAGTTCATCGCATCGATGTTGTCATTGGCCAGCTTGCGCAGGGTGAGCCACGGCACCACGATGATGGCTACCGCCGCCAGGGCCAAGGCCGGCAGACGCCAGCGGTCCCAGATTTGATCACTGAACACCAGCGCCATAGTCCCTCTTCAGCTCGATGCCATCGACGACCCGGCCCAGGCGGCAGCGCCGGCCCGCGCAGCCCCATCGGCAATGGCGAAGCGGTGAATATACTCCACCCCTTTGTGAATACGGGGCAGGCGGCCTGCAAAAAAAAGAGCGCGCCCGAAGGCGCGCCCTGTTCAGCGATGCAGCGGTGGGGCTCAGCGTGCGGCGGTCGCAGCCACCTTCAGGTTGGCAGCATCGACGCGCTTGACGCCCTTGATCTGCTGGGTCACGCGCACCGCCTTGTCATGTTCGGCCTGGCTGGCCACGGTCCCGGTCAGGGTGACGACGCCATTGACGGTCTCCACCTTCACTTCGGTACCCGGGACGTTCTTGCTGGTCAGCAGGTCGGTCTTGACCTTGGTGGTGATCCAGCTGTCGGTGACCGGCTCGGCCGAGTCGTGCTTGTCGGCGTGGGTCATCGCGGCATGATCGGTCTTCGGCGGATCCTTGGCCATGGCAGTCGAGGTGCCCAGCACCATGCCCAGGGCCAGCGAAGCAGCAAGCAGATTACGGGTCGTGTTGGTCATGTTCGAATTCCTTTGCGGATGTGCAGCCAGTGTCCGTGCACGGCCGTGGACAGGACGTGGGCGCCGCATAACGTTGCCGTGAACCACTCAGGTTGGCGCCGGATCGTTCAGATTTCCGCCCCGCGCGCGCAGCCGTTACGCTGTCCTGCCCCGTTATGTTGGAGCGCACCATGGCCGCCACACTTCAGGTCGCCTTGATCGGCTACGGGCTGGCCGGCAGCGTGTTCCATGCGCCGTTGATCCTGCATACGCCAGGGCTTGCACTGCACAGCATCGTCAGCTCGCAACGTGATCGCCTGCTGCGCAGCTTCACCGATGTGCGCATCTGCGATGACCCGCAGGCGGTGTTCGATGACCCGGCGGTGGACGCGGTGGTGATCGCCACGCCCAACGATGCGCATGCACCGCTGGCGCGCGCGGCACTGGCGGCGGGCAAACATGTGCTGGTCGACAAGCCCTTCGCGCTGTCCGTGGCGGAAGCCGAATCGGTGGTGCAGGCCGCGCACGACGCGGAGCGTGTGGTCACGGTGTTCCAGAACCGCCGCCACGATGCCGACTTCCTCACGCTCAAGCAGGTGATCGACAGCGGCAGTATCGGCCACGTCGCCGAATGCCATTCCCACTTCGACCGCTTCCGCCCGCAGGTGCGCGAGCGCTGGCGCGAAAGCGATGCGCCCGGCAGCGGGCTGTGGATGGATCTGGGGCCGCACCTGCTGGACCAGATGCTGCAGCTGTTCGGCTGGCCCGGCGCGATCAGTGTGGACCTGATGGCGCAGCGCGAACACGCGCTCGGCAACGACTACTTCCATGCGGTGCTGCATTACCCCCGGCATCGCGCGATCCTGCATGCCGGCTCGCTGGTGGCCGCCTCCGGTCCGCGCTTCATCGTGCATGGTGATGCCGGCAGCTATCTGAAGGACGGGCTGGACGTGCAGGAGGATCAGCTGCGGCGAGGCATTGCCCCGGGCGCCCCGGGCTGGGGACTGGACCCGCAGCACGGTCATCTGGTGCGGATCGATGCCGACGGGCACACCCGGCGCAGCACCGTGGACAACATGCCCGGCGATTACCGGGCGTTCTATGCGGCCTTCCGCGATGCAATGCTGGGCGTGGGCGAAGCGCCGGTCAGCACGGCGCAGGCGCTGCAGCTGATGCGCCTGCTGGATGCGGGCGCAGAGAGTGCACGCAGCGGGCGGCGGGTGACCCTTTGAATCGGTCACGCCAGCCCACGTAGCTCCACGCCATGCAGGAATGCGGGCCGGACGATGGGGTTCGGCCGGCCCGCATCGATCCGTATTACGTGGTCTTGATCGCGTGACCGCCGAACTCGTTGCGCATCGCCGCCAGCAGACGGTCGCTGAAGGAATTCTTCTCGCGCGAGCGCAACCGTTCGAGCAGTGACAGCGTGATCACCGGGGCCGGCACATCCAGATCGATCGCCTCGGCGACGGTCCAACGGCCTTCGCCGGAGTCTTCGACGTACGGCGCGATGCCATCCAGCTGCGGGTTGCGGCCCAGTGCATCGGCACTGAGATCGAGCAGCCACGAACGCACCACGCTGCCGTGCTGCCAGGCCTTGGCCACCTGCGCCAGATCGAGGTTGAACCCGGTCTTGTGCTGCATCAGCGCGAAGCCTTCCGCGTAGGCCTGCATCATCCCGTACTCGATGCCGTTGTGGACCATCTTGCAGAAGTGCCCTGCCCCGCTCGGCCCCACATGCGCCCAGCCACGGTCCTCGCCCGGCGCCAGGGTGCGGAAGATCGCCCCGATCCGTTCGACCGCCGCCGTGTCACCGCCGATCATCAGGCTGTAGCCCTCCTGCAGGCCCCACACGCCGCCGCTGGTGCCACAATCGATGTAGGTCACGTCCTCGCCCTGCAGCTGTTCGCTGCGGCGCATGGAGTCCTTGTAGTACGAGTTGCCGCCGTCGATCACCACATCGCCCTCGGACAGATGCGGCGAGAGTGATGCCAGGGTCTGGTCGACCACGCCGGCCGGCACCATCAGCCACACCACGCGCGGGACCGGCAGCGCGGCGAGCGTCTCGGCGATCGAGGCACTGACCTCGAACCCACGCGCGGCCGCCGCGCTGCGGGCGGCCTCACCCGGATCGACGCCGATCACGTGGTGGCCGCCACGGTGCAGCCGCTCGGCCATGTTCGCACCCATGCGGCCCAGCCCGATCATTGCAATATCCATGAATCACCTTTGCTCTGTTGTCGTGTTGTCTTGCGGGAACGCTGACGGCGGGGAATCGCACTGGCGAAGGCGTGCGTCGATCCAGCGCCGATACAGCGTGGTATGCAGGTTGTGCAGCCCCAGTTCGATCGCGAACGGTGTACGCGGATTGCGATCGAGCAGGCGTGCGATGTGGTACCCGATAGGACGTATACCCCGAGGATGCACGTAAATCAGGAACCCCTGGTAGAACGGATCGTCCAGCAAGGCATCCAGTTCCTTCAGCAGCGGTTGCTGCTCGGCCGGCACCTCGCGCCGCCAGATCGGATCGCGCTCGATCAGCAGCCGCTCGAACCGGCGCGGCCCCGGGCCCGGCATGCGCTGGGCCAGCGCCCAGATGCGCCGGTTGATCTGGTCGTAGTAGGCAAAGCCCTCGTGCTCGCGCAGCGCGCGTGCCGCCGCATCGCTGACATCGACCACCACGAAGTTCTCGGCCTGGTTGTTGATGTCGTCCAGGTACTTCCGCTCGAACACGTGCTCGATGAAACCGGGCGTGCCGACGAAGGCCTGCCGCCCGCGCAGGGCGGTCTGCTTCGCCTTGCCATCGGCCAGGAACTCACCGGCGTGCCGGCCGAGCAGGATGCTGTCGGTCTCGTGCAGGGTCAGGAAGGTGCCGATGGAGAGCTCATCGGCCGAGAACTCGCGATCGAACGCGGCATCGCCGTACAGCTCGCGCTGGGTCGCCAACTGCGCGACCTGGCGGCCGACCCCGCATTCGGCCCGTACGCGGCCCTCGTAGAAGGTCTGCAGTGCCGCGCTGTTGGCCTCGGCCGGCTGATAGCCGCGACCGAAGCTGCGGAAGCGCTCCCAGCCCTTGGCCTGCGCGCCGCCTGCACCGAAACCGATCCAGCCCAGCTGCAGTGCCGAGAAGCGGAAGCCATCGTTGTCCTGCAGCGCGGTCGTCGCGCGGCGCGTGGCGGCGCCAAGCTGGAAGGCATACGCGCAGACCGTGGCCGGGTCATCGAACAATGTGGGCAGCCAGGCCTGCCGCTGCGCCGCCGACCACTGGCGCGGCAGCTGCACACGCAGGTCGCCGGCGCTCTGGGCCTGGCGCAGATCGGCACGTTCGCAGACCGGACCACCGTGCACGACCGGCGCGGCGATATCAGCGGCGTCGACCTGCCAGCCGAGATCCTCGAGCACGCCCTGCGCGCAGGAGGCGGCGCTCCACGCGCTGGTCGCCGGGATCAGCCCCAGCAGCGCGGCGAGCGCACAGCGATGCCAGCGCCGCGATCCTGCTGCCATGACCTGCCCCACCCCCACCCGATCAGCGCAGCGATGCCGGGGTATCGCTCACCACCTCGGCAGGCGCCGACTCGACGGCCGTGGCAGGCGCCGCTGCCGGTGCTGCGGCCGCCGGCGGCGTCGGCTCGGGCACGGCCGGCAGGTACTGCTGCAGGCGCTCGAAGAAGCGGCGGTAGAAGGTGGCGTCCTGCACGGTGCTGCTGGCCACTTTCACCAGAGAGTCGTCGTTGCTGCCGAACGGCAGCGACACCGAGCCCAGTGCGCCCACGCCGACGCTGGCCGAGGTCGGGCTCTTCTTGAGTGCGTAGCGGTCCTGCACCGCACTGACGAACACCAGCGCCTGGTCGCCGCGCGGCGCACAGGAGATGCGCAGCACCAGTTGCTCGTGTTCTTCATCCTTGGGCTGGAAGTTCTTGTTGCCCTCCACGGCGTCATCGCCGGCGCGGGCGATCGCATAGCCCTGGCTGAGCAGGGTGCGGCGCGCGGCCTCGCAGGCCTGGGCCGGCGGGCCGGGCACGGTGCGCGAATAGGTATCGCCGGAGTCGAAGGACTCGCGGATCAGCGTGCTGTCAGCGGCGCGGCCGCCACAGGCGGTCAAGGCGGCGACCGCCGCCAGCAGCGGGATCGAACGTACACGACGAAAGCGCATGGCCGCTCCTGCGGAAATCCAGCCTGCAAGGATAGACCTGCGCACGTTGGCAGGAGGTGGAAATGCACAGGCCGCCCCGAAGGGCGGCCTGTGGAGTTGTCACCGGTTCAGCTGGGCTGCCGCGGCGGTCAGTCCGCCCAGCGGCCGACACCGGTCGACTGCGGCAGCACCTGGGCCGACAGCGGGCGGTCGGCCTCCAACAGGTTGACCGCATCGGCCAGGATCGCGGCCGACTCGCGCAGCAGCGGATCCGGACGCTTTTCGGCCGCCTTCTCACGCGCGGCATCCTTGACGATATCGCGCTCGTTGCCGGTCAGGCCGTCGTCATTGCTGTCATCGGCCAACGGATCCAGATCCAGACCCAGTTCCTTGCGGATGGCCTGGCGGTCGGTGCGTTGCCTGTCCTGCTTCTCACGCTCGGCGCGGCGCTCGGCCTCGTTGAGCGAGATGTACTTCTTGGCCTTCTCGGCGCGGAACTGCTCGACATCCTCGTTCCACCACTGGAACTCCTTGTCGGCAGCGATGCGCGTGTCGTGGCGGCTCTCCAGCTTGGGCAGCAGCGGGCCGAAGTTGCCGTACTGGGTGTGCGGCACGGCGGCGATACGGGTCCACGGCAGAGCGTTGTCGTAGGTGCTTTCGCCGTACTCGCTGGCGTCCACACTGGCCGGGAAGGCCAGATCCGGCACCACGCCCTTGTGCTGGGTGCTGCTGCCGCTGACGCGGAAGAACTGGGCGATGGTCAGCTTGACCTGGCCGAAGCGCTGGGTCTCGCCACTGGGCCAACGGTCGAGGTCGACGATGTTCTGCACGGTGCCCTTGCCGAAGGTGGTCTCACCGATCACCAGGCCACGGCCGTAATCCTGGATGGCGCCGGCGAAGATTTCCGACGCCGAAGCCGAGCCGCGGTTGATCAGCACGGCCAGCGGGCCGTCCCACGCCACCACTTCACTGCGGTCGCTGTTGACGGTGACGCGGCCACCGGACTCGCGCACCTGGACCACCGGGCCCTGTTCGATGAACAGACCGGTCAGTTCGATCGCTTCATCCAGCGAGCCACCGCCGTTGTTGCGCAGGTCCAGCACCACGCCATCGAGCTTGTCGGCCTTGAAGCCGGCCAGCAGCTTGGCCACGTCGCGGGTCGCAGAGGCATAGTCGGCGGCGTTGCGGCGGCGGCCTTCGAAGTCCTGGTAGAAGGTGGGCAACTTGATCACGCCGACCTTGCGGGCCGGCTCCCCATCCTTGGCCGGGATGGTCAGGGTCTCGCCCTTGGCGGCCTGTTCGGCCAGACGCACCTTCTGGCGGGTCAGCACCAGGGTGTGGTGCTTGCCGTCGACGCCCTCTTCGGCCGGAATGAACTCCAGGCGGACCTGGGTATCGCTCTTGCCGCGGATCTTGGCCACCACATCATCGATGCGCCAGCCGATCACGTCTTCCAGCGGACCGGACTTGCCCTGGCCCACGCCGACGATGCGGTCGCCCGGCTTCAGCGTGCCGTTGACCGCGGCCGGGCCACCGGCGATGACCTCGCGGATCACCACCATGTCGTCCTGGCGCTGCAGCTGCGCGCCGATGCCTTCCAGCGACAGCGACATCGCCTGGTTGAAGTTCTCGGCGGTGCGCGGGGTGAAGTAATCGGTGTGCGGATCCACGGCGCTGGTGTAGGCGTTGAGGAAGAACTGGAACACGTCCTCGCCCTTGAGCTCATTGACCGACTTTTCCAGCGTGGCATAACGCTTGTCCAGCGTCTTGCGGATCTCGGCCGGCTGCTTGCCGGCCAGCTTCAGGCGCAGCCAATCGTTCTTGACCGACTTGCGCCACAGATCGTCCAGTTCGGCGCTGCTCGCGGCCCACGGCACGTCCTTGCGGTCGTACTCGAACTTTTCATCGGTGCTGAAATCGAAATCGGTCTTGAGCAGCTTGCGCGCATAGCCGACACGCTCACCCACGCGCTGCTTGTAGACCGCGAACACCTGGAACGCCGGTTCCAGCTCGCCGCCGCGGATGGCGGTGGCGATGTTGGCCTCGAACGGGGCGAAGCGGGTGATGTCGGCCTGGGTGAAGAACTGCTTGCTGCTGTCGAGCGACTCCAGGTAGCGCTTGAAGACGTCCTTGGAGGTCGCCGCATCCAGTGCGCGCGGCCGGTAGGCGTATCGGCTGTCCGAGAGCAGTCCGTAGACCAGCTTGGAGGTGGTCACCTGGTCGGCCGTGGCAGCCGAAGGCAGCGCGGGCGAATCGGCGTAGGCGGCCAGTGCCATGGGCGCGGTGAGCGCCAGGGCCATCAGGAATGCGGGGGCTTTGAATTTCATGGACTAGCTCGTGGCACCTTGCCAAGGGAGAGACTGCGTGCATTACAGACACCACGACAGTGCCGAAAGTTGCCGCGTTTGTCACCGGGGCCTTCAGCCTACCGAGGCCGTTGGAGAAATTTGTGAATACCGGGGAGAACGGCGGGCAGGCACAGGCCTGCGGCCATCCGCGGTTCAGGGCCGCGGCCGGGGAAAGACGAGTGGGGATTGGCAGAACGGGCCCCGAAGGGCCCGCGGGATCAACCGGCGACGCCGGCGTCGGCCGCCTGGCGGTCGGCATGGTAGGACGAACGCACCATCGGCCCGGAAGCGACGTGGCTGAAGCCCAGCGCATTGCCGTACTCCTCCAGCGCCTTGTACTCCTCGGGGGTCCAGTAACGCAGCACCGGGTGGTGATGCGCGGTCGGCTGCAGGTACTGGCCGATCGTGATCATGTCCACGTCGTGCTCGCGCAGGTCGCGCAGCGTGGCCTGCACCTGCTCCAGGGTCTCGCCGAGGCCGAGCATGATGCCGGACTTGGTGGCGATCTCCGGGTGCTGGGCCTTGAACTTCTTGAGCAGGGTCAGCGACCACTGGTAATCCGCGCCCGGGCGCACGTTGCGGTACAGGTCCGGCACGGTTTCGATGTTGTGGTTGAACACATCCGGCGGGTTGGTCGCCAGGATCTCCAGCGCGCGCTCCATGCGGCCCTTGCCACGGAAATCCGGGGTCAGCACTTCGATCTTGGTCTTGGGCGACCTGGCACGGATGGCACCGATGCAGTCGGCGAAGTGCTGGGCACCGCCGTCGCGCAGGTCATCGCGATCGACGCTGGTCACCACCACATACTTCAGGCCCATGTCGGCCACGGTCTGGGACAGGCTGGCCGGTTCATTGGCGTCCGGCGGCTTGGGCCGGCCGTGGGCGACGTCGCAGAACGAGCAACGACGGGTGCAGACCTCGCCGAGGATCATGAAAGTCGCGGTGCCGTGGCTGAAGCACTCGTGGATGTTGGGGCAGCTGGCTTCCTCGCAGACCGTGACCAGGCGGTTCTCACGCAGCTTGGCCTTGAGGTTCTGCACGGCGTTGCCGGAGGGAATCCGCACGCGGATCCACGACGGCTTGCGCAGCACCGGCACGTCGGCGAACTGCACCGGCGAGCGGCCGATCTTGTCACCGCCGATCTGTTTGACGCCCGTCTGCAACGGGGCGGCGGACGGCGTGTCGCCCTGCACAACCTGCAGGGGAATGAGGCGAGCGGTGGTTTCAGTCATGGCCTTGGTCGGCGGCGTTCACGCCGCGTCAGTCAAATCGGGTAGTTCAGCGGCCGGCTCGAGGTCCAGGCCGAACTGGCGGGCCAGATGGCCCAGCAGCACCGGCGTGACGGCCGCCATGCCGGACGGTCCCCCCAAGTCTACCACCGAGGTCACCTGCAGCCCTTGATAGCCACAGGGGTTGATCCGGCGGAACGGTTCCAGGTCCATGGCCACATTGAAGGACAGGCCATGGAAAGTGCAGCCGCGGCGGACGCGGATGCCGAGCGCGGCCACCTTGGCCCCGCCCACGTAGACCCCGGGCGCGCCATCCAGGCGCTCGGCGCCGATGTTCCAGTCGCCCAGGGTGTCGATGATGGCCTGTTCGATCCGGCACACGTAGTCGCGCACGCCGATCCCCAGTCGCCGCAGCTGCAGCAGCGGGTAGATCACCAGCTGGCCGGGGCCGTGGTAGGTCACCTGGCCGCCACGGTCGACATGCAGAACGGGAATATCGCCCGGGGCGAGCACGTGCTCGTCCTTGCCGGCCTGGCCCAGGGTGAACACCGGGTCGTGCTCGACCACCCACAGTTCATCGCGGGTGGCATCGGTGCGGGCATCGGTGAAACGCTGCATGGCGTGCCAGACCGGGGCATAGGGCTGGCGGCCGAGGTCACGCACGAGGGCCGGTTGTGGCGCCCGGTCGCCCGGGGCCGCGGCAGTGGCGCAGCTGGCTACAGCGTCCACTTCACTTCCGGGTGGTCGCGCAGCGCGTTGTGGGCGGCATCGTACTGTTCGCGGTTGTCGGCCTTGAACACCAGTCGCACGGACACGTACTTGCCGTTGGACGAGTGTTTCCAGCTGACCCGTTCGGTCAGTACTTCCAGGCCGGCGAGCTCGAGCAGGCGCGGCAGTTCGCGTTCCAGGTCATTGCCGGCCGCGCCCATGGCGCTGAGTTCGAACTGGCCGGGGAACTGGAAGCCGTGGTCGGGGTTGTCAGACTTGATCTCCATGACCCGGATTATGGGGATGCCCGCGCCCGAACCCAAGCACTGCTTGATCGTGCGCACAGCGGTACCGAACGGCACGTGAAAACGCCTGTATCGCCACTGATACGCAGCAGTGCGTGCGCAGCGCTGTTCACAGGATCACGCTCTGACTACGCTGTACCAGCTTAAGAAAGAATAAATCCCTGTCTGGTATCCCATGTCCTTGAAGCCCTTCGCGCTGCCGGCCGCGCTTGCCGGTGTCCTCGCCCTGGCGGCGCCTGCCGCCCAGGCTGCCTCCCAATGCGGGCCCGATGCGATGCGCGAGCATCCGCCGCAGGTCAATTTCCGCGTTGACAACGATCTGTTCGGCGGCAAGGACCAGGATCAGGGCTATACCAACGGGGCCCAGATCACCTTCGTGTCGCCGAATCTGGTCGACTACACCGACGACCCATGCCTGCCGCGCCTGGCGCGCTGGGTCAACAGCCACCTGGAGCGGCTGCACCCGGGCGAGTTCGAACAGCAGAACATGATCTTCAGCCTGGCCCAGGGAATTTTCACCCCGACCGATTTCACCCGGAAGGACCTGATCGAAGATGACCGCCCGTATGCGGGCGTGCTGATCGGCAGCTTCGGGTACAACGCGCGCCGCGGCGACCGGCTGCAGACAACGCAGCTGGCGTTGGGCGTGGTCGGGCCCTGGGCACAGGGCGAAGAAGTGCAGAACGCGGTGCACGAGCTGCTGGGCGATGAGAAGTTCCAGGGCTGGGACAACCAGCTGCACAACGAGCCGGTGTTCATGCTGACCCACGAGCGGATGCGCCGGTGGCCGGCCGATGCCACGGAGAACCTGGGCGGCTGGGGCTGGGATGCGATCAGCCATTACGGTGGCGCGGTGGGCAACCTGGCCACGCACCTCAATGCCGGTGGCGAAGTGCGCTTCGGCTGGAAGCTGCCGGACGATTTCGGTAGCACCCCCCTGCGCCCGGCCGGTGAGAACACGGCGCCGACGCGCGGTGGCAAGCCGAGCGGGTGGTCGTGGCATCTGTTCGCCACGACCGATGCGGCGTGGGTGATCCGCGATATCACGCTGGACGGCAACACGTTCCGCAACAGCCACAGTGTCGACAAGCGACATGTGGTCGGCCAGGCCGGGTACGGGCTGGCGGTGATGCGTGGGCGCTGGAAGTTCGCGCTGGCGCGCTACCACAGCACGCGCGAGTTCGATGGGCAGCGCGAGGCGCCGGTGTTTGGCAGCTTCACGATCAGCCGGTCGCTGTAAGTGCGAGGAGCCGGCCAGCGGCCGGCACTACCCGGATCCGCACCGGTTCACGTGGTAGCTGCCGACCGTTGGTCGGCACACCCCCACACGGCCCATCGCCCACCCAAAAAAAAGACCGGCATGCGCCGGTCTTTTTTCACTGCGGTCGAACCGGATTACTCCGATTCCCACCACATCCAGAAGCTGTCCCACAGACGCTTGAAGAAGCCGGCTTCTTCCACGGCGGCCACGGCCACCAGCGGCGCCTGGGCGACGACCTGGTTGTCCAGCATCACCTTCAGCGTGCCGACCTGCTGGCCAGCGGTGAACGGGGCCTCGAGGGTCTTGGGAACATCGATGCTCGGCTTGAGATCGTTGTAGCGGCCGCGCGGGACGCTGACCAGCATCGGCTGGGCCACGCCCAGCTGCAGCGTGGTGGTCTTGCCCTTCCACACCTTGTGCTCGGCCACGACCTTGCCCGGCTCGTACATGCGGTGGGTTTCGAAGAAGCGGAAGCCCCAGTTGAGCAGCGCCAGGCTGTCATCGGCGCGCTGCTTTTCCGAACCGCCACCGAGGACCACCGCCACCAGACGCTGGTCGCCGCGCTGGGCCGAACTCATCAGGCAGTAGCCGGCTTCGGAGGTATGGCCGGTCTTGATGCCGTCCACGCTCTGGTCGCGCCACAGCAGCAGGTTGCGGTTGGGCTGGGTGATGTTGCCCACGGTGAATTCCTTCACCTTGTTGTAGGCGTAGGTCTCCGGGTAGTCACGCACCATCGCGCGGCCCAGCAGCGCCAGGTCATAGGCGGTGGTGTGGTGGCCCGGGGCGCTCAGACCATGGGCGTTGACGAAGTGGGAGTCCTTCATGCCGATCTTGGCGGCGTAGCTGTTCATCAGCGAGGCGAAGGCTTCTTCGCTGCCGGCGACGTGCTCGGCCAGGGCGATCGCGGCATCGTTGCCGGACTGGATCGCCATGCCCTTTTCCATGTCTTCCAGGCGCGCGGTCTGGTTGACCGGGAAGCCGCTGTAGCTGCCGTCGGTACCGGCGCCGCCCTCGCGCCAGGCGCGCTCGCTCATCATCACCTGGTCGTCGGTACGGACCTTGCCGTTCTTGACCTCGGCGGCCACGACATACGAGGTCATCACCTTGGTGATGCTGGCCGGGGCCAGTTGTTCGTGCACGTTTTCACCGGCCAGGACCTGCCCGGTGGCGTAATCCATCAGGATCCAGGCCTTGGAGACGCTGGGCTTCGGGGCCGGCGGCGTGGCCACGGTGGCCGGTGCGGCGGCGGCGGGAGCGGGAGCAGGCGCCGGTGCCGGGGTCGGCAAGGGGGTCTGGGCGGAAACCATGCCCACGAACAGGGTCGTGGCCATGGCAGCGGCGGCAAAGCGGAATTTCATCGGACAGCAAGCTCCTGGAGGGCGCCAAGGGGGGATGAGGGATAACGGGCATTGTAGGCCCAAGGAGCGGCGGCACGCGCTGGCGTGCCGCGGGCAGCGGAAGGCTCAGTCCTTCACGATCTGCGGCGCCCCGAAGCCCAGACCGGCAATCCGGCCGGCAAGTTCCGAGGCACTGGCATGGTCGGGGGCCGGCACGCGCAGGCGCCACAGGGTGCGCCCGCCACTGACGATGTCACTGATGCTGGCCCCGGCGATCCCCGCCGAGGACAACTGGCCGAGCGCACGGGTGGCGTTGTCGCGGCTGGCAAAGCTGGCGACCTGCAGCAGCACGCTGCCGAGCACCTGCTGGGAGAGCGTCGCGCTGGGCGCCGGTGCCGGGCGCGCTGCAGGTGCGGCGGCGGGCAACGCGGCCACCGCGACCGGGGCGCTGTTGACGCTGGCGGCCTGGGTGGTGGCGGGCTTGCCGGTCGCCACGCGCACGCCGTTGTCGCGCATCCAGTGATCGAAGTTGTCGGCGTTGCCCGGCTTGGCCGAGTCGGCCACGCGGTAGCGGTACTGCTCGCCAGCCGGCTTGGCGGCGGCTGCCGTGGCCGTGGCGGCCGGCAGCTTGCCGACCAGGGCATCCATGTCGCTGGCGCGGCGTGCCGCGGCAGCGCTGGCCGTGGTCGCGGCCGCCGCAGCGGCGGCAACCTCGCGGCGCTCGCGACGGCTGGGCTTGTCGGCCAGCAGGTTGTCATCCCCCGGGGCCAGCGCGCGTACTTCCACGTTGCCGGTGCCGCGCTGGGTGATGCCCAGGCGCACCGCGGCGGCATAACTGAGGTCGACCACGCGGCCATCGTGGAACGGGCCACGATCGTTGACCCGCACGATCACCGATTCGCCGTTGTCCAGGTTGGTGACGCGGGCGAAGCTCGGCAACGGCAGCGTCTTGTGCGCGGCGGTGAAGGCGTACATGTCGTACACCTCGCGGTTGGAGGTCAGGCGCCCATGGAACTTGGCGCCGTAATACGAGGCCGTGCCCTTCTCGGCATAGCCGCGGGTCTTGTCCATCACCTGGTACTGCTTGCCCAGCACCACGTACGGCGATTTGTTGCCGATCGCCGAGCGCGGCAGATCGACCACTTCCGGCTCCGGGATGCAGGCCACGTTGGGGATGTAGGTGGGGGTGCTGTCATTCACGCCGGGCTTGTACAGGCCGCCGGCGCGGTAGTCACCGCGCGTGCTCGGATCTTCCGCCGCCGCCTTGTAGGGCGACCCGTCAGGACAATGCGCCGGGCGTCCGCCCTTGCCCTGCACCACCGCGCCGGACGGTTTGCTGCTGCCGGCAGTGCTGCCACCCGGTTTTTTCGGCGCACTGCTGCAGGCGGCCAGTGCCAGTATCAACAGACCCGGGATCAGCCATCTGGAGCGTGCGATCGTGTTCATGCCGGCGGCAACTCCTGTCCGGCGATGGCCTGGGACAACTGGTACACGGCCATCGCGTACATTTTCGAGAGGTTGTAGCGGGTAATGGCGTAGTAATTCTGGAAGCCCAGCCAGTACTGCTTGCCGGTGCTGCCTTCCAGCGTGATCGGGGTGGCGGTCAGGCCGGCCGCGACCGGGACGCTGGGCTGGTAACCGCGCTGGGCCAACTGGGACAAGGTCCAGGTCGGTGCCCATTCGGTCGGATTGAATTCTTCGCGACCGGCCTGCAGCGTGGCCGGCACGGCGACCGGGCCACCGCGCACCCAACCGCCCTTCTTGACGAAGTAATTGGCGATCGACGAGAAGACGTCATCGTAGCTGTTGAACAGATCGCGACGGCCATCGCCGTTGCCATCCACCGCATAGTCGAGATAGCTGGACGGCATGAACTGGCCCATGCCCATCGCGCCGGCGTAGCTGCCCTTGATCGCGGTGATGTCGAGCTTCTCGTCGCGGGTCAGCGCGAACAGGCGCGCCAACTCGTCGCGGAAGAACAGCTCACGGCGCACTTCGCGCTCCAGCTTGGCCGGATCGCCGCTGCGCGGGTATTTGAAGGCCAGCGTGTACAGCGCATCGAGCACGCGGTAACTACCGGTGTTGCCGCCGTAGCTGGTTTCCACGCCGATGATCGCCACGATCACTTCGGCCGGCACGCCGGTGCGCTGCTGCACGCGCATCAGCTCCTCGCGGTGCTGGGCGAGGAATTTCTTTCCCCCCTCGATCCGCGCCTGGCTGATGAACATCGGCCGGTATTCGTTCCACGGTTTGACCCGCTCGGCCGGGCGCGACATCGCGGCGATGATCGGATCACGGATCTGCGCCTGGGCGAGGGTTGCCTGGATCTGCGCGGCGGGAATCCCGTAGCGGGCGGCGGTGTCACGCACGAAGTTGGCGCGGGCCACCTCGAAGGGCACCGGGGTCAGATCGACCGGGGCGGCATTGGCACCGGCGGCTTCGGGGGCGGCTTCGGCGGGCCCCTTGTTGCCGGCGGCCGGCGTGACCGGGACACCCGAGGCCTGCGGCGTCGGTGAAGGAGTCTGCGGCTGGGTCGCACAAGCGACCAAACCGAGCGTGAGCATGCAGGCCAGGGAGCGTCGAATCATCGCGGCAGGTTAGCAGGTCATGGATGAATTAAAACCCCTAAGACCATGAATCTCAACGGATTGCCTGAGTTTCTTTGCGGCCGTTAAGCCCGTGTGTAGACAGGTCCTGCCTCCCCCGCCCATTCATAGTCTGACGAAGACGCCGTCGCCGTCTCGAACGCGCGGCAATGCGGCCAGGCGCATGTCCGGCTCACCGCAGCCGCCCGGCGAAGGGCCATCGAGCAACGCACGTCTCACTTTTGAGAAAGATGCAGAAGGCACAAGAGGTTCGCCGGTTGCGTCCCCATCCCCGCAGACGCAACCGGCCAAACCGGACCCGATCGGCAGCGGCGCGGCGCGCATCTCCCCAGCGCGCGCCTCGCCCCTCTGCCTGTTGGGTCAACTACTCCCCGCCAGACTCCCCATCCGCGATGCTTGGCTCAGCGCGTCGTTGTTGGCGGGCCGCCATTGTGCAGGCCGTTTACGACAAGTCCATTGATCGAGATCAAGTCACTCCATATCTGTGCGCCACTTCTCACTTTTATCTCCAGGTGTTGACAACGTTTGCACCTGAAACCGTTTTCGTGTGCTGGGCATGCGCAATCGCGGTCGCGCCGACAGCTCATGTCGCATGGACGGGCTGATGCTGCCGCGCCGCCATCACCAGCCCGAAGCTGGCCAGCAGTGAGACCGCCGAAGTGCCGCCATAACTGATCAGCGGCATTGGCACGCCCACCACCGGCAACAGGCCGGAGATCATGCCGCCGTTGACCAGCACATAGACGAAGAAGACCAGGCCGGTGGTGCCCACCAGCAGGCGCGAATAACCACAACGCGACTGGCTGGCGATCCACAGGCAGCGCGCGGTGACGAACAGGAACAGGCTGAGCACCACCGCCACGCCGACCCAGCCGAATTCCTCGGCCAGCACCGAGAAGGCGAAATCCGTGGTGTATTCGGGCAGGAAATCCAGCGTGGCCTGGGTGCCCTGCCCCCAGCCTTTGCCATGCATGCCGCCCGAGCCGATCGCGATCTTGGACTGGATGATGTTCCAGCCGGTGCCCAGCGGATCGTTCTCCGGATACAGGAAGGTCAGCACGCGATCCTTCTGGTATTGCCGCAGCAGGCCGAACCAGGCCAGCGGCGCGGCCACCGACAACCCACCCAGCGCGACGGCCATCCACCACCAGCGCAGGCCGGCCAGCAACAGCGCGAATACCCCGCTCGCGGTCACCAGCGTGGCCGTGCCCAGGTTGGGCTGCAGCAGGATCAGCACCGCCGGGCCACCGATCAGCAACGCGGCGGTCAGCACCGCGCGCGGCCGTGGTGGCAACGGCTGCTTGTGCAGGTACCAGGCCATCATCATCGGCAGACTGAGCTTGAGCAGCTCGGAAGGCTGCAGGTAGAACACGCCCAGGTTCAACCAGCGCTGGCCGTACTTGCCGGTGCCGACCACATAGACGGCCAGCAGTGGCAGCAAGGACAACGTGTAGATCCAGGGTGACCACGCGCGCAGCGTCACCACCGGCAGCCGCGACAGCCCCCACAGTGCGGCAAGCCCGGCGCCGTAGCGCATCGCCTGTGCATGCACGGGCCCGTCCACGCTGTGCAGGACGGCCAGGCCGGCCACCATCAGCAGGCACAGCGCGCCCACCAGGGGCAGATCCAGGGTGCGGAAAAAGAAATGGAACACGGCGCGTGCGCGCTGCAGTAGTTCGACCATGCGGACGACTCCTGTGGATGACGCGACGCACAGCGGGAGGCGACACGGCGAACAGAAAGCGGACCCGTCAGGCAGGCCGGCGCGAGCGCAGGACCGTAACACGCGCGGGCGCCGCAATCCTTAGCCGATGCGTACCGCCGGGCGACGGCGCACGCATCGCGTCTGCTCAGCCGTAGCCGCCGTGCACCGGATTGTGGCGACGCACCGCCATCACCAGCCCGAAGCCGGCCAACAGCGAGACCGCCGAGGTACCGCCGTAACTGATCAACGGCATCGGCACACCGACCACCGGCAGCAGGCCGGAAATCATGCCGCCGTTGACCAGCACATAGACGAAGAACGCCAGCCCGGTCGCGCCGGCCAGCAGCCGCGAATAGGTATCGCGCGACTGCGAGGCGATCCACAGGCAACGCCCGATCACCACCAGGTACAACGCGAGCACGATCGCCACGCCGATCCAGCCGAATTCTTCGCTCAGCACCGAGAAGGCGAAATCGGTGGTCTGCTCGGGAATGAAGTTCAGGTGCGACTGCGAGCCCTGCCCCCAACCCTTGCCATCGAAGCCGCCCGAGCCGATCGCGATCTTGGACTGGATGATGTTCCAGCCGGCGCCGAGCGCATCGCTTTCCGGGTCCATGAACATCATGATGCGGTCTTTCTGGTACGGCCGCAGCAGCCAGAACCAGGCCACCGGCGCGGCCGCAGCCACACCGCCGACCGCCACACCTACCCACCACCAGGGCAGGCCGGCCAGCAGCAGCACGAACGCGCCGCTGGCAGCGATCAGCACACCGGTGCCGAAGTCCGGCTGCAGCATCACCAACCCGGTCGGCACGCCGATGATCACCGCACTGGTCAGCACGGTGGAGAAGCGCGGCGGCAGCGGCATGCGATGCAGATACCAGGCCACCATCATCGGCAGGCTGACCTTGAGCAGCTCGGCCGGCTGCAGGTAGAACAGCTTCAGATCCAGCCACTGGCGGCCGTACTTGCCGGTGCCCAGCACGAACACGGCCAGCAGCGGGATCATGGAGACTGCATAGATCAGCGGCGTGGCCGAACGGATGCGCAGGATCGAGATCCGCGAAATCGCCCACATCGCGCCCAGGCCAACCGCGAAGCGCGCCCCCTGGGCGAACACCAGGCCGTCACCTCCAGCGCTCTTGAGCACGGCCAGGCCCATCAGCATCAGCGCGGCCAGGGCCAGGCACAGCACCCAGTCCAGCGAGCTGCTGAAGCGGACGGCCATGTCGACCGCCCAGCGCAGGAAGACCTTCATCGTGGCCGCTCCGGTGCGGTCGGGGGTGGGGTGGCACTGGGAACGGGTGCACCGGGGTCCGGCGCGGGCGCGGGCGCAGGCAGGCCCACCACCACCGGCATCAGCTCCAGCGCAGCCACGGCGGCGTCGCCCGCCTCGCGCACGGCGCCATCGCCGCCATCGAAGGCGGTGATCCCGATCGCGGTCGTGCCGCGCTCGCTGTCCAGCGGCTCCAGGCCATCGGGCATTTTGCCGAGCAGCCAGGCGTCGAAAATCTTGCGTGCGATGGGCGCCGCGGCGGAGCCGCCGTAGCCGCCGCCCTCGACCGCGATCGCCACGGCGATCACCGGATGGTCGGCCGGCGCGAAACCCACGAACAGCGCGCGATGGCGCAGATGCAGTGGCAGGCTGCGCGGGTTGACCGCTGCCGTACCGCGCCGGCTGATCACCTGTGCCGTACCGGTCTTGCCCGCCATCACGTACGGCGCGCCTGCGGCCGCACGCGCGCCGCTGCCGCCGGGCTGCATGGTGCCCATCATGCCCTCGCGCACCGCCTGCAGATTGCTCGGCGTGGGGCTGATCGGCTTGCTCTCGCCCGGCGGCGTGGCCGTCCAGTCCGCATCGAAACCGGCGCGCTGCTGCATCACCAGATGCGGCTGGCGCAGCTGGCCATCGGCGATGCCGGCCACGCCGTGCACCAGCTGCAGCGGGGTGACCTTCCAGTCGCCCTGGCCGATGCTGACGTTGACCGTATCACCGGGATACCAGCGCTCTTTGCGTGCCTTGAACTTGGCCGCCGGCGAGGGCAGGATGCCGCCGATCTCGCCGGTCAGATCGATGCCGGTCGGTGCGCCGAACCCGTAGTAGCCCATGTAGTGGTCGAAGCGATCGATGCCCAGATCCAGCGCCAGCTTGTAGTAGTACGTGTTGACCGACTGGGTGATCGACTTGCGCAGATCGGTCCAGCCATGCCCGCCACGGTTGGCATCGCCCCAACCGCGGGAGGTACCCGGCAGATAGAACATGCCGGTGGACAGGATCTTGTCTTCCGGTCTGCGCACGCCACTGTCCAGGCCGGCCAGGCCGATCAGCGGCTTGATCGTCGAGCCGGGCGCGACGCCGCCCAGCACCAGGCGGTTGAACTGCGGCCGCGAGGGGTTGTCGTTGAGCGCCTTGAAATCGGCATGCGAGATGCCGTTGACGAACAGGTTGGGGTCGTAGGACGGCAGGCTGACCATCGCCAGCACTTCGCCGGTGCGCGGGTCCATCGCCACCGCCGCCCCTTCGAACTCGCCGAAGGCGGCGACCATCGCGCGCTGCAGATCGGCATCGATGGACAGGCGCAGATCGCTGCCCGACTGCGCCGCGACCCGGCCGATGGTACGGATCGCCCGGCCCTGCACGTTGGTCTCGACCTGCTCGTAGCCGACCTTGCCGCGCAGCTGCTGCTCGTAATAGCGCTCCAGCCCGGACTTGCCGATGTGGGTCAGCGCCGCATTGCCCTCGCCCAGCATCTCCAGATCCTTGTCATCGACCCGGCCGACGTAGCCGATGATGTGCGCGAACAGATCGCCGTACGGATAGCGACGGGTCAGGTACGGCTCCAGCTCCACGCCGGGGAAGCGCCAGCGGTCCACCGCGAAGCGCGCCATCTCCTCATCGGTGACACGCAGCTTCAGGGTGACCGGCAGGAAACTGCGACGGGCCTTGCGCGACTTGTTGAAGGTCTCGATGTCTTCCGGGCTCAGCGCGAGGATCTTCGACAGGCCCGCCAGGGTGGCGTCCATGTCCTTGACCTTGTCCGGGGTGATGTCCAGGCGGAACGCCGGCACGTTCTCGGCCAGCAGCCGGCCGTTGCGGTCGTAGATCATCCCGCGCCCCGGCACCACCGGCCGCGGCTTGATCCGGTTGGCCTCCGAGCGCGTGGCGTAGATGTCGTGGTCCATCACCTGCAGCTTGAAGTACCACCCCCCCAGGCCGAACAGGCACACCAGCACGCCAAGGAAGCCCAGCGCGGCACGGCGCCGGAACTGTTCTGCCTCGGCATGCGGATTCTTGGCCTGGCGGCGCATGTACATGTCAGCGCCCGCGTCGCCCGAAGCGCAGCGCGTCCAGCAGCACGAACACCAGCGGCCACAGCGCCATGCCCAGCAGCGGCGCCCACCAGTACGACCACGGGAGGGTCGGCTCGCCGACCACGATGTGCACCACCGCGCTGACGATGCGGTCGTTGAACAGCAGGCCGCCGATCGCCAGGATCTGCTGGGACATCGGGAAGAAGCGGATCCGCGCGCGGAAGCGCTGCAGGATGAAGGTCAGGATCACCAGCCGCAGCGCCTGCTCGCCGAGCACGCCGCCATAGAGCAGATCGGCGATGACGCCGCTGGCGAAGGCGATGCCCAGCCCGACCCGGTCCGGTGTCTCGATCACCCAGTACGCCAGCACCAGTGCCAGCCAATACGGACGCAGCGGCTGCAGCAGCGCCGGCAACGGCAACAGGCCCAGCAGCAGCGCCACGACCAGACTCACCGGCAGCACCCAGGGTTTGTCGCGCAGGCGGCTCATCGTTGTTCCTCCGGCGGCGCGGCGCCGGTTTCGGGCGCGGGCGCAGGCGCGGCTGCGGCACGACGCGGCGTCACCGGTACCGGCGCGGACGGACCGGGCCGGTTGGCCTGCGGTGCATTGGCGGGCGCCGTCGCAGGTGCCGTGGTGGCCGGGGATGAACTCAGCGGCGCCGCAGCCGGGCCACCGGCCTCGCCCGCGTCGCGACGCAGGTTCGGCGGAATGCGGATCGCCTCGCCCGGGCGCAGCAGCAACACGTCGCGACCGCGGTCGAGCTGGGCGGCCGGCTTCAGCTCGCCGACCAGGAAGGCATGCGTGTCATCCGGCCGCAGCGCGGTGATGCTGCCGACCGGGAACCCTGCCGGGAAGCGCCCACCCAGCCCTGAGGTCACGATCTCATCGCCCACTTCCACCCCGGCACTGAGCGGAATGTCGCGCAGCTCCAGGGTGTCGCCGCGACCGTAGACGATCAGACGCACGCCGTTGCGGGCCACGGTAACCGGCACGGCATGGTCGGGGTCGGTGAGCAGCAGCACGGTCGCGCTGTTGCCGGTGGTGGCGATCACCTGGCCCATCAGGCCGCCGGCATCGATCACCGCCTGGCCGACATGCACGCCATCGCGGGTGCCGGCGGCCAGCACGAGCCGCTGGCGCACCGGGTCCAGGTCGATATCCAGGATCGGGGCGAGCTGTACGTCCAGTCCGCTGCGTTCGGCCACGTTGAGCAGCTCGCGCAGCTGGGCGTTGTCCAGCGCGGCGGTCTGCAGGCGGGTCAACCGCGCATTGGCGATCAGCAACTGGTTGCGCAGTTCGCGGTTCTCGGTGACGAGCTGGCCGTGGCTGGCGGCGTTGTCCTTGACCTGCGTGCCCAGGCGCCCCGGCAGGCCGGCCAGCGCCCATACCGGCTGCACCAGCACGTTGGCCTGCGCGCGCAGGCGCGACAGCCAGCCCGCCTGGTCATCGAGCACGATCAAGGTGATGGCCAACGCCAGGTAAGCGAGCAGGCGCAGCGGACTGGCGGCATCGCCCTGGCGGGAGGCTACGGGAGGACCGGCGTAAGGCGGCACAGGCGTCGACTGGAAATAATGTGGATGAAGCGCGCGGAACAAGAGCGCAGCGGGAACAGCATGCGACAACGCCCCGGCGAGGTGACGCCCGGCAAGCGACGCTTGCCGGAGGCATCACGCCGCAGAGGCGCGTCTACGATACACGGCCGGTACGGCTCACTCCGGCGCAAAGAACTCGTTGCCGTGCATGTCCACCAGCTCCAGCGCACGACCACCACCGCGGGCCACGCAGGTCAGCGGGTCATCGGCCACCTGCACGTGCAGGCCGGTTTCCTCGGAGATCAGGCGGTCCATGTCGCGCAGCAGGGCGCCACCACCGGTCAGCACGATGCCGCGCTCGGCGACGTCGGCACACAGTTCCGGCGGGGTCTGCTCCAGCGCCAGCTTGACCGCGCTGACGATGCCCGAGAGCGGCTCATGCAGGGCTTCAAGCACTTCGTTGGAGTTGATCTTGATCATCTTCGGCACGCCCTCGGCGAGGTTGCGGCCGGAGATTTCCATCTCGATCACTTCCGCCTGCGGGTAGGCGCAGCCCAGCTCGACCTTGATCCGCTCGGCGGTCGCTTCACCGATCAGCATGCCGTGGTTGCGGCGCACGTAGTTGGTGATCGATTCGTCGAAGCGGTCGCCGCCGATACGCACGGAGGCCGAGTAGACGATGCCGTTGAGGGAGATCACGGCCACTTCGGTGGTGCCGCCGCCGATGTCGATGACCATCGAGCCGCGCGCCTCGGTGACCGGCATGCCGGCGCCGATCGCAGCGGCCATGGGCTCTTCGATCAGGAACACATCACGCGCACCGGCCTCTTCGGCCGATTCCTTGATCGCGCGGCGCTCGACCTGGGTCGAGCCGGCCGGCACGCAGACCAGCACGCGCGGGCTCGGGCGCAGGAAGCGCGACTTGTGGACCTTCTTGATGAAGTGCTTGAGCATCGCCTCGGTGTAGGTGAAGTCGGCGATGACGCCATCCTTCATCGGGCGGATGGTGGTGATATGACCCGGGGTACGGCCCAGCATCTGCTTGGCCTCGGCGCCCACGGCAGCCACGGAACGGGTACCACCGATGGCACGGTCCTGGCGCACGGCCACGACCGACGGCTCGTTCAGCACGATCCCCTGCCCACGCACGTAGATGAGGGTGTTGGCCGTGCCCAGGTCGATGGACAGGTCATTGGAGAACATGCCACGCAGTTTCTTGAACATCTGGGAGTTGATCCTGAGGGGTGTCGCGCCCAACGCGGGATGGCGAAAAAATGGGCAGAATTCGAGGCCGACAAGCCTAGCAATCCCCCTGTGCGCGAGCAAGGACAAATCTGGCCGAAAGCCAGCCTTCACGGCCATTCAGGCCAATCCGGACAGCCCGGGTTCTGGCCCAAAGCCGCCCTACCCGTTAACCTTTGCGCCGCAGGGCGCCGCAGGGCGCCGTTTCGTTGCCCGCCCAACGGGCCTCAAACCCCCTTCCGCATAGGCCTTACTCGATGTCCGCTTTGATCTGTGGTTCTCTTGCCTTCGACACCATCATGGTGTTCCCGGACCAGTTCAAGAATCACATCCTGCCGGACAAGGTGCACATCCTGAATGTGTCGTTCCTGGTGCCGCGCATGCGTCGTGAATTCGGCGGTTGCGCCGGCAACATCGCCTACAACCTGTACCTGCTGGGTGGCGAGCCGATCCCGATGGGCACGGTGGGTTCGGATTTCGGCCCGTACCGCGAGTACTTCCAGGGCCTGGGCATCGACCTGAGCCGGGTCAAGGTGATCGATGAGCTGTTCACCCCGCAGGCGTTCATCACCACCGATCACGACAACAACCAGATCACCGCCTTCCACCCGGGCGCGATGATGCGGTCCTACGAGAACCACGTGAAAGACGTGCCGGGCGTAACCCTGGGCCTGGTCGGCCCGGATGGGCGCGAGGGCATGATCCAGAACTCGCAGGAATTCTTCGAGGCCGGCGTGCCGTTCATCTTCGACCCGGGCCAGGCCATGCCGCTGTTCAACGGCCCGGAGCTGCGCACCTTCATCGAGCAGGCCGACTACGTCGTCGTCAACGACTACGAGTCCAACCTGCTGCAGGAGCGAACCGGCTGGGATGAACAGGCGATCGTGAGCCGGGTCAAGGCCTACATCACCACCCGTGGCCCCAAGGGCGCGGTCATCCACACCCCGGAAAAGACCTATGACATCCCGCCGGCGCACGAGCGCCGCGTGGTCGATCCGACCGGCTGCGGCGATGCGTTCCGCGCCGGCCTGATCTACGGCATCGAGAAGGGCTACGACTGGCTGACCATCGGCCGCATGGGCAACCTGATGGGCGCGCTGAAGGTCGAGCACCCGGGCACCCAGAACCAGCGCTTCACGTTCGATGAGTTCAATGAGCAGTTCAAGCAGCAGTTTGGTTACGCGTTGAACGTTTGATCGCAGTGCGATCAAACGCGGCCCACGATTCGCCGTAGCGAATCGCGGGTCCCAATTGCATGCCACCTTATCCCCCCGCCTTCGGCGCGCCCCCTTGAACATCACGGGGGCTCTCCCCCAGCCGGGAATCGGGGGGGGGGATGAGGGTAGAGCCAGGCCATGCCTGGCTGCTTTCCGGGTCCACCGCCTGCCGATCATGGGCAGGAACTTGTCCGGCGCGGTCAGGCCGACATCTGGTTGCCTTCCCATGCAGCCAGCACCTGCCCGCAATCGGCCAGGTGCCAGCAGGCCATGCCCGGCCAGGGGTTGTCCGGGGTGTTGACCAGCACGGTGCGGGTGCCGGCGGCACGGCCGCATTCCAGGTCGAAGCGGTAGTCGCCGACCATCACCACCTGGGCAGGATCCACCTGCCAACGCTCAACGAAATAGCGCAGGCCCGCCGGTGACGGTTTGGGCTCGGCTTCGTCGCGGCCGATGATGTCCTCTCGGGCGAACACGTCCCCGACACCGATCGCCTGCAGGGTCACCTCGGCGAGTTCGCGTGCGTTGCGGGTCAGGATGCCCAGCCGGCAGCCCGCGGCGTGCAGCGCGCGGATCAGGGCGACGGCGCCGGGGGCGGGCTGCGCCGCCCCGGCCAGCGCACGTTCGTGTGCGAGCAACCACGCATGCTTGGCCGCGGCCTCCTCGGCCGGCAGCGCCGCCAGATGGGTGAGGATGTCGTCGTCCGGGGGAATCGCAAGGTCACGTTTGATGCGCTGGAAATCGTGCACCGCCACGGTCAGCGTACCGTCCATGTCGAACACCCAGTGACGGATCGCCGGCAGGCCGCTCACTTCCACCACTGCGGCATGCGGCTGGCATCCACACCACCGGTTTCGAACACGGCCGTGCGCGTACCACCGGCCTTGACCGGGAACTCGATGCTGATCACCTTGGCCTTGCGCGCCAGGTTCCACAGCGCTTTCTGGTCGGTGATGAACATCGCGATCGCTTCATCGGTATCCGGGCGCCAGGCGGCCATGGACACCGGCTTGCCATCGTCGACGGTCACCTTGACCTGGCACTTCGGGCAGCGGAAATCGCCGGCCTGCAGCACGAGGTACGCATGGCGCTTCCATTCGGGATGATCGCGGAACACGAGCTGCACCGGCTTGGCACCGCTGCCATCCACGTCCACGCGCTCCTTGCTGTAGATCTGCGCCGAGGACTGGATGCCCTTGGTGCCCACCGGGATCTGGTTGTACTGCCACAGGGCCTGCAGACGGCGCGTCTCGCGCGCGGCCTCGGCCTTGGCCTTGACCTCGGCATAGCCCGGTTCGATCCGGGCGGCGACGTCGGTGTCCTTGTACTGGTCCAGCAGCGAGCCACCGTGGATGCGGGCACGCTCCCAATCCTGCGCGGCGACCGCCATGTCGTACTGCTTGGCTACGCCTTCGGCCTTTTCTTCCTGCTGCGCCTTGGCGGCAGCCGCGGCGGCTTCCTGCGCCTGGCGCTCGGCCTCGGGGTTGCTGCAGGCCGCCAGCGCGAAGGCGCAGGCCGCTACCAGGATCAGTCGTTTCATTGCGTGCTCCGTGTTGGACGATGACGCGCCGGGCGCCTGAGCCTACTTTATCGCCAAGCGCGTCGTGCCGGTGCGGAGCCGCACGGTGCCGATCTCACTTCGTTGTCGGCTGTCCTTCGCGCCACCACTGGGTCGACGGTGCCGGCCTGCGGATATCCAGGCGTTCGCCCATGTGCGGCGCGGTCAGCGCCACGTCCTGTTCCTGCGCCAGCGCGGTGATGCGTTCGAACGGTTCGGTCCACGGATGCAACGCGAGGTCGAAGGTACCGTTGTGGATCGGCATCATTACCTTGCCACGCACGTCCAGATGCGCCTGCAGGCTCTGTTCGGGCTGCATGTGCACATCCGGCCACTGCGCATCGTAGGCACCGGTCTCGATCATGGTCAGGTCGAACGGGCCGTAGCGCTCGCCGATGCGGGCAAAGCCGTCGAAGTAGCCGGTGTCGCCGCTGAAGAAGATCCGGGTACGCCCGGTGTCGATCACCCACGACGCCCACAGCGTGCGGTTGCCGTCGGCGAGGGTGCGGCCGGAGAAGTGCTGGGCCGGGGTCGCGACGATTTTCAGGCCCTCCACGCGGGTGTCCTGCCACCAGTCCAGCTGCACGACCTTCGCGGCCGGTACGCCCCACCCGATCAGGCGGTCGCCAACGCCGAGCGCGGTGACGAAGTGCTGCACCTTGGGCGCGAGCGCGAGGATGGCATCGTGGTCGAGGTGATCGTAGTGGTCGTGGGAGATGATCACGCCGGTGATGGGCGGCAGTTCGTCGATGGTGAGCGGCGGCGCATGGAAGCGCTTGGGGCCCATGAACGACATCGGCGAGGCACGTTCGGCGAAGACCGGGTCGGTCAGCCAGAAATGGCCGTCCAGCTTCATCAGCATCGTCGAGTGACCCAGTCGCCACAGGCTGTCGTCGGGCGCGTCGAGCAGGGCCTGGCGGCTCAGCGCCTGCACCGGAATCGGGGCCAGCGGAGTGGCGTCGGCGGGCTTTTCGAACAGCATTTTCCACATCACGCCCAGCGTGCCGACGAAGCCCAGCGCGCTCTTGCCTGCGGGATTGTGGAAGTGCCCGTCGCCGAATTGCGGCGACTGGTCATAGGCGGCCGCCGGGCGGGCACCGCAGGTCAACAGGCCAATGGACATGGCGATCAACACCGTCAGAAGGAGGAGGAATCGAGGCAGGCGACGTTTCATGCGGGGCTTGCCCTGGAAAGTACACCGGCGAGTTTACTTGCCTTTTCCGAAAAGTAAACTGAACGGTGTAAAATAATCCGCATGAGCGCCCCCGACCGTCCCAGCCGCCTCACCGACCGTAAACGCGAGGCCATCCTCCGCGCCGCGGTGGCAGAGTTCCGCGAATTCGGCTTTGCCGGCACCAGCATGGATCGCATCGCGGCCACGGCCGAGGTGTCCAAGCGCACCGTGTACAACCACTTCGCCAGCAAGGACGAGTTGTTCACCGCCATCCTGTGGCAGCTGTTCGAGGCCAGCCAGGCGCTGGCTGTCGTGCCCTACGACCCGGCACGGCCGCTGCGCGATCAACTGTTGCTGTTCGCGGCGCGCAAGATGCACCTGCTCGACGACCCAGGCTTCATCGATCTGTCCCGGGTCGCGATGGCCGAACTGGTCCATGCCCCCGAGCGCGCGCGCGCGATGATGGACAAGCTGGCCGAGAAGGAAGAAGGCCTGACCGGCTGGATCCGCGCGGCCCAGGCCGATGGCCGGCTGCGCACGGACATGCCGCCGGCCGACGCCGCGCACCAGTTGCAGGCGATGCTCAAGGCCTTTGCGTTCTGGCCGCAGATCACCTTCGGCCAGCCACCGCTCACGCCGGCACAGCAGCAGCAGGTGATGCACGACTGCGTGGACATGTTCCTGGCGGTCCGCGCGGTGTGAGCGCCGGCGCCCAGGCATAAAAAAACGGCGGGTTTCCCCGCCGTTTTTCGTTCAACCGATGCGTCTGGCGATTACGGCTTGGCCGTGCCCGCCTCGGCCTTGTCCAGCATGTCCTGCACCGAGCCCGTGGTGATCGGGTGGTAGCCCGGCTTGGCCTTGGCGAAGGCGGCCTTGGCGAAGGCCAGGCCTTCCGGTGTCTTCACCAGTTCGGCGTAGATCGGCATGATCAGCTTGCGACGGCCGACGCGCTCGATGAACGCACCGGCGGCTTCGTTCGCTTCGCTGTAGCCGCTGCGGATCGTCAACGGATACCAGCGCATCGCGATCTCGCCGTTGGCGGTACCGGTGAAGTGGTAGGCCTTGTCCAGCGCGGCCAGCTTCTCCACCGGCAGGGTCTTGCCCAGGCCGTCGATGAAGTGCACCCATTCCTGGGTGCCCCACTCGCCGGTGATCTGCGCGTTGGGCAGCGTGTTGCTGCCCTGCCAGGCGATGCGGGCGGTATCGACGATGGAGAAGTTGCGCGAGCGGGCCTTGGTCGCGAACGACGGAATGCCCGGCTCGTCCAGCCATGCCTTCAGCTCGGCGTCGCTGACGGCGCCGGGCTTCTTGGACAGCAGGTTCTTCTTCAGGTACTCGACGAACTGGTCGGTGTTCGCGCTCTGGAAGGCATGGTCATCGAACCAGCCCCGCAGGAACGGATCGAAGGTTTCGCGGCCGAAGCGCTGTTCCAGGAACTGCAGGAACCAGGCGCCCTTGACGTAGGCGACCTGGCTCAATGCCTCGTCCGGGTCACGCTCGCTCAGCGGCGGCAGGGCGAGGGCCTGGTCGGCCGCGCTCATGTCCTTCACTTCGGCGAGCAGATCGTTCTGGTCGATCTCGCGCTCCATCTCGGCCATTTCCTGGCCGTACAGCGCCTCGGTGATGCGGCCCTGCACGTAGGTGGTGAAGCCCTCGTTGAGCCAGATGTCCTTCCAGCTGGCGTTGGTCACCAGGTTGCCCGACCAGCTGTGTGCCAGTTCGTGGGCCACCAGCGAGACCAGCGACTTGTCGCCGACGATCACGGTCGGGGTAGCGAAGGTCAGGCGCGGGTTTTCCATGCCACCGAACGGGAACGACGGCGGCAGCACCAGCATGTCGTAGCGGCCCCAACGGTATTCGCCGTAGAGCTTCTCGGCAGCGCCGATCATCTTATCGGTGTCTTCGAACTCCTTGGCGGCCTTGCCGACCATGGTCGGTTCGGCCCACACGCCGGAGCGGCCGGAGATCGGCTCGAACACCAGGTCGCCGGCGGCGATGGCCAGCAGGTAGGACGGGATCGGCTGCGGCATCTTGAAGGTGTAATCACCATCACGCGCGGCCTTGGGATCGTTGTCGGCGCTCATCAGCACCATCACGTCCGGGCGCGAGGTGACATGCGCGCTGTAGGTGAAGCGCACGCTCGGCGTGTCCTGCAGCGGCACCCAGGAACGGGCGTGGATGGCCTGGGACTGGCTGAACATGAAGGGCAGCTTCTTGCCCTCGGTCATCGACGGCTCCAGCCACTGCAGGCCCGAGGCGGTCGGTGCGGTGTGATAGGTGATCACGACCTTGGCCGGCTGATCCGGCGTCTCGATGCTCAGCTTGCTGCCGAACACCTTGTCGGCCGGTGCCAGCACGAACGGCAGCGGTGCAGCCTTGCCGTCGGCGGCGATCGCCTCGACCTTCTCCACGGTCAGCTCGCGGGTGTCCAGCACCAGCTGCTTGGCGGCCTTGTCCTTCCACTCCAGCGTGTAGGTCGCGGTGCCGCCGATCTGCTTGCTGTCGAAATCCAGCTTCAGGTCCAGCGCGATGTCCTTGACGACGACCTTGTCCGGCTCGGCGTACGAACTTTCATCGTGGCTGCGGCTGTCGGCTTTCATGGCAGTGCTCGCCGGGGCGGTGGCAGTGGGATCGACGGTCGGAGCCGCCGGTTCTTTGGAACAGCCGGACGCCAGGGCGACGGCCAGGGGAATCAACAGGAACGGAGATCGCATGAACGGGACCGATCAGGGTGAAACGACCAGTTTACCCCCTGTCCCCGACGCCCGCGCAGGCCATGCGTGGCGGTTCGCGCATTCAGTCCTCGGCGCGCAACAGGCGCCCGCCCCCGGCGTACTTGGCCCGGTACATCGCCGCATCGGCACGCCGGTAGGCCTCGCGCAGGTCATCGCCGGGGCGATACGCGGCCGCGCCGGCGCTGGCGCGTACCGGCGGGTCGCCGGCACGCGCGGGCGCGGCCAGCTGCGCCAGCCAACGCGTCACCCGCTCGCCGGCCTCGTTGGCATCGGCGTGTACGGCCAGCAGGAACTCATCGCCGCCCCAGCGCCCGATCCAGTCCGGGCCGCGCAGCCACTGTCGCGCGGTCTCCACCAGCCGCACCAGCACCTGGTCGCCGGCCAGATGGCCGTGGGCGTCGTTGATCGGCTTGAGGTTGTCCAGATCGACCACGAACAGGGTCAGCGGACGGGCCTTCTCGCTGGCCCAGGCGGCGGAATCGGCCAGCGCCTGCTCGCAGCCGCGCCGGTTCAGGGCCTGGGTGAGCGGATCGAGCAGCACACTGCGACGCAGGTCACGCAGGCCGGCGTCCACGCCATGCAGGTTGCGGTTGATGCTGCGCAGCAGCCGGCCGATCTCATCGTGGCCCAGATCGGGCAGATGCGGCAGGCGCTGCTCGTCGTAGTAGGCCTCCAGCGCATCGGCGGCCTGGCGCAGCGGCGCCATCAGGCGGTACAGCGCCATCATCGCGATCGCCGTGCCGAGCAGCGTGGCCAGCAGGACCACGCCGACCACGGTCCACATCACGCCGCGCGCGTAATGGCCGGTGGCGGCCATCCACACCAGCAGGACCAGCAGCGGCACGTGCAGGCCAAGGAAGACCACCGCCATCAGCTTGGCGGTGAACGAGCGGGGAAACACACGGGCAAGCCCGCGGTACAGACGCATGGCAGGCCCTCTTCGACAGCCTGCCTGCAGTGTGGCCGAGCTCCCTCAGCGGGAACCGGACCTCTGTCTCAAAGTTTGTAGCCGGAGTGAATCGAAACGATGCCGCCGGTCAGGTTCTTGTAATGGCAGCGCTCGAAACCGGCCTCGGCCATCATGGTTTTGAGCTGCTCCTGCGGCGGATGCTTGCGGATGCTCTCGGCCAGGTACTGGTAGCTGTCGCCATCACGCGCGAACAGCTGGCCCAGCTTGGGCAGGATCTTGAACGAGTGGAAATCGTAGATCGGCTTGAACCAGTCGGCGGTGACTTCCGAGAACTCCAGCACGCGCGCCTGGCCGCCCACCTTGAGCACGCGATGCATCTCGCGCAGGCCGGCTTCCTTGTCGGTGACGTTGCGCAGCCCGAAGGCGATCGTGACCAGATCGAAGCTCGCATCCGGGAACGGTAGCGCCTCGGCGTTGCACTGCACGTAGTTCAGGCCCGCGACCAGGCCGCGGTTGGTCAGCCGGTCACGGCCGACGGAGAGCATGCCGGCGTTGATATCGCCCAGCACCACTTCACCCTCGTCACCCACCCGCTCCTTGATCAGCGCGGCGATATCGCCGGTACCGCCGGCCAGATCCAGCACGCGGTCGCCCGGCTTCACCTGCGCGGTGGCCACGTAGTAGCGCTTCCACGCCCGGTGGATGCCCAGGCTCATCAGATCGTTCATCAGGTCGTAGCTGCGCGCGACCGAGGTGAACACTTCGCCCACCAGCTTCTGCTTGTCCTTCGCAGCGACATCGCGGAAGCCGAAATGGGTGGTGCCAGTCTTGTAGGGGGATTCGCTCATGGGGACGATTATCGCACCGCCGGCGCCGTTGCGGCAGGCCGCCCACTATCATGGGGGCCTTCACGTTCCTGGATTGCGCATGATCACCACCCCCGACTACGCCGCCCTGCTCGAAACCGCCATCGCCGAAGCCCGCCAGGGCCTGGCCGAAGGCGGCATCCCGATCGGCGCCGCGCTGTACCACAACGACGGCCGCCTGCTCGGCTGCGGCCACAACCGCCGCGTCCAGGAAGGCGACCCCTCGGTGCACGGCGAAACCGATGCCTTCCGCAAGGCCGGCCGCCAGCGCCGCTACCAGGACACCATCATGGTCACCACCCTGGCCCCGTGCTGGTACTGCAGCGGGCTGGTGCGCCAGTTCAACATCGGCACCGTGGTGGTGGGCGAGTCGGTCACCTTCCAAGGCGGCATCGAGTGGCTGCGCGAGAATGGGGTCAAGGTGATCGACATGCAGAGCCAGGCATGCATCGACCTGCTTGGCGGCTTCATCAGCGCCCATCCCGAGGTCTGGAACGAAGACATCGGCGAATAAGAAACACCACCGTTCCGCGCGGATGCGCGCGGAACCTGCCAGCGTGATGCCAATACGCAGCGCGCGGGTGCTGCAACGTTCTGAATGCTTCAGTGAGCAAGGCGGTGCGCAAGGCCCTGTGCCATGGGTGTATGCACGTGACACCGTCACGCGCCGCACACCGCCGTGGGACATCGCGAACACGCCGCACTAACAACCGCGCTGCATGAACGTCTTAAGGTGGTTGCACAGGGGGCACCATCGTCGAGGAGACGTCATGCATGCCCAAACCAGCCGCACCTCCTCCGTCGAACCTGCGTTGATGGACGCGTGGGAAAGACTGCAGGTGCACTACGCACGCCACCAAAACGCCGCGCCTTTCTGGGATGCCTACCAGGCCATCCAGGAAGAGTTGACGCGGTCCCATCCTCATTATCGCGTCGCCGTCTGCAACCGGCTGGCGACGCTGGCCGAACGCCTGGGCGTGGTCCACCACGCGCATCTGCTGGGCGAACAACGGGGCGAACGCCGCCACACCGGCTCCACATCGCCATGACATCACATGCACCGCGCCCTACGCCATCATCCAGATTCCCTTCTTCCCATATTGAAGTGACCATGTCCTCCGCCCAGATCTCCATCCCTGCCGTCATCGATGTCGACGCCGAAGTCAGCTACTGGCGCCAGCGTCACGCCGACGGCAACCTCGGGACGGGCTCATTCGGCCATTACGTGCCGTGGATCAAATTCGCCTGCGATTCGCTGATCACGCAACCGCGTGCCAGTGATGAGGAGCGCGATGAAATGTTCCAGACTCATTACGCGCTGCAGATCATGCCGCGCCTGTCCGAAGACCAGGCCCGTCAGTTCGTTGACCAGTGCTGGGAACACGTTTACCTCGCCGGTCGCCAGGACCAGGCATCGCGCCCGCGGCTGCATGCCCGCGTCTGACCTGCGCCGGCTGCACAGCGCCTGCACGGCGCCCCACCAATGATGCAGGCACCTCGGCTCCCACCTGTCGTGCCTCATGAAACTGCGCAGTCTCTTCAATCTTGTCGCCAAGAAGGCGTCCTATGCGGCAGGAACGCCGTGGACCTTCCTGGCGGCGGTGACGATCGTGGTCATCTGGGCCTTGAGCGGCCCGATCTTCCGGTTCAACGACACCTGGCAGCTGGTGATCAACACCGGCACCACCATCATCACCTTCCTGATGGTGTTCCTGATCCAGCACAGCCAGAACGCGGATACCGCTGCGATCCAGATCAAGCTCGATGAGCTGATCCGCGCGACGAAAGAGGCCAACAACGAACTGCTCGATCTCGAAGAGCTGGACGAAGAGCGCCTGGAAGAAATCCGCCGCGAATACGAACGGATGGCCCGCGAAGCAGGCAGCGCATTGGATCGCGCGCGCCGCTGCCACGGCGATGGCCGGGCAGACGATCCCTGAGCGGCGCAGGTGCGGCAACGTGGCCGCACCCGCGTGGATCATTCACCCGCGCTCGTGCCAACCGCCGCCGAGCACCTTGTACAACGCGACCTGATTGGATTGCCGGGCCAGCTGCGTGCTGACCAGCGACTGCCGTGCGGTGTACGCCGTACGGCGTGCATCCAGCAGGGTCAGGAAGCTGTCCAGGCCGGCGTCATAGCGTGCCTGCGACAACCGCTGCGCCTGCTCCGCCGCCGCCACCAGCGCCTGCTGCGACGACAACTGCGCATCCAGACTCTCGTTGAGCGCCAGTGCATCGGCCGCCTCGCGGAAACCGACCTGGATCGCCTTCTCATACTGCGCCAGTGCGATATCGCGATCCGCCGTGGCCATGCCCAGATTGGCGCGCAGCTTGCCGCCCTGGAAGATGGGCAGGGTGAGCTTGGGAATGAAGCTCCACACGCGCGTGCCGCCGTCGAACAGCCCCGACAGCTCCGACGAGGCCGACCCGATGTTGCCGGTCAGGCTGATCGACGGGAAGAACGCCGCGCGCGCCGCACCGATGTTGGCGTTGGCCGAGAGCAACACGTGCTCGGCCGCCATCACGTCCGGCCGCTGCAGAAGCACATCGCCCGGCATCCCGGCCGGCAGCGGCCGCACGCTGGCGACCTCGGTCACCTCCGCCTGCGGCAGCAGCGAGGCATCGATCGGCCCACCGGCCAGCAGCACCAGCGCGTTGCGATCCTGCGCGACCTGCCCGGCAAAGCGCGCCACATCGGTGCGCGCGGTTTCCACCAGGGTACGGGTCTGGCTCAGTTCCAGCGCCGAGGCGCCACCGAGCTGACGGCGGGCCTCGGTCAGGCGCAGCGAATCCTCATAGGTCGCCAACGTCGCCTGCGCGATCCGCAGCTGCTCGCTGTCCGCGCCCAGGGTCAGCCACGCATTGGCCACCTCGGCCACCAGCGACAGCTGCGCACTGCGGCGGTTGGCCGCTTCGGCGAAGTACTGCTGCAGCGCCGCCTGGCTGAGGTTGCGCACGCGGCCGAACAGATCCAGTTCGAACTCGACCACGCCGAGGTTGGCACTGAACTGCTCGGTCACCGGGGCATCGCCGCCACTGCGGGTCATCTGCCCCTGCACACCGACCGCCGGCACGCGGTCAGCGCGCTGGATGCGGTACTGCGCCCGGGCACGCTCGACATTGAGCACGGCCACGCGCAGGTCGCGGTTGTTCTCCAGGGCGTGGGTGATCACCGTCTGCAGGCGCGGATCGACGAAGAAATCGCGCCAGCCGATGTCGGCCACCTCCATCGGTGCGGTGGTCACCGCCCCTGCGGTGGCCGTGCCCGGCCACTGCGCGGGAATCGCCGGGGCGACTTCGGTGCTGCGCGGCTCCAGCGTCGAGCAGCCGGACAGCACCAGGCTCACGGCCAGCGCCAGGCTGGCCATCAAGGGCTTACGCATCGGAACCTCCGGCGTTCTTGCCGTACTTCTTGCGATTGAACACGCGCTGCACCACCACGAAGAACAGCGGGATGAAGAACACACCCAGCACCGTGCCGACCAGCATGCCGCCGAGCACGCCGGTACCGATGGCCTGCTGTGCACCGGAACCGGCACCAGAGGCGATCGCCAGCGGCAGCACGCCCAGGCCGAAGGCCAGCGAAGTCATGATGATCGGGCGCAGACGGTCACGCACGGCGTGCATCGTCGCCTCGATCAGGCCGGCGCCCTTCTCCAGGTTTTCCTTGGCGAACTCCACGATCAGGATCGCGTTCTTACTGGTCAGACCGACCGTGGTCAGCATCGCCACCTGGAAGTAGATATCGCGCTCCATGCCACGCATGGTGTTGGCCAGCACCGCGCCGAGGATACCCAGCGGGGCCACCAGCAGCACCGAGGTCGGCACGCTCCAGCTTTCATACAGCGCGGCCAGGCACAGGAACACGATCAGCAGCGACAGCGTGTACAGCAGCGGCGTCTGCGAACCGGCCTGGCGCTCCTGGTAGGACAGCGCGGTCCACTCGATGTCGAAACCGGCCGGCAACTGCTTGGCGAGCTTCTCCACTTCGTTCATCGCATCGCCCGAGGCCACGCCCGGGGCCGGCTCACCCTGGATTTCCATGGCGGACACACCGTTGTAGCGCTCCAGGCGCGGCGAACCGTAGTCCCAGCGCTGGCTGGCGAAGGCCGAGAACGGCACCATCTCACCGGCCGCGTTCTTGACCGACCACAGGTTGAAGTCTTCCGGGTTCATGCGGAACGGCGCATCGGACTGCACGTACACGCGCTTGACCCGGCCACGGTCGATGAAGTCATCGATGTAGCTGCTGCCCCAGGCCGCAGCGAGCGTGGTGTTGACCGCCTCCAGCGACAGGCCCAGCGCACTGGCCTTGCCGACGTCGATGTCGATGCGCAGCTGCGGGGTGTCTTCCTGGCCGTTGGGGCGCACGTTGGCCAGCAGCTTGCTCTGCCCGGCCATGCCGAGCAGCTGGTTGCGTGCGTCCAGCAGCGCCTGGTGACCAGCACCGCTGGTGTCCTTCAGGAAGAAGGTGTAACCCGAGCCGATACCCAGTTCCGGCATTGCCGGCGGCGGGAAGGCGAAGATGAAGGCATCCTTGATCCCGCCCAGCGCCGCCATCGCGCGACCGGTCACCGGCATCGCGCCCTGATCGGCATCACGGTCCTTCCAGTCCTTGAGCTTGACGAAGGCCATGCCCGCGTTCTGGCCCATGCCGGCGAAGCTGAAGCCCTGCACCGAGAAGATCGACTCGATCGCGTCGGCCTCGTTCTCCATGAAGTGCTTTTCAAGCTTGTCGATCGATTCCAGGGTGCGTTCCTGGGTGGCGCCGACCGGGGTCTGCACCAGCGCCATCAGGATGCCCTGGTCTTCATTGGGCAGGAACGAGCTGGGCAGGCGCATGAACAGCAGGCCCATCACCAGCGCGAGCGCAGCGAACACGCCCATGAAGCGCCACGGACGGCCAAGAATGCCGCGCACGCCACGCTGATAGCCATTGCTGGAACGGTCGAAACCCCGGTTGAACGCGTTGAAGAAACGCCCCGACCAGCCCTTGTGGGCCACGTGGTGCTCGCCCTTCTTGAGCGGCTTGAGCATGGTGGCGCACAGCGCCGGGGTCAGCACGATCGCGACCAGCACCGACAGGGCCATCGCCGAGACGATCGTGGCCGAGAACTGGCGGTAGATGACGCCGGTGGCCCCGCTCATGAAGGCCATCGGCACGAACACCGCCGACAGCACCAGGCCGATGCCGACCAGCGCGCCGGTGATCTGGCTCATCGATTTGCGCGTGGCTTCCAGCGGCGAGAGTCCTTCCTCGGACATGATCCGCTCGACGTTCTCCACCACCACGATCGCGTCATCGACCAACAGGCCGATCGCCAGCACCATCGCGAACATGGTCAGCATGTTCACCGAGAAGCCCAGCGCGGCGAGGATGCCGAACGTGCCCAACAGCACCACCGGCACCGCGATCGTGGGGATCAGGGTCGCGCGGAAGTTCTGCAGGAACAGGTACATCACCAGGAACACCAGCACGATGGCTTCGATCAGGGTCTTGATGACGCCCTTGATCGAGACCTGCACGAACGGCGTGGTGTCATACGGCACCACCGCCTTCAGGCCGGCCGGGAAGTTCGGCTCCATCTCATCCAGCGCCGCACGCACGCCATTGGCGGTGTCCAGCGCATTGGCGCCGGTCGCCAGCGTGATCGCGATACCCGACGACGGCTTGCCGTTGTAACGGGTCACGAAGTCGTACGACTCCGCACCCAGCTCGACGCGGGCAACATCGGACAGGCGCAGTTCGGCACCGTCCTGCGCGCTGCGCACGATGATGTTGCGGAACTGCTCCGGGGTCTGCAGGCGGTCCTGTGCGTTGATGGTCGCGTTGAGCTGCTGGCCTTTGATCGACGGCGCGCCGCCGAGCTGGCCGATGGCGACCTGCGCGTTCTGCGCGGTGATCGCGGCGATCACTTCGGCAGTGGACAACTTGTAGGTGTGCAGCTTGTTGGGGTCCAGCCAGATACGCATGGCGTACTTGCCACCGAACACCTGGATGTTGCCCACGCCTGGCACGCGGCTCAGCGGATCGACGATGTTGGAGCCGACGTAATCGGAGATGTCGTTGGCATCCATGCTGCCGTCTTCAGAGACGAAGCCGAGCACCTGCAGGAAGCCACTGCTCGACTTCGCGACGTTGATGCCCTGGCGCTGCACTTCCTGCGGCAGCAGCGGCATGGCCAGCTGCAGCTTGTTCTGCACCTGCACCTGCGCGATATCCGGGTTGGTCCCGCTCTCGAAGGTGAGGGTGATGGTCGCCTGGCCGTTGGCCGAGCTGT
The DNA here is from genome assembly GCF_039674525.1 of Stenotrophomonas sp. TWI377. Classification (NCBI taxonomy): domain Bacteria; kingdom Pseudomonadati; phylum Pseudomonadota; class Gammaproteobacteria; order Lysobacterales; family Lysobacteraceae; genus Stenotrophomonas; species Stenotrophomonas sp. TWI377. Next base: position 87,739 of record NZ_JBDJNT010000009.1, read on the forward strand.
TGGACGAGAAGTAGATCAGGCCATCCAGGCCTTTCATGTTCTGCTCGATGATCTGCGTCACCGAGTCCTCGACCACCTTGGCCGATGCACCCGGGTAGCTGGCGCTGATCTCGACGGCCGGCGGTGCCACTTCCGGGTACATCGACACCGGCAGCTTGAGCACCGCCAGGCCGCCGGCGAGCATGATGATGATCGCAATCACCCACGCGAAGATGGGGCGATCAATGAAGAAACGTGCCATGGAATTCTCCGGTTACTGCTGGGCGGCGGGAGCCGCCGGCGCGGCGGCCGGCTTGGCCGGGGCCGCGCCCATTTCGGTGGCCTGCACGGGCATGCCCGGCTGGATCTTCTGCAGGCCTTCGACGATGACCTTGTCACCCGCCTTCAGCCCGTCTTCGACCAGCCACTTGTCGCCGAGCGAACGGCTGACCTTGACCTGCCGCACTTCGACCTTGTCGTCCTTGCCGACCACCATGGCGCTGGTATCGCCCTTGGGATCGCGGGCGATGCCCTGCATCGGCACCAGGATCGCGTTGTCGCGCACACCGCTGCCGACCTGGGCGCGCACGTACATGCCCGGCATCAGCACCTGGTCCGGGTTCTCGACCTTGACCCGCAGCGCGTAGCTGCCGGTGGTCGGATCCACGCTGACTTCGGAGAATTCCAGGGTGCCCTTGTGATCGAACTCGGTGCCGTCATCGAGCAGGATCGTCACCGGCAGGGTCTGGTTGTCCTGCAGGCGGCCGCTGGCCAGTTCGCGGCGCAGCTGCAGCAGCTCACTGGCGGACTGGGTCAGGTCGACATAGATCGGGTTCAACTGCTGCACGGTGGCCAGCGCTTCGGCCTGGCCGGCGCTGACCAGCGCGCCCTGGGTCACCGAGGACTTGCCGATGCGGCCGCTGATCGGCGCGGTGATGCGCGCATAACCCAGCGTCACGTTGGCCGCGTCCAGCGAGGCACGCGCGGCGCCGACATCGGCTTCGGCCTGCTTCAGCGCGGCGATCGCGTTTTCGTTGTCCTGGGTGCTGACCGCCTCGACCTTGGCCAGCTCGCCGATGCGCTTGGCGCTCAGGCGTGCGGCATTGGCGGTGGCTTCGGCGCGCGCCAGCTGGGCACGGGCGCTGTTGGCCTGGGCGCGATAGCTGGCGTCATCGAGCTGATACAGCGGCTGCCCGGCAGTGACCAGGCCGCCTTCGGTGAACAACCGCTTGGCCACGATGCCGTTGACCTGCGGGCGCACTTCGGCCACCAGGAAGGCATTGGTGCGGCCCGGCAGCTCGCGGGTCAGCCCGACCTGCTCTGCTTTCAGGGTGGCCACGGTCACCTGGCCGGGGCCGCCCTGCGGACCCTCCTGCTCACCACCGCCACAGGCGGACACGGTCAGGGCGATCGCGAGGGACAGCGCGAGAAGACGGTACGGGGTTCTGGACATGGCGGTAGGGGCTCGCAGACGGAAAAGGGGCGCCTGCAGCCCAACTTCCGATAAAAGCGAAGAATGACGACAAACAGGCAGCAAATGACGGCAAATATCCGAAACGAGACCCGCCGGCGTGCGCAGGCAGTCCTCGCTGAGGATCAGTGGGGCGCAAATATACATACATGCATGTTTGTTTGTAAAGCGGTACAATTCAGGCCGGTTTCATCCAGCAACTGCACAGCGCAATGGCCAGAAAAACCAAAGAAGAGGCGCAGGCCACCCGCGAGGGCATCCTCGATGCGGCCCAGGTCTGTTTCCATGAATACGGGGTCGCCGGCACCAGCCTGGCGATGATCGGGGCGCGCGCCGGATTCACCCGCGGCGCGGTGTACTGGCATTTCAAGAACAAGACCGAAGTGCTGACCGCGATGATCGATCGCGAGCGCGTCCCGTTCATCGAGCGGCTGCGACGCACCACCTCGGCCAAGCGCACTACACCGATCCTGGACCTGCGCTCGGCACTGCTGGTCTCCTTCCGGGAGCTGGCCGAAGACGAACGCCTGCGCAACATGATGGAAATCATGCTGCGCAATGATCTGTCGGTGGAAAGCCAGGCGATGCAGGTGCTGCAGCTGGAGGCATCGCGCGAGGAGCTGGGTATCTTCGCGGCCGCGTTCCAGCGCGCGCGCGAGTTGGGGCAGCTGCGCGAGGGGGTGGACGTGGACACGGTGGCACGCATCGTGAGCACCAGCCTGACCGGGGTGCTGTATAGCGCGATGCTGGAACCGGAGCTGTTCGAGATCCAGCGCGATGGCGCGCAGACGCTGGATGCGATCCTCAGCGCATTCGTGCAGCCGGGTGTATTCACCCCGGGCGCACCCCCGACCGCCCTGCCAACCGACGACGACGCCTGAGAAAAAAAACGGCGACACCGAAGTGCCGCCGTTCTTCCTACCACCCGATCGTTGCGTGCCGTTACAGGATGTAGCGGCTCAAGTCCGGATCCTGCACCAGCTCACCCAGGTGCGCGTCGACGTAGGCCTGGTCGATGCTGATGGTCTCGCCATCGCGGTCCGGGGCTTCATAGCTCAGCGTATCCAGCAAGCGCTCCAGCACCGTGTGCAGGCGGCGCGCGCCGATGTTTTCCTGGCGCTCGTTCACCTGGAAGGCGATCTCGGCCAAGCGGTCCACCGCATCGACCGTGAACTTCATCGAGACGCCTTCAGTCTGCAGCAGCGCTTCGTACTGCTTGGTCAGCGCGGCCTTCGGCTCGGTCAGGATGCGCACGAAGTCCTGCTTGCTCAGCGCGCCCAGTTCCACGCGGATCGGGAAACGACCCTGCAGTTCCGGGATCAGATCGCTGGGCTTGGCCAGGTGGAACGCACCGGAGGCGATGAACAGGATGTGGTCGGTCTTGATGGTGCCGTACTTGGTGGACACATTGGAGCCTTCCACCAGCGGCAGCAGATCGCGCTGGACGCCTTCGCGCGACACATCGCCACCACCGACGTTGTCACCGCGCTTGGCGACCTTGTCGATCTCATCGATGAACACGATGCCGTGCTGCTCGCAGGCTTCGATCGCCGCGCTGCGGATATCGTCTTCGTTGACCAGCTTGCCGGCCTCTTCCTCGATCAGCAGCGGACGCGCGGCCTTGATCGACAGCGTGCGCTTCTGCGCCTTCGCACCGCCCATGCTGGAGAACATCTGGCGCAGCTGCTGCCCCATTTCCTCCATGCCTGGCGGGGTCATGATGTCCATGCTGACATTGGCCGAGACTTCCAGTTCGATCTCGCGCTCGTCCAGTTCACCGTTGCGCAGCATGCGGCGGAACTTGATGCGGGTCTCGTTGTCCTGCGCGGAGGGCTCGTTGCGCGCGGCCTCGGCATCGAAGCCGATACCGGTGCTGCGGCGCGGCAGCAGTGCATCCAGGATGCGGTCTTCGGCGCGCTCTTCGGCCTGGGTGCGCACGCGGACCTTGGCCTGCTCGCGATACAGCTTGACCGCGGTGTCGGCCAGGTCGCGGATGATCTGCTCCACGTCCTTGCCGACATAGCCGACCTCGGTAAACCGGGTGGCTTCAACCTTGACGAACGGCGCATTGGCCAGCGTGGCCAGGCGACGCGCGATCTCGGTCTTGCCGACGCCGGTCGGGCCGATCATCAGGATGTTCTTGGGCATGACTTCGTTGCGCAGCTCGGCCGGCAGCTGCATGCGGCGCCAGCGGTTGCGCAGCGCGATGGCGACCGCGCGCTTGGCGTCGTGCTGGCCGACGATGTGCCGGTCCAGTTCCTGCACGATCTCGCGCGGGGTCATGGTGGCGGAAGAAACTTCAATCTTGTGCGGCATGGGTGTGCTCACGAGGATATGGGGTGGAATGACGTATCACCGGCCTGCCTGGCAGCGACGTAACGCTGATGTAGAGCCACGCCATGCGTGGCTGACCGGATACCGCAGCCACGCATGGCGTGGCGCTACCGAGCGTTGACCCTCCGGGTCAAAGCTCTTCGACCACCACGTTGCGATTGGTGTAGATGCAGATGTCACCGGCGATGTTGATCGACTCGGTGGCGATCGTGCGGGCATCCAGTTCGGTATGTGCCATCAGCGCGCGGGCGGCAGACAGGGCATAGGAGCCACCGGAACCGATCGCGATGATGCCGTCTTCCGGCTCGATCACATCACCGGTGCCGCTGATGATCAGCGAGGTGTCCTTGTCGGCGACGGCGAGCAGCGCTTCGAGCTTGCCCAGGCGGCGCTCGGTGCGCCAATCCTTGGCCAGTTCCACTGCAGCACGCTGCAGCTGACCGTGCTTTTCCAGCTTGGCCTCGAACAGCTCGAACAGGGTGAAGGCATCGGCGGCAGCGCCGGCGAAACCGGCCAGCACCTGGCCCTCCCGGCCCAGACGGCGCACCTTGCGGGCGTTGCCCTTCATCACCGTGTGGCCAAGGGTGACCTGGCCATCGCCGGCGACGGCGACATGCCCGTTGCGCCGCACCGAGATGATGGTGGTGGCATGAAATACGTTGGGGTTCTGACTGGGGTCCATGGAGCCTCCGGGGTGACAAAGACTGAGGTGGGGTCTCTGCCCGACGCTTCAACCCGCCCCGCCCTGCGCCCGGATGCCGCAGCGGATCGATTCAGCTTTCGTTGCCGCTCTTGCGCCGCTTGGCACGCGGGTGCGCAGCGTCGTAGACCTTGGCCAGATGCTGGAAATCCAGATGGGTATAGATCTGTGTGGTGGCGATATCGGCATGCCCAAGCAGCTCCTGCACACCGCGCAGATCACCGGAGGACTCCAGGATGTGGCTGGCGAAGCTGTGCCGCAGCATATGCGGGTGCACGTGCTTGAACAGGCCCTGGCGCTGGGCGAGCTGGCGGATGCGGATCTGCACGGCGCGCTGGGTGATGGGCCCGCCCTTGCGCCCGGGAAATACCGGTGCGGTTGCCGCGCCGCCGCTGTCGGCGCGCCAGCCCTGCAGCGCGGTGCGTGCATGCGAACCGAACGGCACGCGGCGTTCGCGGTTGCCTTTGCCCAGCACGTTGACCAGGCCGGTATCGAAATCCAGGTCGCGCCAGATCAGCGCGCACAGCTCGCTCAGGCGCAGTCCCGAGGAATAGAAAAGTTCCAGCAGCGCGCGGTCACGCAGGCCGAGCGGTGCGTCGGTGGGCAGTTCCACCAGCTGCACGGCTTCATCGGCGTCGAGCACCTGCGGCAGTTTGCGTGGTGCCTTGGGTGCTTTCAGGCCGGTCGCGGGATTGGCCTCGATGCGATGGTGCTTGAGCAACCAGGCATAAAAACTGCGGCAGGCAGAGAGTCGGCGCTGCAGCGACGTCGGTGACAGCCCACGGCGGTGTTCGGCAGCAATGAACTGGCGCAGCTGCGCACTGTCGAGCGTGTCGATCACCGCACCCTGCCCCTCAGCCCACGCCGCGAGTGCGTCCAGGTCGCGACGGTAGGCATCCAGCGTGTGCGCCGACATGCGGCGCTCCACCTGCAGGTGCGACAGGAAGTCCTGCGCGGTACTCACGGCGACTCCGCTCAACGGGCAGTCAGGGGGACGGGAAACGCTGCAGCGCAACGACCAGCGATTCACCCATCATGCGCAGGAACAGCGTGCCCATGCCCGGGTAGAACCGATTGCCGTCATGGCTGCCGACCGCGATCAGGCCGACACCCGGCAGCGGCAGCAGCGCGCTGGACTGCACTTCCTCGGCGCGCCCGGCGTACAGCACGGTGCTCTTTTCCGGCTGCAGGCGGCCGCAGATCGGTTCGCCGTCCTTGAGGCAATCGCGGAACACACCCAGCAGCGGGCTGCTCTCCTCGATCACCTGCAGCCACGGCGCCTGTTCCAGCCCGGAAACCGGATGCAGCACGATCAGCCGCACCAGATCCCCGGCGAAATCCTCTTCCAGCGAGGCGGCCATCGCCCGCAGGGTGTCCGCCGCCGAGTCCTGTTTCATCAGTGCCAGGGTCAGCTGGTGCGTGCGCACGGCCAAGCGCTCGTTGATCTGTGCGTTGGCGGCCAGATCGGCCAGCCGTCGCGACAGCTCACGGTTCTTGTCGCGCAGCACCTCCAGCTGGTAGCTGGCCAGTGACGCGGTGGGGCCGTCATCGCGCGGCACCACCAGGGTCAGGGCCAGATCCGGGAACTGCTTCAGGAAGGTCGGATGCCGACGCAGCCAGGCGGCTACTTCGTGCGACCCGATTTTCTCGGCGGTCTCGCTCATGCGTTCCACTCCCCATCAAAGACGAAGGCTGCGGGTCCGGACATCACGATCTGTGCATCATCGGCCGGCCAGCGGATGCGCAGGTCACCGCCGGGCAGCGACATCGTGGCATCGCGCTGCAGGCGACCGCGCTGCATCATCACCACGGCCGCAGCGCAGGCGCCACTGCCGCAGGCCAGGGTTTCGCCGGCGCCACGCTCATACACGCGCAGGCGCGCGTGCTGCGGGCCGAGCACCTGCACGAAACCGACGTTGACCGATTTCGGGAACGAGGCGTGCTGCTGCAGCAACGGGCCCAGGCGCTCGACCGGGGCGGCATCGACCAGGCCCACTTCGATCACGGCATGCGGGTTGCCCATCGAGACCGCGCCGAAGCGCACCGTGTCGCCCTGCAGCGGCAGCAGGTATTCCTCGCGGGCGCGGGCGAAGCCGATCAGCGGCACGTTCTCCGGCTCGAAACGCGGCACGCCCATGGCCACCGCGTACTGGTCTTCGCCCAGGCGTTCGACTGCATGGGTAGTGACCGGGCTATCGATCGCGAAGGTGCTGCCGGTAGCCGCGCCATCACGCACCAGCCAGGCCGCCACGCAGCGCGCACCGTTGCCACATTGCTCGGAACGGCTGCCATCGGCATTCCAGATCCGATACGAGGCGACCGAGCCTTCCGCCTTGGGCGGCTCGATGGTCAGGATCTGGTCGCACCCCACGCCGGTGTGGCGATCGGCCAGCCGCGCGGCCAGCGCAGCATCCGGCGGTGCGCTGCCATCGCGCAGGTCCAACACCACGAAATCATTGCCGGCGCCATGCATCTTGGTGAAGCGCAGCGCCGCGGACGTGTTCGACTTACTCATTCCCGTCATTGGCCTTCAGCGCCGGCGCTTCAACGGGATCGGGAACCACCGGGGAATCGGTATCGGCATCGGCGGCCGGCGGCGTGGCGTCGTCGGCGGCCGGTTCAACCAGCTGTTCTTCGACCGGGACCGGCTTCTGCGGCAGGACCAGCGGGCCCTTGTTGCCACAGGCCGACAGCACCAGCAGCGCCGAGGCGGCCAGCGTCAGGGAGATGAGGGTACGGGGGGATGTCTTCATCCTCCGAGTATAGCCGCGGTGTTTGAGCGCTTGGGTGCCGGCTGGATGAACGGGCAGCGCTAAAAATCACGCCCTTGGAGGCACCCTGGTCGTGCCGGCCGCTGGCCGGCTCCCCGCACATCCTGACGGCTCATGGGTGCCGGCCAGCGGCCGGCACTACCGGGGTCGGTGTGCATCCCCAGGCGGCAGCGGCCGGGTCCACAGCCACAGCGCCACGCAGGCCATGCTGCCGATGGAGAGCCACTTCACCCAGGCGATCGGCACGCACCACAGCATGATGCCCGCGCACACCGCCATGGTCAGGGTCGCCATCCATTTGCCGCGGCGGCTGACCGCGCCATGCGCCTGCCAGTTGCGGATCGCCGGGCCGAACTGCGGGTGCGCCAGCAGGCGGTTGTGCAGGCGCTCGGACCCGCGCGAGGCGGCCCAGGCCGAGATCAGGATGAACACGGTGGTGGGCAGGCCCGGCACGAAAATGCCCACGACGCCGGTGCCCAGGCTGACATAGGCCAGCAGCCACCACGCCCAGCGAAAACGCACCCGTCGCCGGACAGCCGGCGCTTCGGAAACCACAGGGCGTTCGGGCCGGGACATGGTGCCAGCATAGCGACCCGGACGGGCCGCCGCATGGCGGCCTCACTGCATTGGCCGACGACACGAGGTCGTCGGTCAACGGAAATCGCCGGCCAACCGAGGTGACCGGCCGCCGGCCGGCATTACCGGGAAGTGGTCACGCCGAGCTGGTCGAGCACGAACGCATACGACTCGGCCAGCTCGTGGTAACGCTGGAAGCGGCCGGATTTGCCGCCGTGGCCGGCTTCCATGTTGGTACGGAATACGATCGGGAAGTGGCCGGTGTTGTCATCGCGCAGCTTGGCCACCCACTTGGCCGGCTCCCAGTACTGCACCTGCGAATCCCACAGGCCGGTGCCGACGAACAGGGCCGGGTACGCCTGCCTGCTGACGTTGTCGTAGGGCGAGTACGTGAGCATGTAGTCGTAATACTCGCGCTGCTCCGGGTTGCCCCACTCGTCATACTCGTTGGTGGTCAGCGGGATGCTGGCGTCGAGCATGGTGGTGACCACATCGACGAACGGCACCTGGGCGACCATCACGCGATAGTCCTGCGGCGCCTGGTTGGCCACCGCGCCCATCAGCAGACCACCGGCGCTGCCACCGGAGGCGGCGACGCGATCCTTGGCGGCATAGCCCTGGCGGACCAGCTCGCGGGTGACATCGACGAAATCGTTGAACGTGTTCTGCTTCTTGAGCAGCTTGCCGTCCTCATACCACGCACGGCCCATTTCCTGGCCGCCGCGGATGTGGGCGATGGCATACACCACGCCGCGATCGAGCAGGCTGACCACGGTCTGGTTGAAGCCCGGATCCATCGACATGCCGTAGCTGCCGTAGGCGTACTGGTACAGCGCGCCGGTGCCGTCCTTCTTGAAACCGTTGCGGTAGACCAGCGACACCGGCACCTTGACGCCATCGCGGGCCGTCACCCACACGCGCTCGGTGGTGTACTGCGACGGGTCATAGCCGATCACCGGCTGCTGCTTGAGCTGGCGGCGTTCACCGGTGACGGTATTGAGCTCGTAGGTGGTGGTCGGCGTGGTCAGCGAGGTGTAGGCGTAACGCAGCCACGGGGTGTCATGCTCGCTGTTGGCGGCCAACCCCATCGAGTAGGCGGGCTCATCCGCCTTGACGTAATCCTGGCGGCCATCCGGGAACAGCAGGCGCACGCGTTCCAGGCCATTGGAGCGCTCGGCGATCGCGGTGAAGCCGTCGAACAGTTCGAAGCCTTCGATCAGCACGGCGTCATCGTGCGCGACCCAGTCTTTCCATTGGCTGCGCGCGGTGGCATCGCTGGGCGCGGTGACGATCTTGAAGTTCTTCGCGTCCGCCGCGTTGGTGCGGATCACCCAACGGCCATTGAAGTGGTCGGCGTCGTATTCCACATCGCGCGCACGCGGCGCCAGTACCTTGAACGCCTGCGGGTCGGCAGCCGGGGCGTAGCGCGTTTCCGAGCTCACCGTGCTGTGCAGCTCGATGGTCAGGAAACGATCATCGCGGGTGCGGCCCACGCCCATGTAGAAGCTGTCGTCCTTCTCTTCATACACGAGCACGTCGCTGCTGGCCGGGGTGCCCAGCACGTGCTTCTTGACGCGCACGGTGAGCAGGGTTTCCGGATCATTCTCGACATAGAACAGGGTGCGGTTGTCATCGGCCCAGACCACATTGGGCGAGACGTTCTCGATGCGATCCGGCAGCACCTCACCGGTGCGCAGGTCCTTGAAGCGGATCACGTACTGGCGGCGGCCGACGTCGTCTTCGGCCCAGGCCAGCAGGTGGTTGTCCTGGCTGACATCGGCATCGCCCACGTTGAAGTAGCCCTTGCCCTCGGCCATCGTGTTGATGTCGAGCAGGATTTCTTCCGGCGCCTCCATGCTGCCATTGCGGCGCGCCTGGATCGGGTAGTCCTTGCCGGTTTCGAAGCGGGTGTAATACCAGTAACCGCGGTCACGCGAGGGCACGCTGGCATCGTCCTGCTTGATGCGGGCGACGATCTCCTTGTACAGGGTGTCTTCCAGCGGCTTGAGCGGGGCCACCACCTGGTCGGTGTAGGCGTTCTCCGCATTCAGGTAGGCCAGCATCTTCGTGTTTTCGCGCTTGTCGTCGCGCAGCCAGTAGTAATCGTCGCTGCGGGTCGCGCCAAAGGGAGCCTTCACCGTGTGCGGGTGCTTCTCGGCGTCGGGCGGGGTCAGCGCGGGGGCGGCGTGCACGTTGGAGGTCATGAGGCTGGCAACCAGTAAACAAAGGGCGGGTTTCACGAGATAAGGCTCCTGGCGGGGGAATGCAATGGCGTCCGTGTCCGTGCAGTCTGTGCTGGCGGGTGGGCCAGCAGCAAGCCTGTCGTTGGTCACTGCGCCTATCATCAGGCCATGGATACTTCCCGCACGCCCCCGACCGGCACCGGCTACAGCCGCCGCAGCCAGGACATCGAACCCTTCCACGTGATGTCGCTACTGGCCCGCGCGCAGGCGCTGGAGCAGGCTGGCCACGATGTGATCCACCTGGAGATCGGCGAGCCGGACTTCACCACCGCCGCTCCGATCGTGCGCGCCGGCCAGGCCGCGCTGGCGGCCGGCCACACGCGCTACACCGCGGCCCGCGGCCTGCCCGCGCTGCGCGAGGCGATTGCAGGCTTCTACCAGGATCGCTACCAGGTGCAGATCGATCCGGAGCGCATCCTGGTGACCCCGGGCGGCTCAGGTGCCTTGTTGCTGGCCAGCAGCCTGCTGGTGGACCCGGGCAAGCATTGGTTGCTGGCCGATCCGGGCTATCCGTGCAACCGGCACTTCCTGCGGCTGGTGGAAGGCGCCGCGCAGCTGGTGCCGGTCGGCCCGGAGACGGCCTACCAGCTGACGCCGGACCTGGTGGCACGGCAGTGGAACGCCGACAGTGTTGGTGCGCTGGTCGCCTCCCCGGCCAACCCGACCGGCACCGTGCTCTCGGCGGCGCAGCTGGCAGCGCTGTCGCAGTCGTTGAAGGCGCGCGGCGGGCACCTGGTGGTGGATGAGATCTACCACGGCCTTACCTACGGCATGGACGCGGCCAGCGTGCTGCAGGTGGATGACGAAGCCTTCGTGCTCAACAGCTTCTCGAAGTACTACGGGATGACCGGCTGGCGCCTGGGCTGGCTGGTGGCGCCGCCGCAGGCGGTGCGTGAGCTGGAAAAGCTCGCACAGAATCTGTACATCAGCGCCTCGAGCATCGCCCAGCATGCGGCGCTGGCCTGTTTCGAGCCGGAATCGATCGCGATCTTCGAGCAGCGTCGTGCGGCGTTCCGCGAGCGTCGCGATTACCTGCTGCCGGCACTGCGCGCGCTCGGTTTCCGCATCGAAGTGGAACCGGAAGGCGCGTTCTATCTGTACGCCGACGTGAGTGCGTTCACCGATGATGCCCAGGCGTTCTGTGCGCATTTCCTGGAGACCGAGCATGTGGCGTTCACGCCGGGCCTGGACTTCGGGCACCACCGTGCGAACGAGCATGTGCGCCTGGCCTACACGCAGGACGTGCCGCGCCTGGAAGACGCGGTGCGCCGGATCGCGCGTGGGCTGGAGACATGGGTGCGCTGAGCCGCCCATAAAAAAAACGCCACGCATCGCTGCGTGGCGCTCAAAATGGGGTGGAGCCAACCTGACGCCCCACCACCCGGAGTCTACGCCAGGGGGCTACAACGTCCGCGGCAGGCTCACTCCCTGCCGGCTGCTCGACCGCCCCTGGCCGTCGAGCACCCCGAGCTTACTTGGAGAGCTGCTCCCACAGGAAGCTGTAGGCCAACGCCGACATATGCGCGGCCTGCGCGTTGTTCGCCGCGCCGCCGTGACCGCCTTCGATGTTCTCGTAGTAGGTCACGTCCTTGCCGGCGTCGATCATCTTGGCCGCCATCTTGCGGGCATGGGCCGGATGCACACGGTCATCGCGGGTGGAGGTGGTGAACAGCACCGGCGGGTAGGTCTTGCTGGCGTCGAACAGGTGGTACGGCGAGAAGGTCTTGATGAATTCCCAATCGGCCGTATCCGGATTGCCGTATTCGGCCATCCACGACGCGCCGGCCAACAGGTGGCTGTAACGCTTCATGTCCAGCAGCGGCACCTGCACCACCACCGCCCCGAACAGCTCCGGGTACTGGGTGAGCATGTTGCCGGTAAGCAGACCACCGTTGCTGCCGCCCTGCACGCCCAGGTGCCTGGCCGAGGTGATCTTGCGGCTCACCAGGTCGCGGGCGACCGCGGCCATGTCTTCATAGGCCTTGTGGCGGTTCTGCTTCAGCGCCGCCTGGTGCCAGCGCGGGCCGTACTCGCCACCGCCACGGATGTTGGCGACCACGTATACACCGCCCTTCTCCAGCCACGCGCGGCCCATGCCGCCCGAGTACGACGGGGTCAGCGAGATCTCGAAGCCACCGTAGCCGTACAGCAGGGTCGGGTTGGAGCCATCCAGCTTCATGTCTTTGCGGTGCACCACGAAGTACGGCACCCGGGTGCCATCCTTGCTGGTGGCGAAGTGCTGCTCGATCACCTTGCCATCGGCGTTGAAGAACGTCGGCATGGTCTTGAGCACCTCAGGCTGCTTGCCGATCTCGGCAATGGCCAGGGTGGTCGGGGTCAGGTAATCGGTGACGGTCATCCACACCGCATCGCTGTCATCGGCATCGACCGCACTGACGGCCACGGTGCCGAACGACGGCGCGCCGGTGAAGGCCGTCGTCTTCCAGCCGCCGTCGCCCGGCGTCAGCACGCTCAGGCGGCTTTTGACGTCGTCCAGCACGTTCAGGACCAGGTGGTTCTTCGTCCAGCTGGTGCCGGCCAGCGAGGTGGTGTCGGTCGGCGCGAACAGCACGTCGAAATCACGCTTGCCGGCGAGGTAATCGTCCAGCTTGGTGGCCAGCAGCGAACCGGCGGCGTAGGTCTTGCCGCCCACGGTCCACGGCTCACGCAGCTCCAGGGTCAGCCACTGTTTGCGCAGGCCCTTCTCGGCCGAGTTCGGCGCATCGATCTTGGTCAGCGTGCCATCATCGGCGCGCAGGAAGATTTCGTTGTTGTAGAAGGCCAGCGTGCGGCTGACCAGGTTGCGCTCGTAACCGGGGGTATCGTCGTGCATGGCCGCGATGTACATGTCATCGGGCTTGCCCTCGTACACCATCGAAGCCGAGGCCATCGGGGTGCCGCGCTTCCACAGCTTGGCCACGCGCGGATACCCGGAGGTGGTCATCGTGCCGGTGCCGAAATCGGTGTAGACGAACACCGTGTCGCGGTCGATCCAGTTCAGGCCACCCTTGGATTCGGGGCGGAAGAAGCCGTCCTTGATCCAGGTCTTGTTGGCCAGGTCGAACTCGCGGGTGACATCGGCATCGGCGCCGCCGCGCGACAGCGCGATCAGGCAGCGCGAGTAATCCGGGCGCAGGCAGTCAGCGCCGTGCCACACCCAGTTCTCGCCCTCGGCCTTGTTCAGTGCATCCAGATCCAGCACGGTTTCCCACTGCGGCGAGGCCTTGCGGTACTCGGCCAGCGTGGTGCGGCGCCACAGGCCGCGCTCGTGCTGCTTGTCCTTCCAGAAGTTGTAGTAGTAGTCACCGATTTTCTGCACGCCGGGAATCTTGGCATCGGAATCGAGCACCTCGCGGATGCTGGTCTCCATCTGCTTGAACGCCGGCGTCGCAGCCAGACGGCCTTCGGACTTGGCGTTCTGTTCCTTGACCCACGCCAGCGGCTTGTCGCCGGTGACGTCTTCAAGCCAGGCGTACGGGTCCGCGGGGGCGTCAGCGGCCATGGCGGTTCCCGCCGCACCGGCGGAGATCAGACCTGCCACCAGGCAGGCGGAAGCGAATCGTGACATTGCAGCTCCAGGCGTTCATAGCCTTGGGACGCTATCACACCGGCTGGCCGCGGCTCACGTGTCGAAGGTCAGGTCGCGCCGGACGCGCCAACGGGCGCCGCCGGCGCCGGGCCTGCGGCCCGCGGCGGCGGCGGGCGGTGCGGTTGAGCAGGCCGGCCAGCGGCAGGCGGAAGCGAAGCAGGCTCCACCAGGCCATCAGCGGCATGCCGATCAGCCACATCGGCAGCCAGCCGATCCACTCGCTATGCCCCCGCGCGGCGGGCCAGACCAGGACCAGGGCCACCCCGGCAAGGACGGCCTGCCTGACGCAACGCAGCACGCGGGGATCGGGACGGTCGGACGAACGCGGGGAAGACGACAGGGTCATGACACAGCTCCGTGCGAAAGTGATGCGTCACCTTGCCGCGCCGCCATCTCAAGGGCTGCGACCTTGTACGGGGAGGCGACAGGAGGGATGTCCGGCGAGCGGTTGCATGAATCGGTCACGCAACCGCTGCGCCGCCATTGACGTTCTCCGCTGTCCCACCCACCATGCCCCTGCCAGCCACTGGAGCCACCTGCCGCATGTCTTCGAACCGCCCGCTTCGCGCTGTCCTGTTGGTCTCCTCGCTGGCATTGCTGTCAGCCTGTGCGTTCCGCCATGAGACCAAACCGGAACCCGCGCCGACCCCGGTCGCGGTCGACAGCGCCAATGCGCCGATCGACCTGCAGCGGTTCATGGGCACCTGGTATGTGATCGGCCGCGTGCCGAACCCGATCGAGCGTGGCCATGTCGCCAGCGTCAATCAGTTCCGCCTGCGCGGCGACCAGAAAGTGTCCATCACCTACCGCTACCGCGATGGCTTCTCCGAGCCGCAGCAGGAACTGACCGTCCGCGCCTCGGTGGACGAGAAGAGCGGCAACCACAACTGGCGCACCTGGTTCTACAAGATCGTGCCGACCCACACCCGTGTGCTGGAAGTCGCGCCGGATTATTCATGGGCGATGCTGGGCTACCCGGGCCGCGAGATGGCCTGGATCTTCGCGCGCCAGCCGGACATGGACAAAGAGCTCTACAAGGAGCTCGCCACCCGCCTGCGTGACGATTACGGGGTCAATACCGACAAGCTCAAGCGCGTGCCGCAGCACCCCGAGCAGGTGGACCGGCTGGGCTTTGAAGTGCCGAACGTCCGGTAAGCGTGGCGTACCGACCAACGGTCGGTACCTACCGGTCATTTTGGGCGTACCGACCAACGGTCGGTACCTACCGGTTATTTCCGGCTGTAGTGCGAGACCAGGCGGTCGCCGATCATCTGCAGGATCTGCACCAGCACCAGCAGCAGCACCACGGTGACCAGGGCCACGTCGGTGTGCGAGCGCTGGTAGCCATCGCGGAAGGCCAGGTCGCCCAGGCCGCCCGAGCCGATCGCGCCGCCCATCGCGGTGAAGCCGATCAGCGCGATCACGGTGACCGTGGCGCCGGCGATCAGGCCCGGCCGCGCTTCGGGCAGCAGCACCCGGGTGACCAGCTGCCAGGTGGTGGCGCCCATCGCCTGGGTCGCTTCGATCACGCCACGGTCCACTTCGCGCAGCGCGGTTTCGACCAGGCGCGCATAGAACGGCGCCGCACCGATCACCAGCGGCACGATCGCACCGCGCACGCCCAGCGAGGTACCCATCATCCACAGCGTGAGCGGGATCAGCACGATCATCAGGATGATGAAGGGCACCGAGCGCAGCAGGTTCACCAGCAGCGCGAGCGCGCCATACAGCACCGGCTTGCGGTGCAGCTGCGGCGAGCCGGTCAGGAACAACAGCACGCCCAGCGGCAGGCCGATCAGCAGCGTCAGCGGCAGTGAGCCGCCGAGCATCAGCAGGGTATCCAGCGTGGCCTGGCCGATATCGGCCCATTTGCCGGCGTCGAGATGGCGGAAGAACCCGCCTGCGGTGGCCAGGATCATCGGCGCAGCTCCTCAAGGTGGACACCGGCGGCAACGAACCCCGCCTGCGCGGCCTGCACGTCGCCGCCGACCAGCGACACGGTCAACTGGCCATACGGGGTGTCCTTGATCCGGTCGATACGGCCGGACAGGATGTTGTAGTCCACGCCGGTCTCGCGCGCGATGCGCCCCAGCAGCGGTTCGTAGGTGTCGGCGCCGAGGAAGGTCAGGCGCACGATGCGCCCGGCGACCGCCTCGAAATCCTTGTGCAGCTCGCCCTCGTCCACCTGCTCCGATTCGCTCACGAAGCGGCGCGTGGTCGGGTGCTGCGGGTGCAGGAACACCTCGGTGACCGGGCCGGTTTCCACCAGGTGGCCGGCATCGAGCACGGCAACGCGGTCGCAGACCCGGCGGATCACGTCCATCTCGTGGGTGATCAGCACGATGGTCAGGCCCAGCTCGCGGTTGATCTTGCCCAGCAGCTTCAGCACCGAAGCGGTGGTCTGCGGGTCCAGCGCGCTGGTGGCTTCATCGCACAGCAGGATCTGCGGGCGGGTCGCCAGGGCGCGGGCGATGCCCACGCGCTGCTTCTGGCCGCCGGACAGCTGCGCCGGGTATTTGTGGGCGTGCGCTTCCAGGCCGACGGTATGCAGCAGTTCGTCCACGCGCGCGTCGATCTCCGCGCGCGGGGTCCCGGCCAGCTCCAGCGGGAAGGCGACGTTGGCGGCCACGGTGCGCGACGAGAGCAGGTTGAAGTGCTGGAAGATCATGCCGATCTTCCGGCGCAGCACGCGCAGGCCTTCGGCATCGAGCGCGGTGACATCCTCGCCATTGATCAGGAGCCGGCCGCCGGTCGGCTCCTCGAGCCGGTTGATCAGCCGGATCAGGGTCGATTTGCCCGCGCCGGAATGGCCGATGATGCCGAACACTTCGCCGGCCTCGATGGTCAGGTCCAGCGGCTGCAGCGCGGCAATCGCGCGGCCGCCGACGGCATAGGATTTGTGCAGGCGCTGGAACTCGATCACTTCGCGGTCAACCGGGCATCGACGGGAGGGGGCGTGCAGCCTACCAGCGCGGGGCGGCCCTGGCCCGTGCGGTTGCGCGGAATGATATTCCGTTTGGTTCTAAGAGACCGTGATCCGGCCGGCCAGGGGGGGCCGGCCGGGCTCAGGGGTGGTCCAGCGGCCGGGGCGGCTGGACCCGGCGCACCCGCTCACGGTGCAGCAGGTACAGGCCCGAGGCGACGATGATCGCCGCGCCCAGCCAGGTCACCTGGTCGGGCAGCACGCCCCAGAACAGCAGGTCCCAGCCGATCACCCAGACCAGCCCGGTGTACTCCAGCGGCGCGATCATCGAGGCCTCCCCCAGCTGGAAAGCACGGGTCAGGGCGACCTGCCCCCCTGCCCCGGCCAGGCCCATGCCGGCGATCAGCGCGGCATGGCCCAGTTGCAGCGGCTGCCAGTCCGGGATCGCCAGCAGGCCGGCGCCGACAGCCATGATCACCAGGAACCACACCACCATCGACTGCGGGGTGTCGGTGCGGGTCAGCATGCTGACCGTGATCGCGGCCAGCGCATAGGCGGTGGCGGCCAGCAGCACCATCAGGCCCGGGAAGGAAATGATCCCGCCGACCCCGGGGCGCAGCACGACCAGTACCCCGACCAGGCCGATGCCGATGGCGATCCAGCGGCGCGGGCCCACGTGCTCGCCGAGCAGCGGCACCGAGAGCGCGGCGATCAGCAGCGGGGCGACGAAGTAGATGGTGTAGGCGGTGGACAGTGGCAGGCTGCGCAGGGCATAGACGAAGCAGCCGATCATCACCATGCCGAGCACGCCGCGCAGCAGGTGCAGGACCCATCGCCTGGGCACCAGCGAGCGCGGGCCGGCGGTGGCCAGCACCCAGACCAGTACGAACGGCAGCGAGGCCGCACCGCGCAGGAAGGTGACCTGCAGGGTGGGATAGCTGGCCGACAGCTGCTTCATGCCGGCATCCATCAGCGAAAAGCAGGCGACGGCCATCAGCATCCAGGCGACGGCGCGGGTGGGGGATTTCTGCGTGTTCATGGCCCATTATCGCCGGCTTGGCCGGCCCGTCCATGGTGGCTTGATAGAATGGGGACATTCACCCGCTGGAGTTTGCCCATGCCCTCTTTTGACGTTGTTTCCGAAGTCGACACCCACGAGCTGACCAACGCGGTCGACCAGGCCAACCGCGAGCTGTCCACGCGTTTCGATTTCAAGGGGGTGGACGCCAAGTACGTGCTGGAAGACAGCGTGATCAGCCAGTCCGCGCCGAGCGATTTCCAGCTGCAGCAGATGACGGACATCCTGCGTCAGCGGTTGACGGCACGGAAGATCGATGCGGCGTGCCTGGAGTTCGGTGATATCGAAACCAATCTGGCCGGTGCACGGCAGAAGATCACCGTGAAGCAGGGGATCGAGCAGAAGGTGGCCAAGAAGATCGCGGCGACGATCAAGGAGGCCAAGTTGAAGGTGGACAGCCAGATCAACGGCGACAAGCTGCGGGTGACGGGCAAGAAGCGCGATGATCTGCAGGATGCGATGGCGCTGTTGCGGAAGGAGACGTTCGAGGTGCCCCTGCAGTTCGATAATTTCCGCGATTGATCTTGGCCGGACGGCTGTAGCGAGGAACGCCAGCGAAGGGCGCCTGTGTTTGTTGCTGATGGGCTTTCGTTGTTTTGGGCGCTGGCAGCTCATCGCTAAAGGCTGGCGATTCACTGGCGAGGGCTGCGGCGGGTAGGGCCAGGCCTTGCCCGGACCCGCCGTGAACCCATCCATGGGGGCTCATGTCGCGGCATCCATGCCGCTCATTGTCCAGGCAAGGCCCGGCCCTACCCGCCGCCCGACGCTTCCTCGGCGGATGGGCGAGCAAAGCGGTAGTGCCGGCCGCTGGCCGGCAATCAGGCGATGTCCCCTCGGTAGTGCCGGCCGCTGGCCGGCAACCTCGTTGCAAAGGATCGAAGAGAAGCCCTTCCGCGCGCGGCGTATGCCGCCGGATGCTGCTCGTTACGCGCGAATCAGCTTGTACAGCGTGGTGCGTGAGATACCGAGCTGGCGTGCGGCGGCGCTGACATTGCCTTGATGCGCGGCCACGGCGTCGCGTACGTGCTGTGTGGTGTGTGTGCGCAGCGATGCAGGTGCAGCGTTGGCGCGCGGCACATCGAGCTTCACGCTGGCATGCGGTGCGAGGGGTCCGCGCAGGTACTGCACGTGCACGGCGGTGTCGTCATCCAGGCGGACGCGGTGGGCGGGGCCGCTCTGCAGCAGGCGGCGGCGCTGGTGGGTACTGGCGCCGGCGAACAGGCCGTCCAGGGTGAGAACGGGCAAGTGGCCGCGACGCGGCAGTCCGAACAGGCGGCGGGCGACGCGGTTGGCGGCACGCACCTGGCCGTCTTCTTCGATGGCCAGCAGGCCCTGCAGGGGCGAGTGCAGCCATCGGGTGTCGTGTTGCACCGCCAGCAGGTGGCAGGGGCGGTGGTCCTGCATGAGGCGGTTCTCGGCCGACAGCGCGGCCTGGCGGAAGTAGCCGTGCAACAGCTCGGCATCGCGCTCGCCAGTGCCGGTGATGTCCAGTGCACCCAGCACTTCGCCATCCAGCCCATGCAGCGGCACGCTCAGGCAGAACACGGTGGCGAAGCGGTCGAGATAGTGCTCATTGCCGCGCACCAGGGCGGGCGCGTCTTCCGCCAGGCTGCAGGCCGGTGCGGTGGTGCCGATGTCGATTTCGCGCAGGCGGCGACCGATCTGGATCGGACGCAGTACCGGGACGTCGGCCAGGCCATGTTCGCGCTGGGCGATGACCAGGCCGTCGGCGTTGACGCAGAACAGGGTCCACTGGCGGCCGCCGAAGGCGGCCCAGAGGTGGTCCATGTCCTCGCGCACACAGCGTGCGAGGCGGCGGTCGGCAGGGTCGTCGAGGCGCGTGGCCGCAGCGGCAAGGGGCGCGTAGTACGGCTCCTGCCGCGGCTGTACGCCGGCCTGGCGCGAGCGCTCCCAGGAGCGCTGCACCGGCGGGCTGACCACGCTGTCCATCAGCGCGCCGCCCTCGGCGAAGCGCTGACGGGCGGCGGCCAATACCTGCTGCTGTTCCAGAACCATCGCGGCCATCGGTCGATCTCCACCTCGGACCGACAGCCTACTCCCGCAAAGCTGACTGGTACGTCGTCGCAGGCATGCAGGCCTGCGACGGACCGTTTCACCCGCCGATGGTCAGGATCGGCTTGAGGGTGACACCGCGGGTGCTGTCCTCGGCGGCCTGGTTGATCTGGTCCAGCGGGTAGAACTTGACCAGCTTGTCGAACGGGAAGCGGCCCTGCTGGTACAGCTGCACCAGCTGCGGAATGAACACCTTGGGCACGCTGTCGCCTTCGACAATGCCGCGGATGCTGCGTCCGCCGAGCAGCAGGTTGTTGACGTCGAACTCGGCCTTGGTGCCCAGCTTCGGCGCGCCGACCACGCCAATCATCCCCAACCCGCCGAGGGCCTCGATGCCCTGCGCCAGCACCTGCGGACGACCGGTGGATTCCAGTGCGAAGTTCGCGCCGCCGCCGGTGATCCCGCGCACCGCTTCCACCACATCGACCTCGCGGCTGTTGATCACGTGCGTGGCCCCCAGCTCCTTGGCCAGTTCCAGCCGCGACGGCACCACATCGATGGCGATGATGGTGGTCGCACCTGCCACGCGTGCGGCCATCACCGCGCTCAGCCCGACCGCGCCGGCACCGAAGCTGGCGAAGCTGCTGCCGGCGGTCACCTTGAGCGAGTTGATCACCGCACCGGCACCGGTCTGGATGCCGCAGCCAAGCGGGCCGAGCAGTTCGATCGGCGCATCCTCGGGCACCTTGATCGCGTTGTTTTCGCGGCTCAGTGCGTAGGTGGCGAACGAGGACTGCGCGAAGAAGTGATCGTGCAGCGGGGTGCCGTCCGGATCCTGGATCGCGGTGGAGCCGTCCAGCGCACCGCCACCGAAGTTCAGGCCGAAGAAGTCCTTGCAGTAGGCGCCGTGGCCGCCGCTGCAGGGATTGCAGTGGCCGCAGGCGCCGTAGGTCAACACGACATGGTCCCCGACCTTGAGGTCCTTCACGCCCGGGCCGAGCGCTTCGACGATGCCCGCGCCTTCATGGCCGAGCACGGCCGGCAGCGGCACGGGGTAGTACTGGTCACGCACGATCAGGTCGGTATGGCACAGGCCGGTGGCGACCACGCGGACCAGCACTTCATCGTCCTGCGGGCCACGAATGCGCGCCTTCTCGATGGTGAAGGGCTGTTCTTTTTCGCGCACCACGGCCACGGTGATGTCGCGCAGTTCTGCTGTTGCGGTCATGAGAATCTCCTGGATCAGATCGGGTACGCGGGCGCTTCGCCCTTGACGGTCATCCACTGCCACTGGGTGAACTCGTCGATGTTGGACGGGCCACCGATGCTGGTGCCGTTGCCGGAGGCGCCCACGCCACCGAACGGATTGATCACCTCATCGTTCACCGTCTGGTCGTTGATGTGCAGCAGGCCGGTGCGCAGCCGTTCGCCCAGCTTCAGCGCGCGGCCCACGTTGCTGGATACGATCGCCATCGACAGGCCGTATTCGCTGTCGTTGGCCAGCTCCACCGCCTCATCATCGGTATCGAACGGCACCACTACCGCGACCGGTGCGAAGATCTCTTCGTGGAAGGCCGGGTTGTCGCGGCTCACATCGCTGAGCACGGTCGGCTCGAAGAACAGATCCTGGTAGCCACCACCGGTCGCCAGGGTCGCGCCCGCGGCTTGTGCCTCGGCGACGATGCGCGCGGCGTGGTCACGCTGCTGGGCATTGATCAACGGCCCGATCGCCACCTCGCCGTCGGCCGGATTGCCGACCTTGAGCGATTTCGCCTTGGCCACCAGCTTTTCCAGGAAGCGCGCATGGATGCTGCGCTGGACCAGCACGCGGCCGGTGGCCATGCAGATCTGGCCCTGGTGCAGGTAGACGCCCCACGCCGTATTGGCGATGGCCAGATCCATGTCCGCATCGTCGAGCACGATCAGCGAGTTCTTGCCGCCCAGTTCCAGCGACACCTTCTTCAGGTGTTTGCCCGCCGCTTCACCGACCTTGCGCCCGGCACCGGTGGAGCCGGTGAACTGGATCATCGCGATGTTCGGGTCGCTGGTCAGCGCCGCACCGGCCGCGCCATCACCGGGCAGCACGTGCAGCAGGCCGGCCGGCAGCCCAGCCAGTTCGAACAGGCGTGCGATCACGAAGCCACCGCACACGGCGGTGCGCGGATCGGGCTTGAGCACCACCGCATTGCCCAGCGCCAGTGCCGGGGCGACTGCGCGCATGGCCAGATACAGCGGGAAGTTGAACGGCGCGATCACGCCGACCACGCCGAGCGGTCGGCGGCGCGCCAGATTCAGACGGCCCGGTTCGGACGGCAGCACTTCACCGATGCTGCGCGAGGGCAGTGCCGCCGCTTCATGCAACGCCTTGGTGTTCACCTTGGCCTCAAAGCCGGCCTTGAGCTGGGTGGAGCCACTTTCGCGGACCAGCCACTGCACGATCTCGTCGTTGTGCTCTTCGGCCAGCTGCGCGGCACGGCGCAGGACCTGCGCGCGGGTGTCATACGGGGCGCTGGCCCAGTCGCGCTGCGCCTTGGCGGCGGTGGCGGCGGCGCGCGAGATCTGCGCCGGGTCGGCCATCGCGATCTCGCCCAGGCGTTCGCCGGTGGCCGGTTCGACCACATCCTGGGTGCCGGCACCCGGGCTCCACTGACCCTCGAACAGCATGCCGGACCACGTGGCCGTCGGCAGGAATGCGTGTGTTGCCATCTCTGATAACTCCTTGCGTCGTGTACCCGGCCATTGGATACCTGCGGCGGACCACTGCCTATTGGCCGTTGGCCCGATCACTGCAAGTGATTGCCGGATAAGGGTTTATCAGCATGGCCGGTGTCCAGTTAATGGACAGTGGAGCCGATCACCCGCCCGCTTCACCGCCGCGCCGTACAATCAACAGCCCAGCCAGCGACACCGCCCGCCATGAACGATGCTTCCCTCACTGCCACCCACGACCCCATTGCCGAGACCCGGAAATGGCTGGAGCAGATCGTCATCGGCCTGAACCTGTGCCCGTTCGCCAAAGCGGTGTACGTGAAGGATCAGGTGCGGTTCGTGCTCAGCGATGCGACCACCCCGGAAGCCCTGGTGGAGGAACTGGCCGAAGAGCTGATCCTGCTGCGCGATACGCCGGCCGAACAGATCGACACCACGTTGATCGTGCATCCGGACGTGCTGACCGATTTCCTGGATTACAACGATTTCCTCGACAACGCCGATGCGGCGATCGAAGCACTGGATCTGCAGGGTATCCTCCAGGTGGCCAGCTTCCATCCGCAGTACCAGTTCGCCGGCGCGGCGCCGGATGACGTGAGCAACTACACCAACCGTGCGCCCTACCCGACCCTGCACCTGCTGCGCGAAGACAGCGTCGAGCGGGCGGTCGCCGCGTTCCCGGATCCGGATGTGATCGTGGAGCGCAACATCGAAACGCTGGACAAGCTCGGCATTGAAGGCTGGACGCGCCTGCTGGGCCGCAACGACATGCCGCCGTGCCACTGACACCGTCCATCCTCGACTGGCCGGCACAGCCGCTGCGCGATCGCGTGGTGGTGATCACCGGCGGTGCGCAGGGGGTGGGCCGTGGCATCGCGCAGGCGGTGCTCGGCGCCGGCGGCAGCGTGATGATTGCCGACCTGGATGCCGATGCCGGCAAGGCCTGTTTGACCGAATGGGCGCTGCCGGAGCGCGCGGCGTTCCAGCGCGCGGATGTGGCCAGCGAGCGCAGTGTGCAGGCGCTGATGAAGGCGACGATGAAGCGCTTTGGCCGCATGGATGGCCTGGTCAACAATGCCGGCATCGCCAGTGCCCATGGCACGCCGTTGGCGGAGATGCCGCTGGCCGAGTGGCAACGCCGCCTCTCCAGCCTGCATGGCGCCTTCCTGTGCAGCAAACACGCCCTGCCCGCCCTGCGCGAACACGCCGGGGCCATCCTCAACATCGCCTCGACGCGTGCCTGGCAGTCCGAACCGGACAGTGAGGCCTATGCCGCGGCCAAGGGCGGGCTGGTCGCCTTCACCCATGCACTCGCGTTGAGCGAAGGGCCGGCGGTGCGGGTCAACAGCATCAGCCCCGGCTGGATCACCACCGATGCCTGGCAGGCACCGTCACGCCGGCGCATGCCCAAGCTCTCGCGCCGCGATCAGGCGCAGCATCCGGTCGGCCGGGTTGGCCAGCCGCCGGACATCGGCGCGCTGGCGGTTTTCCTGCTCTCGGACCTGGCCGGTTTCATCACCGGCCAGGACCACATCGTCGACGGCGGCATGACCCGCAAGATGATCTACGCCGAATGAGCCGCGTCCGGTCCGATCACGCTGCCGGGTAGTGCCGGCCGCTGGCCGGCGCCTCACGTTGCATGACACTCCGCCCCTGGCGGCAGGATGCAGAGCCGGCCAGCGGCCGGCACTACCGTAACCGGGGTCACACCATCCCGTTGTGTCGCAGCAGGGCGTCCACGGTCGGCGCGCGGCCACGGAACGCGGCGAAGTTCTCTGCCGCACTCCGGCTGCCGCCGCGCGACAACACTTCATCGCGGAACCGCTGACCGGTTTCGGTCACCTTGTCCGGCGCTTCCTCGAACGCGGCATAGGCATCGGCGCTGAGCACTTCAGCCCACTTGTAGCTGTAGTAGCCCGCCGCATAGCCACCGGCAAAAATGTGGCTGAACTGATTGGGGAAGCGATTCCAGGCCGGCGGCCGGTTGACCGCCACCTCATCGCGCACGCGCTCCAGCAGGGCCTGCACGCTGTCCTGGGTCGGGTCGAAATCGCTGTGCAGCTGCATGTCGAACAGGGCGAACTCCAGCTGGCGCACGGTGAACATGCCGCTCTGGAAATTGCGTGCCGCCAGCATGCGGTCAAACAGCGCACGCGGCAGCGGCTCGCCTGTGGTTACGTGTGCGGTCATCGCCTGCACGCGCTCCCATTCCCAGCAGAAGTTCTCCATGAACTGGCTTGGCAGTTCCACCGCGTCCCACTCCACGCCGTTGATGCCGGCCACGCCAAGCTCGCCGATGCGGGTCAGCAACTGATGCAGCCCATGCCCCATTTCATGGAACAGCGTGGTCACATCGCTATGGCTGAAGGTCGCCGGCTGCCCCGCGGCGCCCTTGCCGAAGTTGCAGACCAGGTACACCAGCGGCGTCTGCACACCGGCAGCGGTCTCGCGGCGGTTGCGGCAATCGTCCATCCACGCGCCACCGCGCTTGCCTTCGCGCGCGTACAGGTCCAGATAGAACTGACCCACCAGCGCGCCCTGCGCATCGACCACCCGGAAGAAGCGCACGTCCGGGTGCCACACCGGCGCGCTGTCCGGCTGCACCTCCAGCCCGTACAGGCTGCGGATCACGCTGAACAGGCCGTCCAACACCTTCGGCTCGGTGAAGTACTGCTTCACGTCCTGCTCGGAATAGCTGTAGCGCGCCTGCTTCAGCTTCTCCGCCGCGAAGGCCAGGTCCCACGCGTCCAGCGCGGTCAGGCCCAGTTCGTCGCGCGCGAAGGCCTCCAGCTCGGCACGGTCGCGCTGTGCATACGGTTTGGCACGCGCGGCCAGATCGCGCAGGAAGCCCAGCACCTGCGGCGCATCTTCGGCCATCTTGGTGGCGATCGAATACTCGGCGTAGTTGGCGAAGCCCAGCAGCGCCGCCAGCTCCGCACGCAGGGCCAACACGCGATCGATGTTGCCGCTGTTGTCCAGCGCGGCATCGCCGAATTCGGAGGCGCGGACCGCGTTGGCGCGATACAGCGCCTCACGCAGCGGGCGATGCTCGGCGTAGGTCTGCACCGGGATATAGCACGGCATCTGCAGCGTCAGCTTCCAGCCGTTCAGGCCATCCTTCTCTGCGGCCGTGCGGGCAGCGGCGATCACATCGTCCGGCAGGCCAGCCAGTTCGGCGCGGTCTTCCACATGCAGCGACCAGGCATCGGTCGCATCGAGCACATTCTGCGAGAACGTCGCCGAGAGCGCGGACAGTTCTTCGCGGATCGCGCGGTAGCGCGCCTTGCCGGCGTCATCGAGTTCAGCACCGCCCAGGCGGAAATCACGCAGGGCGTTCTCCAGCACCTTGCGGCGAGCCGGAGCGTACTGCGCCGCTTCCGGCGCGGCGGCCAGGGCACGGTACTGCTGGTAAAGCGCCAGGTTCTGGCCCAGTGCGCTGCCGAAGCGCGTCACCTTGGGCAGGTTGGCGTTGTAGGCCTCGCGCAGTGCCGGGGTATTCACCACAGCCTGCAGGTGGCCCACCTGCCCCCACGCACGCCACAGGCGCTCGGTGGCGTCATCCAGCGGATCGGCGAAGGTCGCCCAGGTCAGCGGGGTGACGGTCTCGGCGGTCGTTACCGCCGCCTCGGCCTCGGCCAGCAGGGCATCGATCGCCGGGGCGATGTGCTCAGGCTGGATCGCATCGAAACGCGGCAGGCCGGAAAAATCGAGCAGGGGGTTGGTGGGGGTCACAGGCATCTCCAGACAACGGGGCCGCTGCAGCGGCATCACCCCACGATATGGCATTGCCCCCCGCCCCGCACAAGGCCCCGGCGTGCGCCGATGGGCGAGGTTCACGCCGCGCCTGCTGCCCCGCTCAGTACAGCGCTTCCAGCGAGACGCAGGGCAGCACCGGCAACCCCTGCCCCGCCACCGCCGCGGCAAGCTGGGCATCGGCGCCCTCCACGTCGATGCCCTGCTTCGGGTACCACTCCGGGTTGTAATAGCTGTGGGCGTAGCGCTCGCCGCTGTCGCACAGGATGGTCACGATCGAGCCGCTGCGGCCGGCATCGCGCATCAGCTGCGCGGCCTGCAGCACGCCGATGAAATTGGTGCCGGTGGAGCCGCCCACGCGGCGGCCCAGCTGGCGGCTGACGTGGCGCATCGCGGCCAGGCTCAGCGCGTCGGGCACCTTGACCATCGCATCGACACTGGTCGGGATGAAGCTGGATTCCACCCGCGGCCGGCCGATGCCTTCCACGCGCGAGCCACCGCTGCAGGTCAGCTCGCGCCAAGGCTGCCCGGCCAGCGCCGCGCAGTAGCCGTCGTAGAACACCGACACTTCCGGGTCCGCACACAGGATGCGCGTGTCATGCCGGCGGTAGCTCACGTAGCGGCCCAGCGTGGCTGCGGTGCCACCGGTGCCCGGGCTGCACACGATCCACTCCGGCACCGGGTGCGGCTCCTCGGCCATCTGCTTGAAGATCGATTCGGCGATGTTGTTGTTGGCACGCCAGTCGGTGGCGCGCTCGGCGTAGGTGAACTGGTCCATGAAGTGGCCGCCGGTTTCGCGGGCCAGCGCTTCCGAATCGCAGTTGAGGTCGCACGCGCGTTCCACCAGATGGCAGCGGCCGCCGTGGAACTCGATCGCCGCGATCTTCTCGGGGGAGGTAGTGGCCGGCATCACGGCGATGAACGGCAGGCCCAGCAGCCGGGCGAAATACGCCTCGGATACGGCCGTGGAGCCGCTGGACGCCTCGATCACCGGGCGCCCTTCACGCAGCCAGCCGTTGGTCAGCGCGTACAGGAACAGCGACCGGGCCAGACGATGCTTCAGGCTGCCGGTGGGATGGCTGGATTCGTCCTTGAAATACAGGTCGATGCCCTCGAACCCGGGCAGGTCCATCGGAATCAGGTGGGTATCGGCCGATCGGTTGAAGTCGGCTTCGATCTTGCGGATGGCGGCGGCCACCCATTCACGCTGGGACATGGATGAACACTGCGCAGGGAGACGCCCCATTCTACCCGCCACCCCATCCAGCCGGGACCGCTAAAATGGCCCGTCCGCCGCGCCGATGCGGCCCCCGCCCCAGGATCCCCCATGAGCCTTGCCGCCTTCCAGAACCAACCGGGTGTCGCCGCCCAGGTGCCCGCTGACACCACCGGCTTCGTGTTCAACCACACCATGCTGCGCGTCAAGGACGCCACCGCTTCGCTGGATTTCTACACCCGCGTGCTCGGCTTCCAGCTGATCGATCTGCGCCACTTCCCCGACGCCGACTTCAGCCTGTACTTCCTGGCCCTGCTGCCGGCCGGCACGCAGATTCCCGAAGGTGACGATGCCCGCCGCGTCTGGATGGCCGGGATTCCGGGCGTGCTGGAGCTGACGCACAACCACGGCACCGAAGCCCAGGACGGCCCGGTCTATCACAACGGCAATGCCGACCCGCGCGGCTTCGGCCATATCTGCGTGTCGGTGCCGGACATCCAGGCCGCCTGCAAGCGCTTCGATGCGCTGCAGGTGCCCTACCAGAAGCGCCTGGAAGACGGCCGCATGAAGCACCTGGCCTTCATCAAGGATCCGGATGGCTACTGGGTGGAGATCATCTCCAACACGCCGATCGCCTGTTCCCCGCCGCGCCGCGACGCGCCGGCCCTTCCCGGCGGGACGCGGCGGCTACGGCTGGACCTGGAACTCGAAGGCCGCATGGAACGGCGCCTTGGGTGGTACGAACAACGTTTTCCCGGCAAATCCTGCGTCCACGCAGCGCGCGACCGCCTCATCGCCTTCGCGCCAGGTCCGCACTACCCTGCCCTGCGCATCCAGTTGCAGCACCACCGTGAACGCGGCGAGCGTCTCCGGCGCGGGGGTCGGCAGGCAATGCGTAAAGCTGGCACCTCCGACCCGGCTCATGCTGTCCACCATTTCTGTGTAGGCCGCCGGCGCCAGACTGGCTTCATCGCGCTGCGCCAACGCACGCACCTGTTCATAACCCACGTCGCCGGCGAGCGCCTGCGCCATCATCACCATCCACAGCATCGTGCCTCCTCCGCCTGCGCGTTCATGACGTCAGCGCGCAGCGTAGGTCAGCGCGCGGGCCGGCGGAAGGGCCGTGGCCGACAGACCGCTGCGCTCAGTCAGCAAGATCGACATCGCCGCGATGCGTCGCGCTGCGTCCGGTGATATATCTGCGCCCCGTCCCACCACCCAACGGAGCCGGTATGGAAACGATGGAACTGCACCGCGGCCGCCTGATCGATCACCTGCAGCTGGTGGTCAGGGATCTCGCCGCCAGCCGCCGCTTTTACCAGGCCGTGTTCGACACGATCGGCATTCCGATCGCCGGCGAAGGCGACACCTACTTCTGGGCCGACGAACTGTTCATCTCCACGCCGGACAGCGACGCGGCGCTGGGCCAGCTCACCGGTCGCCACCACCTCGCCTTCCAGGCGCGCGACCGCGCCACGGTCGAGGCCTTCCACCAGGCGGCGCTGGCCAACGGTGGGAAGGACAACGGCGCCCCGGGCGAGCGCCCTTACCACCCGGGCTATTACGCGGCGTTCGCGCTGGATCCGGATGGCAACAACATCGAAGTGGTGTTCCATGGGCCGGCTACCTACAGCGCGGACTCGGTGAAAGTGACCTTCGAAGGCTGAGTCGGAACCTGAATTCTTCAGGGACTATCTGATGCGTCTCACTGGATGAGATCGTGCCTCGGTACGGTCTTTCCATGGAGACGATCCGCAAACTGGCCATCCTTGCCGATGCCGCGAAGTACGACGCGTCCTGCGCCTCCAGTGGCGCGGGCAAGCGCGATTCGCGTGCATCCGGCGGCATCGGCAGTACCGAGGGGATGGGAATCTGCCACAGCTACACGCCCGATGGCCGGTGCGTGTCGCTGCTCAAGATCCTGCTGACCAACTTCTGCATCTACGACTGCGCGTACTGCGTCAACCGCGTCTCCAGCAACGTGCAGCGGGCACGCTTCAGCGTGGAGGAAGTGGTCGCGCTGACGATGGATTTCTACAAGCGCAACTACATCGAAGGCCTGTTTCTCTCCAGCGGCATCATCCGCAATGCCGACTACACCATGGAGCAGATGGTGGAGATCGCGCGCGTGCTGCGCGAAGAACGCCGGTTCAGCGGCTACATCCACCTCAAGACCATTCCGGAAGCCTCCCCGGAACTGCTTGCGCTTGCCGGTCGCCATGCCGATCGGCTGTCGATCAACATCGAGCTGCCCACCGAGGCAGGGCTGGCCAGCTTCGCGCCAGAGAAATCCCTGCCGTCGATCCGCGGCGCGATGGGCGAGCTGCGCTGGCGCATCGAGGAAGCCAAGGAAGCGCGCACGTCACATCCGGACCCTGACGCGCCATCATCCTCGGCAGCCGCCGCAGCGCCCCCCGCGCCGGCCTTGCGCGGCCGCCGGGCCCGCGCGCCCCGCTTCGCGCCGGCCGGGCAGAGCACCCAGATGATCGTCGGCGCCGACGGTGCCAGCGACAACCAGATCCTCAGCGCGGCCGACAATCTGTACGGCAACTATCGGATGCGCCGCGTCTATTACTCCGCCTTCAGCCCCATTCCCGATGCGAGCAAGGCGCTGCCCCTGCAGGCACCGCCACTGGCACGCGAGCACCGCCTCTACCAGGCGGACTGGCTGCTGCGCTTCTACGGGTACGGCGTGGAGGAAATCACCGATGCCACCCAGGGCGGCATGCTGGACCTGGACATCGACCCGAAAATGGCCTGGGCGATCCGCCACCCCGAGCGCTTCCCGGTCGATCTCAACATCGCGCCCAAGGAGCTGCTGCTACGCGTGCCCGGGCTCGGCGTGCGCAACGTCAAGCGCGTACTGATGGCGCGGCGGCATGGACGCCTGCGCGTGGCCGATGTGGCCCGCCTGCGTGCGCCGATGAGCAAGCTGCTGCCGTTCGTGCAGCTGGCCGACCATCATCCGCGGCGTGCACTGGATGACCCGGCGGCACTACGTGCCCGACTGGCACCACCGCCGCGACAGGGTGCGTTGTTCCCCGACACGGCCGCCCACTGACATGTCGCGCTGGAGTGTGCGGGTCGACCCGGCGTGGTCTCTGGAAGCGTGGCGTACCGCCGCGCGCCTGGCCCTGCGTCACGCGGTCGCGCCGGATCAACTGGACTGGTTGCCTGGCAGCGAGACGTCGCTGCTGGATGCGCCATCGCTGAGCTCGGTGGAGGACAGCGCGCCACCGGCCGAGCCGCAGGTCCATGTCCCCAAGAGCTTTGTCGAGCTGGCTGCCATCTGCCTGTGCCACCGCGATCCGCAGCGGATGTCCCTGCTCTATCGCATGCTGTGGCGCATCACCCATGGCGAACGCAGTCTGCTCACCAACCCCGCCGATGCCGACGTGCTTCGCGCCATGGCCTTGAGCCAGGCGGTACGCCGCGACACGCATAAGATGAAGGCCTTCGTGCGCTTCCGGGAGGTGCCCGGCGAACAGGACGCGTTCATTGCCTGGTTCGAACCGGATCACCAGATCGTCGACCGCGTCGCACCGTTTTTCGCGCGACGATTCGCCGGCATGCGCTGGGCGATCCTGACGCCGTACCGCAGCGTGCACTGGGATGGGCAGCAGCTGTCGTTCGGTCCGGGCGGCCACCAGAGCGATGCGCCGATGGAAGACGCACGCGAAGAATTGTGGCGCACCTACTACGCCAACATCTTCAATCCGGCCCGGCTCAACACGCGCATGATGCAGCAGGAGATGCCCGCCAGATACTGGAAGCACCTGCCCGAAGCCTCGTTGCTGCCACAGCTGGTGCGTGATGCCGGTGACCGGGTGCAGGAGATGCACGACCGTGAAGCGCAGGCCCCGCGGCGGCGCATTCCCCAGGCCATCGCGGCACCGGCGCCGGCCACAGAGACGACGCCTGCCACGCTCGACGCGCTGCGCGATGCCGCCGCGGCGTGCCGCCGCTGTCCGCTGTGGGAACCGGCCACGCAGACGGTGTTCGGTGAAGGTCCACCGAATGCATCGATCATGCTGGTCGGCGAACAACCCGGGGACAGCGAGGACCTCAGCGGGCATCCGTTCGTCGGCCCCGCCGGACAGCTGCTGGATCGTGCGCTGCGCGAACTCGGCATCGAGCGCAGCGCGCTCTACCTGACCAATGCGGTCAAGCACTTCCGTTTCGAGCGGCGCGGCAAGCGGCGCATCCACAGTAAGCCGCAGATGACCCACATCAACGCGTGTCGGCCGTGGCTGATGGGCGAGATCGAGAACGTGCGACCGCAGGTAATCGTCTGCCTGGGGGCGAGCGCGGCCACGGCCGTGTTCGGGGCCGGTTTCAATCTGATGGAGAACCACGGACGCTGGCACGTGCTGGACGACGGCACGCGGGCGTTTGCCACGGTGCATCCGTCGTGGGTACTGCGGCAGACCGGCGATGCAGCGCGCGAGGGCGCCTATCGGCTGCTGAAGGACGACCTCCAGCACCTGGTCGAGGTCCAACGTACACGTTGACCTCGCATGGGGTTGCCGGCCGATGGCCGGCAATGCCCGTCAACGCAGATAGGGCAGCGTCAGTGCGCCGCCATGTAGATGTCCTGCAGGACCGCCTTTTCCAGCTCCAGCTCACTGAGCAGATTCTTCACGATATCGCCCAGGCTCAGGATGCCGACCAGCGTGGCGCCTTCGGTCACCATCAGATGACGATGGCGGGAGTACGTCATCAGCGCCATCGCCTGCTTGAGGCTCGCGTCGGGACCGATGCCTTCCAGCCCTGCCGACGGCAGCGTCGAAATGACCCGCCTGCCCGCCTGGGGACCATCTTCCGCAAGGCTGCGCACGATGTCCTTCTCGGACACGATACGCACCGGTGCATCGTCTTTCATCACCACGAGGGCGGCGATCTTGTGCGCGCTCATCTTGTGGGCCGCGGCACCGATGGTGTCTTCCACATCGATGGTGACGATGGCTTCTTTCTTGGATTGCAGGAGTTCGCGGACGTTCATTCTTGTTTCCTGTTACAGGTTACTGAAGTCGAGAGATGCGCCTGGTTGCAGCGAGGTCGGTGGCATCGCCACGCGGTCCTCGGTCATTCGATTCTACGTCCGCACCCTGGCCCAAGAGTTTGCAAATCTGGGACGGTTCGTCGTGGAAGCGGGGGACGACCCTGAGAATGGCACCGCCGGTAAAACCGTCGCTGAATGCCGCCGCAGGGCACGACTAAAGTTCCAGTGCCGACGGCCGCGTAGAGCCACCCCATGGGTGGCGCACAAAAAAAGGGTGGCCCCGCAGGACCACCCTCGATACGCGTCAGCGCCGCCTCGGCGGCGGACACATCACTCCACCGTCACGCTCTTTGCCAGGTTGCGCGGCTTGTCCACGTCTGTCCCGCGGGCCAGCGCGGTGTGATAGGCCAACAGCTGCACGGGAATCGTATGCACGATCGGGCTCAGCACACCGGCATGGCGCGGCGTCCGGATCACATGCACGCCGTCGGACTCGACGAAGTTGCTGTCCTGGTCGGCGAACACGAACAGCTCACCGCCGCGGGCACGCACTTCCTGCATGTTGGATTTGACCTTTTCCAGCAGGCTGTCGTTCGGGGCGATCACCACCACCGGCATCTCTTCATCCACCAACGCCAGCGGGCCATGCTTGAGCTCGCCGGCCGGATAGGCCTCGGCGTGGATGTACGAGATTTCCTTGAGCTTGAGCGCGCCTTCCAGCGCGATCGGGTAATGCAGCCCACGGCCCAGGAACAACGCGCTGTTCCTGCGCGCGAAGCGCTCGGCCCACGCGGCGATCTGCGGTTCCATGTTGAGCGCGTGCTGCACGCTGCCCGGCAGGAAGCGCAGCTGCTCCAGGTAGTCCGCTTCCTGCACGGCGTCGATGCGGCCATGCAGCTTGCCCAGCACCACGGTGAGCTGGAACAACGCCGCCAGCTGCGTGGTGAAGGCCTTGGTCGAGGCGACACCGATCTCGGCACCGGCACGGGTGTAGCAGACCAGTTCACTGGCGCGCGGAATCGCACTCTCGGGCACGTTGCAGATCGAGAGCGTGTGCAGGTGGCCGAGCGACTTGGCGTACTTGAGCGCTTCCATCGTATCCAGCGTTTCGCCGGACTGGGAGATGGTGACGATCAGGTGCTTGGGATTGGCATAGGCGGCGCGGTAACGGTATTCGCTGGCGATTTCCACGCTGCACGGCAGGCCGGCGATGGCTTCGATCCAGTAACGCGCGGTCAGGCCAGCGTAATAGCTGGTGCCACAGGCAAGGATCTGCACGCCTTCGATACCCGAGAGCACGGCTTCGGCGTTCTTGCCGAACAGGGTGGCCGGGAAGCCACCGGCGTCGATCGCCGCCTCGATGGTGTCGCCCAGCGCGCGCGGCTGCTCGTGGATTTCCTTCTGCATAAAGTGGCGGTACGGGCCCAGCTCCAGCGAGGCCAGCGACACATCGGACAGGTGCACGTCACGCACGATCGGCTGGTTGTGCTCGTCATACACCTGCACGCCATCGCGGCGGATATCGGCGGTATCGCCCTCTTCCAGGAAGATCACCGTGCGGGTGGCCTGGAGGATCGCCGACACGTCGGAGGCGACGAAGTTCTCGCCCTCGCCCACGCCGATCAGCAGCGGGCAGCCCATGCGCGCACACACGAAGTGATCCGGCTCGGCACGACTCATCACCGCCAGCGCGTAGGCGCCAGTCAGTTCCTTGACCGTGCGCTGCAGCGCGGACAGCAGGCTGTCGCCTTCCTTGAGGTGATGGTGCATCAGGTGCGCGATCACTTCGGTGTCGGTCTGCGACTCGAAGGTATAGCCCAACCCGCGCAGCTTCTCGCGCTGTTCTTCGTGGTTCTCGATGATGCCGTTGTGCACCAGCGCCACGCCGTGGCTGATGTGCGGGTGCGCATTGGCCTCGGTCACGCCACCGTGGGTGGCCCAGCGGGTGTGGCCGATCCCGAGCAGCGACTGGAAGCCTTCGCTCGTGGCGGCCTTCTCCATCTCGGCCACGCGGCCGGTGCGGCGCACACGGCGGACGTCAGCTTCGGCGGCGGTGGTGTCGATCACGGCAATGCCCGACGAGTCGTAGCCCCGGTATTCCAGTCGCTTCAGGCCTTCGATGAGTACCGGTACCACGTCGCGATGGGCGATCGCTCCCACAATGCCGCACATAGATTCAGATCCCTGCTGGTTAGCCTCGCATTCTAGCGTGGCCGCCCCGGCGGCTTGGGCGCTGTCGGCTTAACGAAAGTGTCCGGTCCGGTGTCCGCGGACACGCGGACACGCCACCCCGATCGCAACCCCTTGTTTTCAAAGGGTGAAAAGTTGGCACGAAGTCTGCTTTGGTACTTCACAACCCAACCGCGAACGAGCCCCATGATCCGCGACACTTCCGCCCAGGACCAGACCCTTTCCTCGCATGCCGCGCCCGCCCCGTGGAAGCGCTGGCTGTGGCCGGCGGTCGCCGCCCTGGTCGTGCTGCTGGCGATCGGTTTCGCCGCCCGCGCCTGGCTCGGTGCCAGCCGCTCGTTCGACAGCGCCCGTGTCCGGGTGGCCGAGGTCACCCGCGGAGACATGGTCCGCGACATCGCCGCGGATGGCCGTGTGATCGCGGCCAACAACCCGGTGCTGTATGCGATCTCCGCCGGCAACGTGAATCTGAAGGTGGTGGCCGGTGACGTGGTCAAGCAGGGCCAGGAACTGGCCGTGATCGACAGCCCCGAACTGCGCAGCAAGCTGGCCCAGGAACAGGCCACCCTGGCCGGTCTGCAGGCCGAGGCGAGCCGCGCCACCCTGGATGCGACCCTGGCGCGCGCCACGGCCCAGAAGGATACCGACCAGGCGGTGATCGAACGCCAGGCGGCCGTGCGCGATCTGGAACGCTACAAGCGTGGCTTCGATGGGGGCGCGGTGCCGCAGGTCGATGTCGCCAAGGCAGAAGACACGGTCAAGAAGAGCGACATCCAGCTCGAACATGCCCGCAAGGACGCCCTGCTCAAGGCCCAGGGCGCCGACCTCGATGCGCGCAACAAGCGCCTGCTCGCCGACCGCCAGCGTGCGGTGGTGACCGAGGTCGAGCGCCAGGTCGACGCCCTCACGCTGCGTGCGCCGTTCGATGGCCAGGTCGGCCAGGTGCAGGCGACCCAGCACACCAACGTGGTCGCCAATGCGCCGATCCTGGGCGTGGTCGACCTGTCGCGCTTCGAGATCGAGATCAAGGTGCCGGAGAGTTTCGCCCGCGAGCTGACGATCGGCATGCCTGCGCAGCTGACCGGCGGCAGCGGCCAGTTCGCCGGCGAGATTTCCGCCGTCTCCCCGGAAGTGGTCGCCGGCGAGGTCAATGCCCGCATCCGTTTCGCCGACAAGCAGCCGCAGGGCCTGCGCCAGAGCCAGCGGATGCAGGCCCGCGTGCTGCTCGATACCCGCCGCAACGCACTCAAGATCGAACGCGGCCCGTTCGTCGAACAGGGCAACGGCTACGCCTACGTCATGGACGGCAGCAGTGCGGTCCGTCGCCCGGTCAAGCTCGGTGTGAGCAGCCTGGGCGAAGTGGAAATCCTCTCTGGCCTGCAGCCCGGCGATCGCGTCGTGGTGTCCGGCAGCGATCTGTTCGGCGATGCCGAGCGCGTCTCCATCAACTGATTCAGTCCCTTTCGATCCTCTCGACTTTCAAAGGAAAACAGCCATGCTTGAAATGCGCTCGGTCGCCAAAGTCTTCCGCACCGAACAGGTGGAAACCCACGCCCTGCGGTCGCTGGACCTGCATGTCCGCGAAGGCGAGTTCGTCGCCGTGACCGGTCCGTCCGGTTCGGGCAAGACCACCTTCCTCAACATCGCCGGCCTGCTGGAGACCTTCACCAGCGGCACCTACCTGCTCGATGGCCAGGACGTCAGCCAGCTCGGCGATGACGCGCGCAGCCGCCTGCGCAACCAGAAGATCGGCTTCATCTTCCAGGGCTTCAACCTGATCTCCGATCTGAACCTGTTCGACAACGTCGATGTGCCGCTGCGCTACCGCGGCATGCCCGCTGCCGAGCGCAAGGAGCGCATCGAGCACGCGCTGGCCCAGGTGGGCCTGGGCTCGCGCATGAAGCATTACCCGGCCGAACTCTCCGGTGGTCAGCAGCAGCGCGCCGCGATCGCGCGGGCGCTGGCGGGCAGCCCGCGCCTGCTGCTGGCCGATGAACCGACCGGCAACCTGGACAGCCAGATGGCCCGTGGCGTCATGGAGCTGCTGGAAGAAATCAATGCCAAGGGCACCACGATCGTGATGGTGACCCACGATCCCGAATTGGCCGCCCGTGCCAAGCGCAACGTGCACATCGTCGACGGCCAGGTCACCGACCTGCTGCGCGACCCGGTGCTTTCCACGCCGCGCCCCGCGGTTGCCGCTGCCATCGCCAACGACTGAGGCCGGCCATGATCGCTTACTACTTCCGACTGGCGCTGCGCAGTTTCCGGCGCAACAAGGTGCTGACCGCGCTGATGGTGATCGCCATCGCGCTGGGCATCGGCGCCTCGATGACCACACTGACCGTGTTCCATGTCCTGTCCGGCGATCCGATTCCGCAGAAGAGCGACCGGCTCTTCAGCGTGCAGATTGATCCGCAGTCGGCGCTTGGCTATCAGCCTGGCGAAGAACCGGCCGACCAGTTGACCCGCTTCGATGCCACCAGACTGCTGAGCGAGAAACATGCCAAGCGCCAGGCGATGATGACCGGTGGCGGCGTCACCATCGAGCCGGACAGCAGCACGCTGCGTCCGTTCGTCACGGATTCTCGCTACACCTCGGGCGACTTCTTCCCGATGTTCGATACCCCGTTCCAGTACGGCCAGGGCTGGAAGGAATCCGATGACGAGGGCCGCGGCAGGGTCGCGGTGATCACGAAGACACTCAACCAGAAGCTGTTCGATGGCGCCAACAGCGTCGGCAAGTCACTGCGCATCAATGGCAACACGATGACCGTGGTGGGCGTTCTGGACGAGTGGCACCCCAACCCGCACTTCTACGATCTCAACACCGGTCGCTATGGCGACAGCGAAGATGTGTTCGTTCCCTTCACCACGGCCATCGAGCTGAAGTTCGACCGCAGCGGCAGCATGGACTGCTTCGGCCGCCGCAACGAACCCGATCCGACCGGCCCGACCGCCAGCTGCACCTGGATCCAGTACTGGGTGGAGCTGGAGAACGCCGGGCAAGCTGCGGAGTACCGGCGCTACCTGGAGAACTACTCCGACCAGCAGCGTGCGGCCGGCCGCTTCGAGCGTCCCAACAACGTCCGTCTGCGCAATGTCATGGAGTGGCTGGACTACAAGAAGGTGGTCCCCGGTGACGTGCGCCTGCAGCTGTGGTTGGCGATGGGCTTCCTGCTGGTCTGCCTGATCAATACCGTGGGCCTGCTGCTGGCCAAGTTCCTGCGCCGCAGCGGCGAGATCGGCGTGCGCCGGGCGCTGGGTGCCAGCCGCGGCCAGATCTTCCTGCAGTCGCTCATCGAGGCCGGTACGGTCGGCCTGGCCGGCGGCCTGCTCGGCCTGGTACTCGCGATGCTGGGACTGTACGCGGTGCGCCAGCAACCGGTGGACTACGCCAAGCTGGCCACGCTGGATGGGCAGATGCTGCTGATGACCTTCGCGCTGACCTTGGTCGCCAGCCTGTTGGCCGGTTTCCTGCCGGCGCTGCGCGCCATGCAGGTCGCGCCCGCCATCCAACTCAAATCGCAGTAAGGATCCGGAGCACACCATGGATATCCGTCCCATCCTCTCCACCCTGCGCCGGCATAAAACCGCCGCGTCGCTGATCGTGCTCGAGATCGCCCTGACCTGCGCCATCGTCTGCAATGCGCTGTTCCTGATCGGGCAGCGCATCGAGAAGATCAACCAGCCCAGCGGCATCGCCGAGACCGAACTGATCGAAGTCCGCCTGGGCGGCATCGGCACCCAGGTCAATGCGGCCGCGCGCACCCGCGAAGACCTGGCGGCGTTGCAGGCCATTCCGGGCGTCAAGAGTGCCGTGACGTTGAACCAGATTCCGTTCCGCAACAGCTCCTGGAACACGGGCCTGGGGCTGACCCCCAACCAGGAACGCTCGACGCTGAGCACCTCCCAGTACTTCGCCCGCGAAGGCGCGCTGGAGACACTGGGCGTGGAGCTGATCGCCGGCCGTGATTTCCAGAGCGACGAATACCGCGACGCAGCGGATGCCCTGACCGACGAGAACGCCGAAAAAACGGGCTCGGCGATCATCGTCACCAAGGCGATTGCCGACAAGATGTTCCCCGGCGGTGATGCCTTGGGCAAGACGGTCTACAGCGGTTCCATGCCGCTGCGCATCGTCGGCATCGTCAAGGTGCTGGCCCGCCCGAACCCGGTTGGCGGCGACATCCAGTATTCGATCATGCTGCCGTTGCGGGCGACCTACGACGAAGGCTTCTACCTGATCCGTGTCACCGATCCCGCGCGTCGGGACGAGGTGATCAAGGCAGCAGTGACGGCACTGGAACGTGTCGATTCGAGCCGGCTGATCCGCGGCAAATCCACCTACGAGGAACAGCGCAACAAGTACTTCGCCAACGACCGCGCCATGGTCGGCCTGCTGATCACCGTGTGCGTTGCCCTGCTGGTGGTGACGGCACTGGGCATCGTTGGTCTGGCCAGCTTCTGGGTGCAGCAGCGCACCAAGCAGATCGGCATCCGCCGTGCGCTGGGCGCCACCCGCAGCCAGATCCTGCGTTACTTCCAGACCGAGAACTTCCTGCTGGCCACGGTCGGCATCGTGCTGGGCATGTTGATGGCCTACACGATCAATCTGTGGCTGATGAACAACTACGAGCTGCC
This sequence comes from Stenotrophomonas sp. TWI377, assembly GCF_039674525.1. NCBI lineage: Bacteria > Pseudomonadati > Pseudomonadota > Gammaproteobacteria > Lysobacterales > Lysobacteraceae > Stenotrophomonas > Stenotrophomonas sp. TWI377. The sequence goes on from NZ_JBDJNT010000009.1 coordinate 126,930, forward strand.
ACGCATGCCCATCAGTTACCTGCCGATCGGCGCGGTACTGCTGTGGCTGCTGGGCCAGATCGCTGTCTTCGGCCCGGCCCGTCGCGCCGCCGCCGTCCCCCCTGCCGTCGCCACCCGGAGTGCCTGAAATGCGCAAGACCAATACCAAGACCAAGACCAGGATCACGACCCTGTTGTTGTCCCTCCTGCTGGCCAGCGCACCTGCGCTGGCCGCCACCCAGACCGATACCGCACGCCTGGAGTGGCGTGACGCCGGCCACCATCTGGTGGTCGATGCCCGGGATGGCATCGTGCGCGTCACCACCACCGAACCGAGCAGCTACTTCGGTGTGCGCAGCGGCGACCGGATCCTGCGCGTGGATGGCCAGCCCGTCCGGCGCATGGCCGACCTCACCCATGCGCTGGTTGGCAACAAGGCCACCCGGGTGCCCGTCGTCGTGCTGCGCAAGGGCGACCAGGTGACCGTGGATGTCGACACCGCCGCCTGGAGCGAGGTGCTGGCGGTCGAGACACCGCCCATCCCCCAGCCCGCAACGCCGCCACGCGCCGGCGGCTGAGGCCCGCCACGCCGGGCCATCTGCCCCTTGGCCCGGCGCTCCGGTACTCTTGATTCCACTTCCGGTCCTACGTTGCCGCATGCCCTCGATCCTGATCATTGACGACAACGCCAGCGTCGGCACCGCACTCGACGTGCTGTTCTCGCTGCACGACATCGATACCCTGCACGCGCTCTCGCCCGAGCAGGGGCTGGCGCTGCTGGAACAACAGCCGGTGGATCTGGTGATCCAGGACATGAACTTCACCGAGGACACCACCTCCGGCGAAGAAGGCGAAGCCCTGTTCCAGCAGATCCGTGCACGTCATCCGGACCTGCCGGTGATCCTGTTGACCGCCTGGACACATCTGAGCAGCGCGGTCGATCTGGTCAAGGCGGGCGCGGCGGACTACCTGGCCAAGCCATGGGACGACCGCAAGCTGCTGATCACGGTCAACAACCTGCTGGAGCTCTCCGAAACCCGCCGCGAACTGGACCGCCGCCGCGACCGCGAGCAACGCGATCGCTCGGCGCTGGAGGCCCGCTACGATCTGCGCGGTGCCGTGGTGGCCGATCCGGCCAGCGAGCGCGTGGTCAGCCTGGCCTGCCAGGTGGCACGCTCGGCACTGCCGGTGCTGATCACCGGCCCCAACGGCGCGGGCAAGGAGAAGATCGCCGAGATCATCCAGGCCAACTCGCTGGTGGCCAAGGGGCCGTTCGTCGCGCTCAACTGCGGCGCGATTCCGTCCGAGCTGATCGAGGCGGAATTGTTCGGTGCCGAGGCCGGTGCCTACACCGGTGCCAACAAGGCACGCGAAGGCAAGTTCGAGGCCGCCGATGGCGGCACCCTGTTCCTGGATGAGATCGGCAATCTCTCTGCCAGTGGACAGATGAAACTGCTGCGCGTGCTGGAAACCGGCCGTTTCGAACGGCTGGGTTCCAACCGCGAGCGGCAGGTGAAGGTCCGCGTCATCAGCGCGACCAACGCCGATCTGCCCACGATGATCCGCGATGGCCAGTTCCGCGAGGATCTGTACTACCGCCTCAACACTGTCGAGCTGGCGCTGCCGGCCTTGGCCGACCGCCCCGGCGACATCCTGCCGCTGGCCGAACGCTTCCTGGACACTGGCAAGCCACTGTCCACCGCGGCGGCCACCGCGCTTCAGCGGCATGCCTGGCCGGGCAATGTGCGCGAGCTGCGCAACGTGCTGCAGCGCGCCCAACTGTTCGCGACGGGACCGCGCATCGAGGCAGGCGATCTCAACCTGCCGCGCGCCGCGGCCCCGCGCGCGGCCAGCCCGGCCGTGGACCCGGACCGAAGCCGGATCGAAACCGCACTGGCGCATAACCACGGCATCATCGCCCAGACCGCTGCCGAACTCGGGCTCAGCCGCCAGGCGCTGTACCGGCGCATGGACCGTTACGGCATCCCGCGCGAATGAAGCGGCGCTCGTTCACCTTCCGGCTGTTCCTGCGGCTGCTGCCGGTCCTGGCACTGGCAGCTGCATTCCCGTGGTATCTGGCGTTCTGGCTGGACCGTGGTTGGGCGGTCACCTGCATTTCGGTTGTCGTGCTGCTGGCGCTGATGTGGTGGAGCCTGCGCCGCGCGACCGCACCGATCCGCTCGTTGCTGCGCGCCCTGTCCGGCACCACCAGCAGCTACCGCGACGGTGAATACAACTTCGGCATCTATTGGCCCTCCAATGATGAGCTGGGCGATCTGGTCCAGGCCCACCGCGAACTGGGCGATGTGCTGCGTGCGCAGCGCCAGGACCTGGTCCAGCGCGAGCTGCTGCTGGACACCATTGTGCAGAACACGCCGGTATCGATGCTGTTGCTGGCGCACGGGGGCGACGGCGTGCAGCGCGTGGTGTTTTCCAACCTGGCGGCGCGCAAGTTGCTGCACAACGGTTGGAAGCTGGAGGGCCAGCGCATGGACGACGTCATGGCGACGATGCCGATCGAGCTGCGCGACGCCATCGCCCGCGGGGGCGACAGCCTCTTCGCGGTGCGTGGCGAAGGCCAGGACAGCGACGATGAGCGCGATGAGGACGACGAGCAGATCTATCACCTGTCACGCCGCAACTTCCATCTCAACGGCCGCCCGCACGATCTGCTGTTGATCCGCCTGCTGACCGCCGAACTGCGCCGCCAGGAAGTGCAGACCTGGAAGAAGGTGATCCGGGTGATCAGCCACGAGTTGAACAATTCGCTGGCCCCGATCGCCTCGCTGGCGCATTCCGGTGGCGAGCTGGTCCGGCGCGGCAAGACCGAGCGGCTGGAAGAGGTGTTCGCCACCATCGAGGAGCGCGCGCGTCATCTGGAAGGCTTCATCCGCGGCTATGCGCGGTTCGCCAAGCTGCCACAGCCGCAGTTGCAGACCGTACAGTGGAACCTGTTCCTGGGCGGGCTGCAGCACCAGATTCCGTTCCGGATGGCCGAGGTACCCGACGATCTGCAGAGCCGCGTGGACATCGCCCAGCTCGGGCAGGCGCTGCTGAACCTGCTCAAGAATGCCCATGAAGCGTGTGGCGAGGCCGAGCCGCCGAATGACGACGTCGAGGTCCGCCTGACCCGCCTGCCCCAGTGGCTGCGGCTGGAAGTACTGGATCGCGGCAAGGGCATGAACGAGGCGGTGCTGCAGAACGCGTTGATGCCGTTCTATTCGACCAAGCGCAACGGCACCGGGCTCGGCCTGGCGCTGACCCGTGAGATCGTCGAAGCGCATGGTGGCCGTATTTCGCTGCAGAACCGCCGCGAGGGCGGTCTGTGCGTGGCGGTGTTCCTGCCGGCTGACGCCCGGTAGACCGGCCGCTGGCCGGCACCGTCGTGGCCGCGGGATCGCCTGGTTGCCGGCCAGCGGCCGGCACTACTTCTTCGTCGGGCGCTTCCAGCCGTCGATGGTTTCCTGACGTGCGCGGGCGACGGTCAGCTTGTCCGCCGGGGCGCCGCGGGTGATCACCGAGCCAGCGGCGACGGTTGCGCCTTCCCCGATCACGACCGGCGCGACCAGCGAGCTGTTGGATCCGATGAAGGCACGATCGCCGATCGTGGTCTGCGACTTGTTTACCCCGTCGTAGTTGCAGGTGATGGTGCCCGCACCGATGTTGACCTTGCTGCCGATCACCGCGTCGCCCAGATAGGTGAGGTGGTTGGCCTTGCTGCCGGCACCGAGCACGACTTTCTTGGTTTCCACGAAGTTGCCCACGTGCGAGCCCTCCCCCAGCACGGTGCCGGGGCGCAGCCGCGCGAACGGACCGATGTCTGCCGCACCTTCGCTGACCACGCCCTCCAGATCGCAGTGCGGCTTGACCACGGTGCCCGAGGCCAGGGAAACATCCTTGAGCCGGGTGAACGCGCCGATGCTGACGCCATCGCCCAGCACCACACGTCCCTCCAGGATCACGTTGACGTCGATCTGCACGTCGCTGCCGACCGTGACGGTGCCACGGATATCCAGCCGTGCCGGGTCCAGCACGCGTGCGCCCTGCGCGCACAGCGCACGCACTTCGCGCAGCTGCCAGGCGCGTTCAAGCTGGGCCAGCTGCCATGGATCGTTGGCACCTTCGGCGTCCTGCGGTTCCTGCACGAACGCCATCTCGGCCGGCGTGTAATCGCTGGCCGCCGCGGCAAAGATGTCGGTCAGGTAATACTCGCCCTGCGCGTTCGCATTGGACAGCTGCGACAACCAACGGCGCAGTGCCGTGGATTCGGCGGTGATGATGCCGGTATTGATGGTACGGATGCTGCGCTGTTCGTCGGTGGCGTCTTTCTGCTCGACGATCGCCCCGACCTTGCCCTCGGCATTGCGCACGATGCGCCCGTAGCCCGTCGGATCGGCGACCTCGGCCACCAGCACGGCCAAGCGGCCCGGCTGCGACAACAGGTGGCGCAACGTTTCGCCGCGGATCAACGGCACATCGCCGTACAACACCAGAACGGTTGCCGCATCCGGCACTTCCGGCATGGCCTGCAGCACGGCATGCCCGGTGCCCAGCTGCTCGCTCTGCTCCGCCCAGCGCAGATCGGGCTGATCGGCCAATGCCTGCCGCACTGCTTCGCCGCCATGGCCATACACCACATGGATCGCTTCAGGCTGCAGCTGACGCGCGGTCTCGATGACGTGGGCGAGCATCGGGCGGCCGGCGATCGGCTGCAGCACCTTGGGCAGGGCCGACTTCATGCGCTTGCCGGCGCCGGCGGCCAGGATGATCACGTGCAGGGGCTGGGTCATGGGTAGATCACGTTCCGGGTATCGTTGATGGGAATTCTAGTGCGACGCTCGTTAACATGTGGGATTGTCCGCACCCGGAGTGCACGTGAGTCTCCTCCGCCAAGGCAGCCGCTATCTCGTCGTCGGCCTGGTCCAGCTGGTGTTGGACTGGGCCGTGTTCGTGGCTGCCACCGCACTGGGAATGCCAGCGGCACCCGGCAACCTGCTGGGGCGCGTGAGCGGCATGCTGCTCGGCTTCTGGCTCAATGGCCGCTACACGTTTGCCCGCGATGGTGAGCATCGTCTGGGCTGGCCACGCTTTGCGCGCTTCCTGCTGCTGTGGGCCGTGCTGACGGCCATCAGTACGCTGCTGGTGACCCTGGCCGCCGAGCACCTGGGGCTGCGCTATGCGTGGCTGGCCAAACCGTTGGTGGAGGGCGGGCTGGCCGGGCTGTCATTCCTGCTGATGCGGAGCCTGATCTTCCGCTGATCCGGCGTACCGGGAGGCAGGCAAAAAAAAACGCCGGCAAGCCGGCGTTTTCCCCCTTGCGGATGGCGCCGTCGCGCCGCCCCGCTTAGTGCTTGAGGTTCTTGCGCAGGCGCTCCAGCGCCTGCAGCTGGGCGGACACTTCCGCCAGGCGCTGCTGCGCTTCGGCCACTTCCATTGCTTCACCACGGTTGGCCAGGATGCGCTCGGCTTCTTCCTTGGCCTTGCGGACCGAGGCTTCGTCGATGTCCTGGGCACGGATCGCGGTGTCGGCCAGCACGGTCACGACCTGCGGCTGCACTTCGAGAATGCCGCCGGAGATGGCGAAGTCGATCTGCTCGCCGCTCGGCGTGGTCACCACCACCTTGCCCGGCTTCAGGCGGGTGATCAGCGGGGCGTGCTTGGGCGCGATGCCCAGCTCACCCAGCTCACCGGTGGCCACGACCAGGGTCGCCTCACCACGGAAGATTTCCTGCTCGGCGCTGACGATGTCGCAACGGATGGTGCTCATGAAACTCTTCTCTCTTTAGGGCGGGCTCGCGCCCACCGCAGGATGTCCTCAGCGGTGGGCCTGCGCCCACCCCGTGTGACGGGTCGGGACGGGCATGTCGCCCGTCCCCGCCGCATCAGGCCTTTTCAGCCATCTTCTTGGCCTTCTCGACCGCTTCTTCGATGCTGCCGACCATGTAGAACGCCTGTTCCGGCAGGTGGTCGTATTCGCCATCGACGATGGCCTTGAAGCCACGGATGGTGTCCTTCAGCGACACATACTTGCCCGGCGAACCGGTGAACACTTCGGCCACGTGGAACGGCTGGCTGAAGAAGCGCTCGATCTTACGGGCGCGGGTCACGGCCTGCTTGTCTTCTTCGGACAGTTCGTCCATGCCCAGGATGGCGATGATGTCCTTCAGCTCCTTGTACTTCTGCAAGGTCTGCTGGACGCGCTGGGCGGTGTCGTAATGCTCGTGGCCAATGACCAGCGGATCCATCTGGCGGCTGGTCGAGTCGAGCGGATCCACGGCCGGGTAGATACCCAGCGAGGCGATCGAACGCGACAGGGTCACGGTCGAATCCAGGTGGGCGAACGTGGTGGCCGGCGACGGATCGGTCAAGTCATCGGCGGGCACGTAGACGGCCTGGATCGAGGTGATCGAGCCGTTCTTGGTCGAGGTGATGCGCTCCTGCAGAACGCCCATTTCCTCGGCCAGGGTCGGCTGGTAACCCACGGCCGACGGCATACGGCCCAGCAGTGCCGACACTTCGGTACCGGCCAGGGTGTAGCGGTAGATGTTGTCGACGAACAGCAGCACGTCCTTGCCCTTGCCGTTCTCGTCCTTCTCATCGCGGAAGTATTCGGCCATGGTCAGGCCGGTCAGGGCGACGCGCAGACGGTTGCCCGGCGGCTCGTTCATCTGGCCGTACACCATCGCGACCTTGTCCAGGACGTTGGAGTCCTTCATCTCGTGGTAGAAGTCGTTGCCCTCACGGGTACGCTCACCCACGCCGGCGAACACGGACAGACCGCTGTGCGCCTTGGCGATGTTGTTGATCAGTTCCATCATGTTGACGGTCTTGCCGACGCCGGCGCCGCCGAACAGGCCGACCTTGCCGCCCTTGGCGAACGGGCACATCAGGTCGATGACCTTGATGCCGGTTTCCAGCAGCTCGGTGGCCGGGGACTGGTCTTCGTACGACGGGGCCGAACGATGGATTTCCCAGGTGTCACTGGCGGTGACCGGACCGGCTTCGTCGATCGGGCGACCCAGCACGTCCATGATGCGGCCCAGCGTGCCCGCGCCGACCGGCACCGAGATGGCGCGTTCGGTGTTGGTGGCGACCAGGTTGCGCTTCAGGCCGTCGGTGGAGCCCAGCGCGATGCAACGGACCACGCCGTCGCCCAGCTGCTGCTGCACTTCCAGCGTGATTTCGGTGTTGTCCACCTTCAGCGCGTGGTACACCTTCGGCACCGACTCGCGGGGGAATTCGACGTCGACGACGGCGCCGATGATCTGAACGATCTTGCCCTGACTCATTGCTGCAATCCTCTAATGTGTGCTTTGACTGTGCGCGTCAGACTGCTGCCGCGCCGCCGACGATTTCGGAGATTTCCTGGGTGATCGCTGCCTGGCGGGCCTTGTTGTAGACCAGCTGCAGGGTTCCGATCAGCTTGTTCGCGTTGTCACTGGCCGACTTCATCGCGACCATGCGGGCTGCATGCTCGGACGCGACGTTTTCCAGCACGGCCTGGTACACCAGCGACTCGACGTAACGCGTCATCACGTGCTCAAGCACGGTCGCAGCGTCGGGTTCGTACAGGTAGTCCCAGTCGTGATGCGCGACCTGCTTCTCAGCAGCCGGCAACGGCAGCAGCTGATCGAAGCTGGCCTTCTGCGTCATCGTATTGATGAAGCGGTTGTAGACCAGGTACACGCGGTCGACCTTGCCGTCGGTGAACGCATCGAGCATCACCTTGATCACGCCGATCAGCTGTTCCAGGTGCGGCACATCGCCCATGTGGGTGACGGTGCCGACCATGTTGACCTTGACGCGACGGAAGAAGGTCGAGGCTTTCTGGCCGACGGTGACCACGTCGATGTCGGCGCCCTTGTCCTGCCACTGGCGCATTTCGCCCAGCATCTTGCGGAACAGGTTGTTGTTCAGGCCGCCGGCCAGACCGCGGTCGGACGAGACCACGATGTAACCGACGCGCTTGACCTCGTCACGCTGGACCAGGAACGGATGCTGGTAGTCGGTGCTGGCCTGGGCCAGGTGACCAATCACCTGCTTCATCGCCTGCGCATACGGACGCGACGTCTTCATCCGCTCCTGCGCTTTGCGGATTTTGGAGGCCGAGACCATTTCGAGCGCACGCGTCACCTTGCGGGTGTTCTGCACGCTCTTGATCTTGGTTTTGATTTCGCGTCCGCTTGCCATCTCTTCTTCCCGTGGCGCGGGGCACAGGCCCCGCGTTTGACGTAGAGCGGAGCGTTGCTCCGCTGCTTTCAGCCCAGCGGAGCAGCGCTCCGCTCTACAGGACCGGTATTACCAGCTGCCGGTGGTCTTGAACTCGGTGATGCCCTTCTTGAAGGCAGCCTCGATATCGTTGTCCCAGCCGCCGGTCGCGTTGATCTTGTTGATCAGCTCGCCCTGGGTGTTGGCGAAGTGGGCATGCAGACCTTCTTCCAGCGCCAGCAGCTTGTTGACCGGCACGTCGTCGAGGTAACCCTCGTTGACGGCGTAGATCGACAGCGCCTGGTTGGCGATGGACATCGGGGCGTACTGCTTCTGCTTCATCAGCTCGGTGACGCGCTGACCGCGCTCAAGCTGCTTGCGGGTGGCTTCGTCCAGATCCGAGGCGAACTGCGCGAACGCCGCCAGCTCACGGTACTGGGCGAGCGAGATACGGATGCCGCCGGACAGCTTCTTGATGATCTTGGTCTGGGCCGCACCACCGACACGCGACACCGAGATACCGGCGTTCACGGCCGGGCGGATGCCCGAGTTGAACAGATCGGTTTCCAGGAAGATCTGGCCGTCGGTGATCGAGATCACGTTGGTCGGCACGAACGCCGAGACGTCACCGGCCTGGGTTTCGATGATCGGCAGCGCGGTGAGCGAGCCGGTCTTGCCCTTGACGGCGCCGTTGGTGAACTTTTCCACATACTCTTCGGACACGCGGGCAGCGCGCTCGAGCAGGCGGGAGTGCAGGTAGAACACGTCACCCGGGTAGGCTTCACGGCCCGGCGGACGCTTCAGCAGCAGCGAGATCTGGCGGTAGGCCACGGCCTGCTTGGACAGATCGTCGTACACGATCAGCGCGTCTTCGCCGCGGTCCATGAAGTACTCGCCCATGGTGCAGCCCGAGTAGGCGCTGATGTACTGCATCGCGGCCGATTCGGACGCGGTCGCAGCGACCACCACGGTGTGCGCCAGGGCGCCGTTCTCTTCCAGCTTGCGCACGATGTTGGCCACGGTCGACGCCTTCTGGCCGATCGCGACGTACACGCACTTGATGCCGGTTTCTTTCTGGTTGATCACCGCATCGATGGCCAGGGCGGTCTTGCCGGTCTGGCGGTCACCGATGACCAGCTCGCGCTGGCCGCGGCCGATCGGGATCATCGAGTCGACGGACTTGTAACCGGTCTGCACCGGCTGGTCGACCGACTTGCGCCAGATCACGCCCGGAGCAACGCGCTCCACCGGCGCAGTGGCCTTGGCCGCGATCGGGCCCTTGCCGTCGATCGGCTCGCCGAGCGCGTTCACGACGCGGCCCAGCATTTCCGGACCGACCGGCACTTCCAGGATGCGACCGGTGGTCTTGGCGACGTCGCCTTCGCGCAGGTTCTGGTAATCACCCAGCACCACGGCGCCGACCGAGTCGCGCTCCAGGTTCAGGGCCAGTGCGAAGGTGTTGTTCGGCAGTTCGATCATTTCGCCCTGCATCACGTCGGCCAGACCGAAGATGCGCACGATGCCGTCGGACACGCTGGTCACGGTGCCTTCGTTGCGCGATTCCGCGGCCAGCTTGACCTTCTCGATGCGGTTCTTGATCAGTTCGCTGATTTCGGAGGGGTTGAGCGTGGTTGCCATCGTCAAGTCCTAGTGCCGGCGATCACGCCGGACGTTAAATGAATTCAGTTAGCGAGCGCGGTCTGCAGGCGCGACAGCTTGCCCTTGAGCGAGCCATCGATGACCACATCACCGGCGTCGATCACGGCACCGCCGATCAGCGACGCATCGACCGCGGTCGTCACATCCACCTCGGCGCCGAAGCGCTTGCGCAGCGCGGCCTTGATGGCGTCCAGTTCGGCGCCGGACAATTCGGTGGCCGAGGTCACCGTGGCCTTGACCACGTGTTCGGCTTCAGCGCGCAGCTGGTCATACATACCGGCGATTTCCGGCAGCAGCGGCAGACGGTGCGCATCGGCCAGGATGGCCAGGAAGCGACCGAAGGTCTCGCTGGACGATTCCGGCACCAGCATCGCGACGGCATCGCCGCGATCCAGTTCCGGGTTCGACAGCAAGGCCGCCACGCGCGGGTCGGCAGCTACGTGGGCGGAGAACGCAAGCGCGTCCGACCACGGCGCGAACGTGCCTTCGTCGCGCGCGGTCGCGAACGCGGCGCGGGCATACGGGCGTGCAAGCGTGAGGGCCTGGCTCATCGATCAGATCTCCGAGGCCAGCTCGTCGAGCAGCGCCTTGTGGGCGTTGGCGTCGATTTCGCGCTTGAGCAGCTTTTCGGCACCGCTTACGGCCAGCGCGGACACCTGCTTGCGCAGATCTTCACGGGCACGGTTGGCGGCAGCGTCGATCTCGGCGTAGGCCAGATCTTTCTGGCGGTTGGCTTCGACGATGGCTTCATTCTTGGCGGCATCAACGATCTGGTTGGCGCGTGCATGGGCCTGATCGATGATCTCGTTGGCCTTGGTGCGCGCATCCTTCAGTGCATCGTTGACCTTTTCCTGGGCCTGGGCCAGGTCTTTCTGGCTGCGGTCAGCAGCGGCAAGGCCTTCAGCGATCTTCTGCTGACGCTCTTCGATGGCGTTCATCAACGGCGGCCAGATCTTGGTCGCGATGATCCAGATCAGTCCGGCAAACGCCAGTGCCTGGGCAACGAGGGTAAAACCGATATCCATGGGGTTCGCTCAATCTGGGGTGATGGGGTGGTTGCGCCGCCCAAAGCGGCGCAGCCGTCCTTCATCCGCGATCAGGCGCACAAGGCGCCTGATCGTTTCGCTTTCGCTGGATCAGCCCGCAACGGCCGGCAGACGTGCAACGAACTCGCCGATGGTCGGGTTGGCGAAGGCCAGCAGCAGGCCGACGGCGACCGAGATGATGAACGCGGCATCGATCAGGCCGGCGGTGATGAACATGCGGACCTGCAGCACCGGAATCAGTTCCGGCTGACGCGCGGCCGATTCCAGGAACTTACCGGACATGATGGCCAGACCGAGACCGGCACCCAGCGCGGCCAGGCCGATCATGATGCCGACGGCGAGGACGGTGGAGCTCTGGACTTGGGCGAGGTTGGTCAGGACGGCGAAGTACATGGTTTTCTCCTGGAACTTTGGATAACTAAGGGTTTAGAAACAAACGGATGAAGGGTGAAGCGAAACTCAGTGAGCGTCTTCCGACAGGCTCAGGTACACGATGGACAACATCATGAAGATGAACGCCTGCAGCGGAATCACCAGCAGGTGGAACAGCATCCAGCCCAGACCGAATGCACCGCCTGCGATGGCACCGGCGATACCCGCACCGCCCAGCACCCAGATCAGCAGGAAGACGATCTCACCGCCGAACATGTTGCCGAACAGTCGCATCGCCAGCGAAATCGGCTTGCTCAGCCACTCGACGATGTTGAGGATCAGGTTGAACGGGAGCATCCACTTGCCGAACGGCGCCGTCAGGAATTCCTTGGTGAAGCCACCCAGGCCCTTGGAGCGCAGCGCGAAGAACAGCATCAGGAAGAACACGCTGATCGACATGCCCAACGTGGCATTGACGTCGGCGGTGGGAACCGGCTTCCAGTACGGCACGCCCATCATCTCAAGCGGCTTGGCGATGAAATCGGCCGGGATCATCTTGATGAGATTCATCATGAGGATCCAGAAGAACAGGGTGATCGCGATCGGGGTCACCAGCTTGCTGGTGCCGTGGTAGGTGTCCTTGGCCTGGCGGTCAACGAACTCCAGGCAGATCTCGACGAACGCCTGCCACTTGCCCGGGACGCCGGCCGTCGCCTTGCGGGTTGCCATCCAGAAGCCAAACACCATCAACAAACCCATCAGGACCGAAGTCACAATGGTGTCGACGTGAATCGCCCAGAAACCACCTTCCTGCATATGGAACGTCAGGTTGTGCAGGTGATGTTGGATGTAGGAGGTGGGTGTCAGCGCCTCGCCTGCCATGTGTCCGGAACCTTGAGTTAAATAAATTTGATCAGCGCCTGGCCAGAGCCAGGACCTGGAACATCAACCCGACGGCGATACCGGCCAACAGCGCCAGTGCAGGCAGCTTGAAGACCAGGAACCCCACCATCAGGACGCCGAATACGAGCACCCACTTTGCCACCACCGCCAGGATCAGGCGGGTCATCGCCGAACCTGCCGCCTGCACCCCGCCGCCCAGCGCCATCCGCGCGGCGACCCAGCCGGCTGCAGAAACCGCCACACCGGAGAGCAGCACCCCCAGAGCGGCCTTCGGGCCTCCCCACAGCAGCAGGGCAAGAGCCAGGACAGCCACTGCAGCCAGCGGGTAAACCGCTGCGCGCAGCATCAGTCGCCGACCCGCGTCAACGGAGTTCAGCACGTGAATGTCCTGCATGGTTGTGAGTAGGAAAGGCCGAGGCCGCAAGCCAGCGCCTCGTCGAGCCGCCAAATTATAGCAATGGGACAATTTGAGAGACAACCGCTGCCTGTTCATCCCGGATGTAAGCCCGCCGTTGGGGGCTTGTGGAAACCTGTTCCACCTCCGGGCCAATCCCACTGCGCAAAGGGGCGCCCGATGTGGCAGTGCAACATGTTGAACTTTGGTCGCACGCCCCGGTCAGAGTCATCAGCCTGCCGTTGAATCCTCGTCGGCGTCCCACGCGCAGGCCAGTACAGGGTGGCCCCGAAGCCCTCTCCGGGGCCACCCTCTTTTAGCGGTGCGGGCGGAAGGATCCAGGGCCAGTTCAATCGGGGCCCGTCCTGAACGGTGCTTGCACCCGAAAGCGGCCACCGCGCGGACCTGCGGCCCCCCGGCATGCATGAACGGTACACACTGCGTCCACCATACCTTCACGAATGGTGGACGTCGCAGTGGGCAATGTGACGGCACATCACTAGAACCACCGCAAGGACCCCCGATGCGCCCGATGCTCTCCCTGCTTGCCGTGCCAGTCGCTCTGGCCGCACTCTCCTACGCCGCTCCGTCCCACGCCGCCGAAGGCGATGACCGCTTCGCCCTGCGCCTGGGTGCGATGCAGATCGATTCGGACAACACGATCCGTGGCAATACCAACATCGCGGGTCAGGACGTTGGCTTCTCCGAAGATTTCGGCCTCGGCGGCAAGGAATGGGAGCCGCGCATTGACGGCATGTTCCGTATCAGCAACCGCCAGCGCCTGCTGTTCAACTACTTCAAGTACGACAAGGATCGCCGCGAGACCCTCGACCAGGGTGTGAGCTTCGGCGATACCACTGTGCCGGCCGGCAGCTTCATCAAGGGTGAGCTGAAGTACCAGGTCGCCAGCCTGGTGTACGACTACTCGGTGGTGGACACCGAGAAGTTCGACCTCGGCCTGCAGCTGGGTGCCGAGTACGCCAAGGTCAGCACCAAGGCCTACGCCGATGTCGGCGACCTGTATCAGGGCGAGTTCCTGGACGAGAAGGCCGACGGCGTGGCGCCGGTGGTCGGTGCACGCCTGAGCTTCACCCCGTCCGAGAAGTGGATGATCACGTTCCAGGGCCAGTACCTGAACACCAAGTGGGGCAACTTCGACGATTACGACGGTGATCTGAGCCGCGCCAATGCGATCGTCGATTACCGCTTCACCAAGAACTTCGGCGTGTTCGCCGGCTACGACTGGTTCAAGCTCGACGTGGACCAGAGCGGCAGCGATGGCACGATCGGTCTGAAGCAGGAGTTCAAGGGTCCGGTGGCAGGCGTCAGCTTCGTCTTCTAAGCCCTTCGCACTACCTCTCTCCAAGCGCGGCCTCCGGGATATCGGGGGCCGCGTTTTTTTGCGCTTTGTTTTGGGGAGCAACTGCGGGTTGTTTGGGCGTCGGGCGCTCGCTGCCCCGGCCTGTGCAGCGAAGCGGCGCCAAGAGATGCTGCTTCGCCAGCCTCAGCTTCAGCAACAAAAAACCCCGACTTTCGCCGGGGTTTTTCGTTGAACCGGAGCCACCACCCAGGGCGGTGACCGCCGATTACTTCTTCTTCGGCATGTACAGATCGGTGATCGTACCGTCGTAGATTTCCGCCGCCATCGCCACCGATTCGCTCAGCGTCGGATGGGCGTGGATGGTGTGGCCGATGTCTTCGGCCTCCGCACCCATCTCGATCGCCAGGCCGATCTCGGCCAGCAGGTCACCGGCATGCACGCCGACGATCGCACCACCGATGATGCGGTGGGTCTCTTCGTCGAAGATCAGCTTGGTGAAGCCTTCGGTACGGCCGATGCCGATCGCGCGGCCGCTGGCGGCCCACGGGAACTTGGCCACGCCAACCTTCAGGCCCTTGGCCTTGGCTTCGGTTTCGGTCACGCCGACCCACGCGATTTCCGGATTGGTGTAGGCCACCGACGGAATCACGCGCGCCACCCATTCCTTCTTCTCGCCGGCAGCCACTTCCGCGGCCAGCTTGCCCTCGTGCGTGGCCTTGTGGGCCAGCATCGGGTTGCCGACGATGTCGCCGATCGCAAAGATGTGCGGCACGTTGGTGCGCATCTGGCGGTCGGCCGGAATGAAGCCACGGTCGGTGACCTGCACGCCGGCCTTCTCGGCGTCGATCTTCTTGCCGTTCGGCGAGCGGCCCACCGCGACCAGCACGCGGTCGAAGGTGCTGGCGTCCAGACCCGGCTTTTCGCCTTCCACCGCGGCTTCGAAGGACACGGTGATGCCGGCCTTGTCGGCCTTGACGTCGGTCGCCTTGGTCTTCAGGTGGACCTCCACGCCCTGCTTCTTCAGGCGATCGGCCAGCGGCTTGACCAGGTCCTTGTCGGCGCCCGGCATCAGCTGGTCCATGAACTCGACCACGGTCACCTTGCTGCCCAGCGCCGCATACACCGTCGCCATTTCCAGGCCGATGATGCCGCCACCGACCACCAGCAGCGAACCCGGCACCTCGGCCAGTTCCAGTGCATCGGTGGAATCCATGACGCGCTTGTCGTCCCACGGGAAGTTCGGCAGCTTCACCGCCTGCGAACCGGCCGCGATGATGCACTGTTCGAAGCGCAGCAGCTGGGTCTTGCCGTCGTCGCCGACGATCTCCAGCTCATTGGCCGAGACGAACCTGGCCAGGCCCTGCACGGTGCGCACCTTGCGCTGCTTGGCCATGCCGGCCAGGCCCTTGGTCAGCTGGGTGACCACCTTTTCCTTGTAGCCGCGCAGCTTGTCCAGGGTGATGGTCGGCTTGCCGAACTCCACGCCGAAATCACCGGCGTGGGCCACTTCGTCGATCACCGCGGCAGCATGCAGCAGCGCCTTGGACGGGATGCAGCCCACGTTGAGGCAGACGCCGCCGAGGCTGGCGTAGCGCTCGATCAGCACGGTATCCACGCCCAGATCGGCCGAACGGAAGGCGGCGGTGTAACCGCCCGGGCCTGCGCCCAGCACCACCATCTTGCACTCGATATCGGCCGGCTTGCCCGACGAGAGCGCCGGCTGCGGCGCGGCCGGTTCGGCCGGGGCGCGATGCGACGGGGTCACCGGCGGCTTGCTGGCCGGGGCGGCCTCGGCCTTGGGTGCTTCGGCCTTGGCAGGCGCAGCGGCCTCGCCTTCGGCTTCCAGCAGCAGCACGACGTCGCCTTCGGAGAGGTTGTCGCCGAGCTTGACCTTGATTTCCTTGACCACACCGGCGGCCGAAGACGGCACTTCCAGCGTTGCCTTGTCCGATTCCAGCGTGACCAGACCCTGGTCCTTCTTCACCGTGTCACCCACGGCGACCAGCAGTTCGATCACCGGCACACCGCTGTAATCGCCGATGTCGGGAACCTTGATTTCAATTGCGGCCATTCGTGTTCTCCTGGTGCTCAGCCGGCCTTGCCGCCGAGCAGTTGCTGCAGTTCGTCGAGCGACTCGTCCAGATCTTTCCAGCGACGGTCGAGCTTCTTTTCCTTGGTGTCGCTGGCTTCGATCAGCAGCGCCACCTGTTTCATCATCAGCCGGCCCGCACCGCACGCCGGCCGGGTGCCGCTGTATCGCTGGCCATCCACGGTGAAGGACAGCACGTCACCCTCCAGCACCGGCGCCTTGCGGTCGCCCGGTACCTGCGCGGCCAATGCGGCCTGCCAGCTGTGCAGCAAACGCTGCGCCAACAGTGCCGGGATGCTGACCTGGTACTGGTCCGGTTCCTGGTCCAAGCGCAGTTCCACGCCGCCCTGGCGGGCACCGCTGTTCCAGGTGTAGACGCGCTTGTCGGCCCGGCTGTAGCGCAGGGTCCATGCCTGGTCCTGGGGAGCGGGCAACAAGGCGACGCCGGTTTCCACGCCACTCCTGGGCAGGCTCACCAGCGACAGCGCAGGCTGCACCGTGCCGTCGAACAGGGTTTCCACTGCCTGGCCATAGTTGCCGACCGCCGGTGGCCAGCCATGGCCCAGGTCGGACGCGCATTCGCGCGCGCCCGCCTGCGCCATCGGCAGCGCCATCAGCAGCCCGGCCAGGACCAGGCCCTGCTTCACAGCAGGACGCGCCGCATGTCGGCCAGCACCTGCGAGAGGTAGGTGGTGAAGCGGGCGGCCAGCGCGCCGTCGATGACGCGGTGGTCATAGCTCAGCGACAGCGGCAGCATCAGCTTCGGGGCGAACTCCTTGCCATTCCAGACCGGCTGGATCGACGACTTGGACACGCCCAGGATGGCCACTTCCGGTGCATTGACGATCGGGGTGAACGCCGTGCCACCGATGCCGCCCAGCGAGCTGATCGAGAAGCAGCCACCGCTCATGTCGGCCGGGCCGAGCTTGCCGTCGCGGGCCTTCTTGGCCAGTTCGCCGGATTCCTGCGCGATCTGCACCACACCCTTCTTGTCGACGTCGCGGATCACCGGCACGACCAGGCCGCTCGGCGTATCGGCCGCGAAACCGATGTTGAAGTACTTCTTCAGGGTCAGGTTCTCGCCGCTGGCATCCAGCGAGGCGTTGAACTCCGGGAACTTCTTCAGCGCCGCGGCGCTGGCCTTGACCAGGAAGGCGAGCATGGTCAGCTTGATGCCGGCCTTCTCATTTTCCTTGTTCAGCGCCACGCGCAGGGCTTCCAGCTCGGTGATGTCGGCCTGCTCGAATTGGGTGACATGCGGAATCATCGCCCAGTTGCGGGCCAGGTTCGCGCCGGAGATCTTCTTGATCCGGGACAGCGGCTGGACCTCGACCTCACCGAACTTGCTGAAGTCGACCTTCGGCCAGGGCAGCAGGTTCAGACCGCCACCGGCCGCCACGGTACCGCCGGTGGCAGCGCCGCCGCCGGTCAGGGCCGACTTGACGAACTTCTGCACGTCGGACTTGGTGATGCGCCCGCCCTTCTCGGTGCCGCTCAGCTGGTTCAGGTCCACGCCCAGCTCGCGGGCGAACACGCGCACGGCCGGCGAAGCGTAGGGCACCTTCTGCGGCAGCACGCTGTCGGCGTTGAAGGCCACCGGCGGGCTGGTCGGCGAGCCACCCGACGGGGCAGCGGCGGCCGGGGCCGGCTGGGTCGGCTTGGCGGCGGACTGTTCGATATCACGGGCGGCCAGCTTGTCCGGCTCGGCCGGGGTGGCGACCGGCTCGACCTTGGTCGCGGTCTCGGCGGCTTCGGCCTTGGCAGCAGGGGCCGGCGCAGCAGCAGCGGCCGGCGCGGCGGCCGCTTCGCTGACTTCGATCAGGGCCACGAGCTTGCCCTCGGAGAGGTTGTCGCCAATCTTGACCTTGATTTCCTTGACGATACCGGCCACCGAGGACGGCACTTCCATCGTGGCCTTGTCCGATTCCAGCGTCACCAGACCCTGGTCTTTCTTGACGGTATCTCCAACGGCGACCAGCACCTCGATTACCGGGATATCGCTGTAGTCACCGATATCGGGGACAAGTGCTTCCTTGATTTCGGCCATGGGGAAAACTCCGGCAATCTGGTGTAGGGAATCGCCTATTGTGGGGGCTTCGCGCGCCAGCGCCAACCAGCTTGGCGAATTTTCAGCGCTGCTGTCCCGGGACAGGCTGTTGCAGGCATCTGCTTTGGCCGGATTGGGCTTGGCACAGTGCAAAGCGGAATTTTCCAGTCGGTACCGTATTGTCCGGTGCTGTCCCCGCCTCAAAGCCGGATGGCATCGGCCAGCGGCTGCCATGCCTCCACCAGCCGGGGCAACGGCCAGGCCGCGTTGGCCGGGCTGGTGGAGGGCAGCGACCAGACCGGCACCTCGCGCGCGGCATCAAGCAGCGCCGGCACGATGAAACGCTGGAACGCCCGGTACGCGGTGCCGCCATTGCAGGCGATCGCGCGCAGCGCAGGCCGTCCCTCGATCAGTGCACCCAGCGCATTGGGCACTTCACTGCCGCGCACGATCGACGCATCCAGGCTGCCGCGTCGCTCGCACTGCCCGATCACATCCCACACGCCCACACCGCGCGCGTTCAATGCGCGCACGCGATCCGGATAGGGAAGCGTCGTGTCGATCCCGCACAGCACGCCCATCAACGGCCAGAAGCGATTGCGCGGATGGGCGTAGTACTGCTCAGCCTGCAGCGATGCCACGCCCGGCATCGAGCCGAGTATCAGCACGCGGCACTCGGCGTTGAGCTGCGCAGGGAAGCCGATGCACGTTGTGGTTTCCATCACACCATCACCAGATGAATGAATGTCAGGCATCGCATCATCGCCCGTAAATACAGCGGTTTTGCACTGATCGCTGAATGGAAACAACTAAATTTTAACGTGCGTCGGATGCGATTCATATTGCGGGGACTACGGTTGCCTCGCCCCACAACACCGGGGCCCAGAACAAAAACATCCTGAGGAGATTCCCCCATGCGCTCCATCCGTACCCTGACCCTGGCTACCCTGACTGCTCTTGCTTTTGCGCCGGCTGCTTTCGCGCAGGACAGCACTGTTGATACCGCTTCTGGCAAGCACTTCGCCGTGGTCGGCGGCGTGTCGCTGCTGCAGCCGAAGAACGATCCGCTCGATGGCGTGCGCAAGGTGGACGGCGGCCCGGCCCCGACCCTGAGCTTCAGCTACTACATCAACGACAACTGGGCCGTGGAACTGTGGGGCGCAGCCGACAAGTTCGATCACCGCGTGCGCGGCACCGATGGCGCCCGCCTGGGCACGGTCGAGCAGCAGCCGATCGCGTTGAGCGGCCAGTATCACTTCGGCCAGGCCGACAACGTGTTCCGTCCGTTCGTGGGCGCCGGTTACTACGAGTCCAACTTCAGCAATGAAGAGCTCGCCAGCGACATCGGCCACATCGGCGTCAAGACCGCCAAGGGCGCGATCGGCACCGTCGGCGTGGACATGAACATCAACAGCACCTGGTTCGCCCGTGCCGATGCCCGCTACATGCATTCGCGCCCGGAGCTGACCGTCAACGGTGAAGGCACCGGCGACAAGGCCAAGCTGGATCCGTGGACCGTGGGCTTCGGCATCGGCGCGCGCTTCTAAGCACGCCGTTCCGCTTCCACGCAGTACGCACAACGGGCCCCTCGCGGGCCCGTTGTCGTTGTGGGGCCCGCCACTTTCATCGGGCGTTGCCGGCTTGTGGTCGACACTCGGGTAACGATGGACCCGACCGGTCCGCCCCGGGGAGCCGATGAGCGAATCCTTCGACGTGCTGGTGGTGGGCGGCGGCATCAATGGCGCCGGCATCGCCCGCGACGCAGCGGGACGCGGCCTGTCGGTCTGCCTGTGCGAGCAGGATGACCTGGCCGCGCATACCTCCAGCGCCAGCACCAAGCTGATCCATGGCGGCCTGCGCTACCTGCAGCAGGGCGAATTCGCACTGGTGCGCAAGGCGCTCAACGAGCGCGAAACGCTGCGCCAGCTTGCACCGCATCTGATCGCCCCGACCCGCTTCGTGCTGCCGCATGTGCGCCATCTGCGCCCGGCGTGGATGCTGCGCGCGGGGCTGTGGCTCTACGACCACCTGGGTCACGCCAATCCCCATTTCCCGCCCTCGCAGCGCATCGACCTGCGGCGTGATCCGAGCGGCGCTGCATTGCAGCCCGCCTACCGGACCGGCTTCACCTACGCCGATGCGCGCGTCAACGATGCCCGGCTGGTGGTGCTCAACGCGCTCGATGCACATGCACGCGGCGCGCAGATCCGCACGCGCACCCGCTGCGAACAATTGATCCGCCACCGCGATCACTGGTGGGCCGTACTGCGCACCGCCAACGGCGACGTGCAGCGCGTCCGCGCCCGCTGCGTGGTCAATGCCAGTGGACCGTGGGCCGGTACCGTGCTGGAACGGGCGGGACTCGATGCCCCGTTGGGAGTGCGGCTGGTGCAGGGCAGCCACCTGGTGGTGCCGCGCCTGTTCGCCCATGACAGTGCATACCTGTTCCAGCAACCCGACCAGCGGGTGGTGTTCGCGATTCCGTTCGAACAGGACTTCACCCTGATCGGTACCACCGATACCGACTACGACGGCGACCCGGCACAGGTGCAGCCCCGCGCCGACGAACAGACCTATCTGCTCGAGGCGGTGAACCGGTTCGTGCGCGTTCCAGTGCGCGCCGAGGACATCGTCTGGCGCTACAGCGGGGTGCGCCCCCTGTTGGCCGATCATCACCGCGATGCATCGCGGGTCACGCGCGACTACCGGCTGGAGCTGGATGCGGGCGGCGCCCCGCTGCTGAGCGTACTGGGCGGCAAGCTCACCACCTACCGCGCACTGGCCGAGGAAGCGCTGGGGCGGCTCTCACCCGCGCTGCCGGAGATGGGCGCGGCGTGGACCGCCGGTGGGCCACCGTTGCCGGGGGGCGATGGCGGCACGGCCGCTGAAATGGCCGAGGCGCTGCAGCGTGACCACCCTCGCCTGCCCCCTGCCCTGCTGCAGCGCCTGGCCAGCAGCTACGGCACCCGTGCGGTCGGGCTGCTCGCCGGCGCACAGACACTCGACGCGCTGGGCCAGGACCACGGCGGCGGCCTCTACGACCGCGAACTGGACTACCTCATCGCGCACGAATGGGCCCACACCGCCGACGACGTGCTGTGGCGCCGCAGCCACCTGGGCTTGCGCGTGGACGCTGCGCAGCGCGAGGCGTTGTCCGCCACCCTGCAGGCGCGTGTTTCGATGCCGTAGGCTGTACGCCTGTCACGCCTCACGGCATCGATTTCCACGGAGCAGACCATGGACAAGCACTACGTGCTCGCCATCGACCAGGGCACGACCAGTTCGCGCGCCATCCTGTTCGATCATGCCGGGCGCGTCGCCGGCAGCGCGCAACGCGAGTTCACCCAGATCTTCCCGCAGCCGGGCTGGGTCGAGCATGACCCACGCGAGATCCTGACCAGCGTGTACACCACGATCACCGAGCTGTTGAACCGCTACCAGGTGGACCCGCGCACAATCGCCGGCATCGGCATCACCAACCAGCGCGAGACCACGGTGGTCTGGGACAAGGCTACCGGCCAGCCGGTCCACAACGCCGTGGTGTGGCAGTCGCGGCAGAGCCATGCGATCTGCGAACAGCTCAAGGCCGATGGCCACGAGCCGCTGATCCGGCGCAAGACCGGGCTGTTGATCGATGCCTACTTTTCGGCGACCAAGATCCGCTGGATCCTCGACCACGTCGACGGCGCGCAGGCACGTGCTGAACGCGGCGAGCTGCTGTTCGGCACCATCGACAGCTGGCTGATCTGGAACCTCAGTGGCGGCCAGGCGCACGTCACCGATGTCACCAATGCCGCGCGCACGCTGCTGTTCGATATCCATGCGCTGCAGTGGGACGATGAACTGCTGGCGCTGTTCAACATCCCGCGCGCGATGCTGCCGCAGGTGCGCAGTTCCAGCGAGGTGTATGCCACCACCCAGGCACAGTTCTTCTTCGACCAGCACCTGCCCATTGCCGGCATCGCCGGCGACCAGCAGGCCGCGCTGTTCGGCCAGGCCTGCTTCGAGCCGGGCATGGCCAAGAACACCTACGGCACCGGCTGCTTCATGCTGATGAATACCGGCGAGAAGGCGGTGGTGTCCGAGAACGGCCTGCTGACCACCATCGCGTGGGGCATTGATGGACGTGTGGAGTACGCGCTGGAAGGCTCGATCTTCGTCGCCGGTTCGGTCGTGCAGTGGCTGCGCGACGGGCTGCGCATGTTCGGCAAATCCAGCGATTGCCAAGCCTACGCCGAGCGTGCCGCGGACAATGGCGGCGTGTACCTGGTGCCCGCGTTCGTGGGGCTTGGGGCGCCGTACTGGCGCAGCGATGTGCGCGGCGCGATGTTCGGGCTGACCCGCGGCACCACCAAGGAGCACTTCATCCGCGCAGCGGTGGAATCGATGGCGTACCAGACCCGCGACGTGCTGGCGGCGATGCAGGCCGATGCGGGGATCGAACTGAAGGAACTGCGCGCCGATGGTGGCGCGATCGCCAACGACTTCATGGCGCAGTTCCAGAGCGACATCCTGGGCGTGCCGGTGCTGCGCCCGCAGGTGGCCGAAACCACCGCGCTGGGCGCCGCCTACCTGGCCGGGCTGGCCACCGGGTTCTGGCGTAGCCGGGCGGAGATCGCCGAACAATGGGCGGTGGACCGCCGCTTCACCCCGCAGATGCCGGTGGACCAGCGCGAGGCGCTGTACAGCGGCTGGCAGCAGGCGGTGGAGGCGACGATGGGCTTCCGCGTGGGGTGACGCCCGCGTCGGCGATCATTGCCGCGTGGGCGCGGCCAGCCACGCATGGCGTGGCTCTACCGTGGGTGCCGGTCAGAATGCCGGGAGGACCGCGCCCTTGTACTTCTCGGCGATGAAAGCCTTCACTTCCGGGCCGGTCAGGGCCTTGGCCAGCTGCTGCACGCGGGCATCGTCCTTGTTGTCCGGGCGGGCAACGAGGAAGTTCACGTACGGCGAATCCTTGCTTTCGATCGCCAGCGCATCCTGGGTCGGGTTGAGCCCGGCATCCAGCGCGTAGTTGGTGTTGATCAGGGCCAGATCGACCTGGTCCAGCACGCGCGGCAGCATCGCCGAATCCAGCTCGCGGAACTTGAGCTGCTTCGGGTTGGCGATGATGTCGCGCTGGGTCGCCAACGCATTGGTCGGGTCCTTGAGCGTGATCACGCCAGCCTTGTGCAGCAGGATCAGCGCGCGGCTGTTGTTGCTCGGGTCGTTGGGGATCACCACGTCGGCGCCGTTGGGCAGCGCATCAAGCGACGTGAAGCGGCGCGAATAGGCACCGAAGGGCTCGATATGCACGCCGATCACCTTGACCAGGCCGGTCTTGCGGTCCCGGTTGTAGGCGTCCAGATAGGGCTCGGTCTGGAAGTAGTTCACGTCAACCTGCTTCTGCACCAGCTGGTCGTTGGGCTGCACGTAGTCATTGAAGACGCGCACGTCCAGGGTCAGGCCTTCCTTTTCCAGGATCGGCTTGACCACGGCGAGGATCTCGGCGTGCGGCACCGCGGTGGCGGCAACCACCAGCTTCTTGGAATCATTGGCCGGCTTGCCACAGGCGGCCAGGGCCAGCGAAGCGGCAAGCAACGGGAGCAGAAGGTACTTTTTCATGGGGGCAGCGGGATCCATAAGGGCAGCAACGCCCCACGATACCGCACGCCCCGGCCCTTGCGGAATCCGGGGCATATGACCCCACGGCATGAGCCGATGCCGGCCCGGCCGGCTTACTCGTAACTGGTCAGCGCCAGTGCCAGCAGCGCCTTGGCCTGCTCGCGCAGCATCACCGGCTCGACGATTTCCGCATCCGAGCCGTAGTGCAGCACGTCCATCAGCAGTTCGCGCGAGACGCTGTAAGGCAGCTTCAGCTCATAGCGGCCATCGGGCAGGAAGCGGCCCTGCTGCTTGGAATGCCAATGCTCATCGGCCACCCAGCGCGCAGCCTTGGCACTGAACACGATGGTGGCCCAGCCCTTGGGCGGCCCGGAGAAGATGCCGTAGCTGGCGCCCAGCTGTTCGTCCAGCTCGGTGTCATCCACATCGCGCGCGGTGGTATCGATCACGCGCGCCTTGTAGATACGGTCCACCGCGAAGCTGCGCAGGCCTTCGCGACCGTGATCCCACGCATCCAGGTACCAGTTGTCGCGATAGTGGGTCATGCGCTGCGGCGACACGGTGCGCTGGGTCGCCTCATCGGTGGAGCGGGCCCGGTACTCGAAGGCCAGCTGCTTGCGCTCCAGTACCGCCGAGGCGACCGCGCGGAAGCTGGCTTCATCGAACTTGCGGCCGCGGTGCGGAATCACCCGCACCCGATCAACCGGCCAGGTCGAGACGCCGGCCTGTGCGGCCAGCAGGCCTTCGATACGCTGCTGCAGCGGGGCCAGCACCGAGGACAGCACGCCGCCGCCCGTGCGCGAGAGCAGGTGCTGGGAGGCCAGCAGCGCATGCAGTTCTTCCGAGCTGAGCCACAGCCCCGGCAGTTCGAAGCGGTCGCTCTCGTCGGCCTGGTAGCGGAAGCCCGCCTCGCCATCACCTTCCACCGGGGCCATCAGCGCATCGCGCAGGAAGGCCAGGTCGCGGTAGACAGTCGCGCGGGAACACTCCAGTTTTTCCTGCAGGGCCGCCACCGTTACCGGGTAACGGGCGGACTTGAGCAGGCGATGCAGGGCATTGATGCGTTCATATCGGTCCATGACCCGATTATGTCCGAGTCGCCGTCGTTGTGGCGGCTTCGGCTGCATCTTCGGCTATCGTGGGGCCCCCACCGCCTGCTGCCGCCCGTCATGCGCCTGTTGCCCGCCCTTGCCCTGTCCGCCGCCGCCCTGCTGCTCAGTGGCTGCGGACGCAGTGAAACGCCCGCCGCTGCGGTGCCTGCCGCGACGGCGACGACACCGGCCGCCGATCCGGTGGCCACCGTGCTGGCGGCCAGCCAGCGCTTCGGCCAGCTGCGCAGCTTCCACGCGGTGATGAAGATGCAGGGCCCGCGCGCCCTGGAGGCACAGATGGACTATGTGGCCCCGGACCGCTATCGGCTGATCACCGACGATGGCCCGCAGACCATCGTCGGCGGCACCTTCTTCCTGCAGCGTGCCGGCGAAGTGCGCCAGATCCCGGTGCCCGAAGGGATGCTGGCGCAGTGGCGCAATCCGCTGCCGGCCGATCTTGAGCCGGCGCAGCTGACGGTGCGCGATCTTGGCGAGGACCGCGCCGGTGGCCAGCGCGCGCACAAATACGAGGTGCGCCATGCAACCGCCGCGCCGGATGGCCTGCTGTACTGGGTCAATGCACAGGGCCTGCCGGTGCAGATCGAGCGCAAGGGTGAAACCAACGGGCAGCCGTTCCGGATCACCGTGACCTATTCGCGCTTCGACGACGCCTCACTGCGCATCGATATTCCCTGAACAGGGGCCGAGGCCGAACGGGTCCTAAAGCCGGGGCCCGTCGCCGAATGTGACGCTGAACGCATCAAGTATCATCCCCCCCTTGTTGTCCCTCCCCCTTGTCCGATCACGGAGAACCGTTGATGTCCCTGCGCGTTTCGTTGCTTGTTCCCCTGCTGCTCTGCGCCCCGGCGGTTTATGCACAGGACGCTGCCGAACTGGCGGCGATGACCTCCCCCTGGAGCGGCAGTGGCGGTGAACTGGGCTTTGCCTCGGCCCGCGGCAACAGCAATACCGAGAGCTTCAACGGTCGTCTGCGCCTGCGCTACACCGACGATGACTGGGTCCACAGCATGGATCTGTTCGGCCTGCGCTCGCGCTCGGAATACACCGATACCAACGACGACGGCACCACCATCCGCCGCCGCAACACCACCGCCAACCGCTACACCGGCAGTGCCGGCAGCGCGCTGCAGCTGGGTGAACACCGCCAGATCACCGCCACGGTGCGTTACGAGCGCGACGACTTCGCCACCTACGACCGCCAGAGCTCGTTCGGTCTGGGTTACGGCACCCGGATCATCGATGCCGAGCGCTTCTACATGGATGCGCAGATCGGCCCCGGTGTGCGCCGCACCCACAACACCGAAGACGACGCGACCCGCACCGGCCTGATCGGCCGCGGCCTGTTCGATCTCAAGTACACGCTGACCCCGAACACCGACCTGGTGAACACGCTGCTGGTCGAGTCGGGCTCGTACAACACCTTCGCGCAGAACGATTTCGGCGTGTCGGTGAGCATGAACGAGCATCTGGCGCTGAAAGCCGGCTGGCAGGCGCGCCACAACAGCGACGTCGCCGAAGACAAGCGCAAGACCGACACGCTGACCACCATGAACGTGGTCTACAAGTTCAAGTAATCGGCGCGGGCGCACCGCGCCCACCACGCGAGGTAGTGCCGGGCGCCGGGCCGGAGAAAGGGGGGCCCCAGGTGACCAGGAGACCGCCCCCCG